>JASMLW010000119.1 GCA_030748485.1 Pirellulaceae bacterium
CATGTAAATGACAAAAAAATTGTCGGCGAACGTGCTGCAAAACGATGCGCCCATAAAGACGACCAGGTTGCGGACCCCGGCGGGAGTCCAGTGAATGCGAGTGGCGTCTTTGGCCGGCGGTTCACCGTGTTCGATCAAAGCTCGCTCAGCATCGTTCGACCACGAGTGGTCCGCAGGGTGATTGCGAAACACGGCCCAAAATAAGAGCGCGAACACAAAGCCGCTACCGGCCAACGCGTACAGAGACATCTGCCAGCTGAATCCCAACCAGGTCATCAAGACGATGCCGATCAGCGGTGGAGCCATGGCGCCGCCCGCGCGGCCGCTGAATGAAGCAACCAGGCCTTGCACGGACGTGCGCACCGAGAGCGGAGCCCAACTCTTGGTCAACTTGCCCAGGTTGGGATAGCAGGGAGCCTGCGCGGCGCCGAACGCCAAACGCAATCCCAACAACGGCCAGAAGCGACCGGTCAAGGCGGGACCCACCATCGCCAACGTCCACAAGATGGCGGCCAGCGGTATCACCAGACGCGGTCCCAGGATGTCGCCCGCCCAACCGCCAGGAGCCTGTCCGAACGCGTAGGTCAAATTGAATCCCGCGTCCAACCAACCCATGTCCTCGGGCGAAAGGTTGTACTCCTGGCGCAAATCCGGGCGCGTGACGCCCCACGCGTATCGGTGGATGTACGTCAAGAAGCTGGCGAAACAACCGACGCCGATGATCAACCAACGCGTATGACTGGGACGCCCCAGTTTCGCCGCCGCTGGATCAGTCGGTGAGGACGACTCGTCACGCATTCGCGACTCGGTTGGATGGAGTGTCGATCGGGGGACCGCTATTCATATCAGGTCGGCGGCGATTTGCAAAAACAACGCCGCGTTCGCCGCGTTGCGACGAGCCTGCCGTCCAGCATGCGAAGGCAACGCCGTTAGCGTTTTTGATCGCCCCGGCGGCGGACGTGTTCGATTGCGCTGCGCACAACCGCCTCCCGCCCCTTCGTCGACTCGAAGTGCGGACTGATCGCCAGCACCCGTCCGAGACCGTATTGAGCCGCAACGACAGCCGGCGTGTCGATCATCGTGTTCTTTTGCGGTTCGTAGATGCCGTTCTCGCTGCGAAAAAAAGCCAGCGGTTCGAACGTCGGTAGATCTGGATCATCGCCGGGCGAAAGAATCGGTCCGTTTTGATATCGCACGGAACTCAATCCCTTCACTCCGAGCACTGTGGCGCCTCGACTGGTGACTTCGACATCGACGTCGGTCGCCGGTCCTCGAAACCACATCGACTTGCGACCTTTACCCGGGATCTCGAAACTCTTGTTGAAAACGGCCGCGTTCATTAGGTCGAGCGACCAAGTGTAGTGAGAGGAGCAGAGGTAAGCGCCGGCGCAGATTCCCACCACACCGCCGCCGCGCTCAGCGAAGTCGCGCACGTGGCCTCGCCTTTTCGCGCCGATCGCCGCGCCTTGCTTGCTGCCCGATCCCCCGGGGAAGACGACGACATCAAATTGCTCGAGCACCTGTGGCTTCATGTCGACGCCGCCAACGTGGCAAACGATTGAGTCGGGGCGATCGTCGATCACCTTGAGCACTTTGGCCTCATTCGCGCCGGCGTCGTCGAACAGAGCGATCCGCGTTACACCAGGTGCGCTCGCCGGCGCCAAACGGTCGGTGCAGTCGCTGTCGATGAGTCCGATTTGCAGGAACGCTGTCGACACCATCCGCCGATGTTGACGAGCCCGCAGCGACACCGGCTGCGACTTGAACGTGGTCTCCAAGATGAAGCTCTTCGCTGCCAGACGTTCCCCGCAGGCGCGGGCCAGGCTGCCGCGGACCGGGCCCGACTTGGCCAGCAAATCGAACTGTCGGTCAACGGCGACGTCCGCGTTAACTTCGCGGCAGAGCAGTGAGGCGAACTCAGCCTCCGCGGGAAAGGCGATCACGCTCGAGCCAACAGATTTGGAATTCAACCGATGAAAATCAAATCCTTCGTGCAGGTCGAAGACCCATTCCGGCTTCTGCTCTTGCACAAACTTCCAGACGGCTTGGCACACTGGAGTCAGCACTTCGTCTCGATCGCTCGTGGGAAAGTTTCGATTGAGATCGCGACGCGCCCGGTCGTTCCGAAACTCGGGAGCCCAGCGCGTATTGGCGGCCAACCCCAGCCGGTTGACGCGGGGCAGGACGACCAGTTTGCCCGCCGCGATCGGCCAGTACTTGATCTGCTCGGCCGCGCGGTAGCCCGCCGGTTCATTGCCGTGCAGTCCGGCGACGACGACCACCGTTGGCCCCTCGACGCGACTGTCAATCGCTCGCCACGGCGTCTCCCAAGTCTCTCCCCGGCCGAGCACACCCTCGCTGACGACCTGTTCCGCCGCCAAGGTCGAGATGGCCAACAGGGAAATGGCGACTGCTTGAAAACAGCAAAGAAAAACCGCCATACGCAGCGAGCGGGACATCTGATCTCCCATCCATCGTTATGCGTGACTTAGCGCGCGGACGTGCGACGCAGGTCACAGCGGCGAACAAGGCAACTGAGTTCACGCAGAGTCAACCACGTTACCCGATCAGTTCGGGAATCGGTTTGCCGCGCTCGACGATAGGAGTCGGTCGGCCGTTAAAATCGCGAATCGTCGTGTTGGCCCAATCGACGCCGAGGTGTTGGTAGATCGTGGCCAGAAAGTCTCCCTCCCGACAAATCCGTTCGATCGAATCCTCACCGCGTTTGTCTGTGGTTCCGATAAAACCACCGGCGTCGATTCCACCGCCGGCCCAAACGTTGGAGAAAGCGCGAACCCAGTGGTCGCGGCCCGGCTGTTTGGTCCCGGCTGGCGCACTGGCGTTCCCGGCCCCTGTGCTCGGTTGATAGTTGATCTTGGGCGTTCGACCAAACTCACCCGTCGCGACAACCAACACGCGTTTGTCGAGCCCGCGTTCATGAATGTCCTCGATCAGCGCCGAGACGGCTTGGTCGTAGGCCCGCGAGCGAAATCGCAGCGCATCGAAAACGTGGTGATTGACCGCGTGATCGTCCCAATTGCTGACGCGACCGCAAAGCGGACCGCGGAGGCTGGTCGTCAGCACCTCCACGCCGGCCTCGACCAAACGCCGCGCCATCAACAATTGTTGGCCCCACGAGTTGCGGCCGTAGCGGTCGCGCGTGCGATCTTCCTCCCTCGACAAGTCGAACGCCTCCCTCGTCTTCGGGTTCGTCAGCAACGTCATGGCTTGCGTTTCGAACTCGTCCAACGCCTCCAATTCGCCAGCTTGATCGAACGCTCGCTCCAACGTGTCGAGATTCTGCCGCAGCGAAGCGCGACGGCTGAGGTGCTTGACCTCGTTTGGATTGGAGAGCCCGATATTGGGGACCTCGAACTTCGGATTGTTCGGATCGCCGGTCACCGAAAATGGCGAATACGCCTCGCCCAAGTAGGCCGGGCCGTTGTAGGAAGTCGGCGGGCTGATTCCGACGTACGCCGGAAGCGGGTTGGTACGCACCGCGTCGTGCGAACGCAGGTAGTTCGTCACCGACATCCAATCGGGCAAACTGGGTTTCGTCTTATCTCGCGTGTCCGGGTCGCCGGAGAGCATTCGCATCGTCCCGGCCGGATGACCCGGGCTGCCGTGACGCATGGACCTCAACACGGTGATCTTGTCGGCGATCTTCGCCTGCATCGGCAACAACTCAGAAAAACGCATTCCGGGCACGGCCGTCGAAATGGTGCCGAACGGCCCGCGGTATTCGCTGGTCGCGTCCGGTTTGGGATCGTAAGTATCGATGTGAGAACAGCCGCCCGGCTTCCAAATCATGATCACGGCCGTTTTGTTCGAGTCGGCGGCCGCCGGGCTCGCGGCCCGCAACCGCAGCAGACCGGGGAGGCTGAGCGTGGCGAAACCCGCCAGGCCCATCTTCATGAAACCGCGGCGCGTGTCGGGACCGGGACAATGTAGATTCGACGATGCGTTAAACGGATGAGTCATTTCTTCTCCGCAGGTTTGACGCGAATCGTGATCGGTGTGGAAACCACAATGTCGACGATGTCTTTGGGTTGCGACTTTGCGGTTGCTGTTTGCAGGTTCTTCTTGGCCGTCGCCACATTCGCCGCCGCCGCTTTCTGTTTGGCCGCCGCCGAGGCCGCCGCTTGCTCGGCTGCAGCCTTGACGTCCTCAGCCGCCGTCTTGGCGACGTCCGCCAACCTCTTCGCCTCGCCCGCGCTGGCGGCGAGATTTTTCTCCGCTGTCTGGAGGGCGAGTTTCGCGACGGCGATCGCCGTTGGATTATATCGGTATTTGGCCACGGCGCTGCCATAGAAAGCAATCGAGTACTCGCCGGGCGGAGTCTTTAAAGCCGCCAGATCGATCGTCGCCGATGATGCGTCCGCGTCCAACGCCGCATCGAAAGCGGGAGTTCCCGTGAATCCCGGGCCATACGTCCGCAGGTTGATCGTCGAGCCGGAAAACTCACAGCGACGCGTATGCTTTAACGGAATGGTCAACTTCTCACCGGCCGCAACCTCCCAAACTCGCTTCTCGGCGGCGATCGTGATCGGAGCCAATTCGGCGTCACTCACCGAGACGGGCACATCGGCCAGCAACCGCGGACTCGGTATCTGCTGACTGGCGTCCGGCACGGGCCACTTCATCGAAGCGAGCCGGCAGGGGTGCTCGACCGTCTTGCCGTCAATCGTCGCCCGGCCGAAGAACTTCGCGCTGCTCAAGCCCCGTGGAGCCGCCGGATCGGCCGTTACCAACATGATGCCCCGCGATTGTCCCGCGGGAATGTTCAAGCCGGTCGCCGTCACGCCGGGCGGCAGGTCGGCCATCGACAACGCGATCTCGCCGGCGAAGCCATCGCGTCTGACGACGACCACTTCGATCGGCATCGTCGCGCCGCCACGCAAGGCGATCGGTTTGGAGAGCGCATTGCGGTCGCCGTTGCGGAGATTCATATGCAGCGCCCACCCGACGAGCGCGAAGTCGGGAGCCGCTTTGCGAATCACCAAACGATAGATGTTCTGCGGATCCTTTCGCGTGCCGCCGAACAGATCGCGGATCTGCAGGCGGTGGACTCCGTCCTCCTTGATCTCGAGCTTGCCGAGCACGTCTGTCGATCCGGCGTTGTACGGAGGTCCGTCATACGAGTAGCCGTTGCTGGAGACTTTCACCGGACTGGGGATGTCGCTCAGCTCGACAACGTCTGTTCGCTGTTCGGCGTTCGCCGGGCCGCTGATGTGCTGTACGACAATCGACGGATCCGTCGGTCGGCCGAGCCGCTCCGAGGCGACCTCCACCCACCAGACATCGCCCTTCTTGGCCGTGAACTGAAATGTGTCGACGTCGGCGGCGGGAAAGAAACTGCCGGCGATGTCGCAGGGCAATGTGATCTGTTGAGCTTCGGCGTGCTTGTTGTTGGGCTCGGTCTCCGCTTTCTCCGCAGCCGCCGGCAATCCTGGCGGCGGCCAAGAGAACGAACTCACCGAACTTGTCGACGGCAGCCGCGGCACGACCTGGCCGGCGGCCGCCTCTTGCACGGCGAGGCGATAGAAGTACTGCGCGCCGCCGTTGTACGTCAACTCGTGAACCTTGATCACGTAGTCCGCCGTTGCGGGCGCGACGAAGTCGATCGCGCCGCCCCGGCGCTCGACCATCAAGTCGGCTCCCTCCGCGTCCGCGACAATCAGCACGGGCTTGAGCTTCGAGTCGATCCCCTCCGCCGCGCAATCGACCACAATCCGCTTACCCTTCGCGGCGTGGAATCGGTAGTAGTCGATCGCCTGCCTGGTCATCACCGCGTTGCAGGTCGAGTTGACTTGCAGGTCCAGCGCCGTCTTCAACGATGTGTTCGGCGCGCTTTGCGTCACTTCGGGCATCGCGCCGACATTGAAGACTCGCGACGACGAGACGCCGAGTCGAGTCAACAGTCTCGCTTCGTGCACGCCCAGCGGACACTTCTCGCCGATCGATACGACGAACGTGTTGGCGACGAGTTTTCCGGCGGCGTCGAGTTTTGGCTTCGCCGTGATGGCCGGGTGAGAGAACATCAGAGTATCGGCGTCGTCGATGTTGTCGCCGGTGATCTTGATCTCCACCTGCCCGCCGACTTGGCCGCCCATCGGCATCGTCGTCAACAGGCGCGGCGACGGCAAACAGACCGACTGCGCCAACGACGACATCGACGACGTCAAACCGACGAGAACCAACGTTGCGGCGAACACGCACGCTTTCATGTGACACCTTGGACAACTAGTGATTAAAGAGAAACTCTTTCGTGTTTATCAACGCCCAAATCAGGTCTTGCAGGTTTTGCCGCTTCGCCGTGTTCGCGCCGATCGGTTTACCGTCCGCGTCCGTCAGCGGTTCCAGCAAGTAGTTGCTGGCGATTTTCATTTCGTTTGCTCGAGGCGGGCGAGAAAAGGCCGCCATGTAGAGCTCGTTGATCTTCTCCTCCGTCGTCATGTCCGACGACGACAGGCGGGCCGCGCGGCCGCCGCCAGTCGCCAACTTGGCCTTCATTTCGCCGGAGTTGATCAAGTGCAAACTCTGAGCGAGGCTCGACGATTGCACGCGCTCGCACTCGCAAACGCTGGCGCTGGCCGGGCGGCCGAAGACCTGCAGAAACGCCGACGACTTGTTGTAGCTGTTGTCGGGTAGGGCGATCGCACGCGTGCCGGCGGGCAGATTGGGGAATCGTGTCGTCGCGCCGGTCATGTCGTCGACGGCGTCCAGCAACACCTCGGCTTGCAGCCGCCGCGGATAGAACCGCGAATAGTTCTGGCGATCGACGCGGTTGAACTCGTTGGGTTGAGCGCTCAGCTGGTAAGCGCTCGAGCGAGTCAGTGCGCGGATCAGTTCTTTGAGATCGAAGCCGCTGGAAATGAAATGTTGTTCCAGCGCGGCGAGCAACTCCGGGTTCGTCGGAGGATTCGTGTCGCGAATGTCGTCTTCCGGCTCGATCAACCCGCGTTTGAAAAAGTGTTTCCAGTATCGGTTGACCAGCGCCTTGGCGAAGTACTCGTTCTTCTCCGAACTCATCCAGTCCGCGAGCCGCAGGCGGGGATCGTCGTCGGGACCAATCAAGCCGACATCGTCGCCTAACGCAGACGGCCGCAGCGACACGCCCGTCTTCACGTTCTTGGCAGTCGCCGCCCCCCGCTTGTGAAAGATGAGGTCTTCGCCGGCGGTAGCCGTCGGCTTGCGGCCGATCTGGCTGAAGAACGCCGCCAGGCTGTAGTAGTCGTCTTGGCTCCAACGTTCAAACGGGTGATGGTGACACTGGGCGCACTGCATGCGCACACCGAGGAACAACTGGGCGACGTCCTCCAATTGCTCTTTGGGATCTTTCACTCGCTTGTACCAGGCAACCGGTGGGTTGCCGACCACCGTGCCGGTCGCCGCCAGCAATTCGCGGACGAACTGATCGTAGGAAACGTTGGCCAGCAGACTGTCTCGAATCCACGCGTGAAAGGCGAAGTTGGACGTGATGTCGTTGGTCCGATCGCGGCGGTTCTTTAGAAGAGGAGTCCATTTGCTGGCGAAGTAGTCCGCGTATTGCGGGCTGCGCAACAGGCGATCGATCACCTGATCCCGCTTGTCGCTGGAGTCGCTCTTACTAAACTCGATCGCCTCGGCCGCGGTCGGGAGTCGACCGGCGATATCCAACGTCACGCGGCGCAGAAATGTTGCGTCGTCGCAAATCGGCGAGGGCGGAATTCCGATCTGCTTCAGGTTCGCGAAGACATGCTGGTCGACGAAGTTTCTGATTTCCGGCAGATTGTCGACCGCCGCGCCCAACGGGACAGCCGCTGTGAATACCGACACCTGACCCTGGTAACGAACCATCACGGCTACTTTGCCGGGGATGTCACTCACCGTAATCAAACCGGCGCCGTCGACTTCGGCCATCGCATCCGCGTTCGACTCGTAGAGAGCCAACTGGGTCACGTCTCGCACGCTGCCGTCGGAATACTTGGCCGTCGTCTTCAACTGCTGTTCCCCGCCGATCGGGACGAGACCGCTACTGGGCTCAACACGCACCGAAACCAATCGCCGTTCCACATCGTCGCCGAACGGAGTCCCCGCTTCGATCCATTGTTCGATCATGCGATAACCGGTCGAGTTGACCGGCAGTCGCACGCCGCCGCCGTGCGGTGTTTGCCCGGAGGCTTTTCGCAAGATCAGGCTGCGCCGCGGAGCGGCTGGAAACAACCGCCTCCCGCGACCCTCTTTGACTAGATGAGAGTGATCGTCGCGCGGTTCGAACCCGAGCAACGAGAGTTGAAAACCGTTCTGGCCGCCGCCCGCCTTCGCATGGCAGGCTCCCGCATTGCACCCCGCCTTCGTCAGCACGGGTACGACATCGTTGACAAAACTGATCGCCTCAACCGATTCGGCTCCCCAACTGATCGACCCGCAGATCGACCCGCAGATAAGGGAAGACAACAGGAGGGAGGAGTTGAATGCCAGTCGGCGCACGGGGCGAATTCGAATGATTGGGGCCATGTCGATTCCAGCAGCCAAAGTCGGCGCCAGTTAGTGGATGGTGAGTTGACGCCACCGTAGGTTGAGGTGGCAGGCGGGGTTCTGACAATTCTAATGGCGCCGCCAAGTCGCGTCCAATACTAACTCCTCAACCCCGACCGCCGCAGCTCGCCGCGGCTCGCCGGCGGATCTCGGCCACTGTGGCGATCGGCGGGCCATTCGGTTAGGATCAATACTCCCACCTTACTCTGACCTTGCTGCTCTGACCTGCTTGAGATAGCCATGGATCGTCGGGGTTTTCTTTCCACATCGTGCTGCGGCGTCGGTTCGCTTGCGCTCTCCGCGCTGATGCACGAAGAGGCGGTGGCGGCGAACAATCCACTCGCCCCCCGCGAGCAGCATTTTTCGGCACCGGCCAAGTCGGTGATCTTCTTGTTCATGGCGGGGGGCCCGAGTCAGGTTGAGACGTTCGATCCCAAACCGTTGCTCAACAAGCTGTCCGGTCAGCCGCGACCGAAAGAGTTCGGCGAGGCGAAGTACCAACGGATCGAGAAAGACGCCAAGTTGCTGGGCGTGAAGCGGAAGTTTCGCCGCCACGGCGAATCGGGCGTGGAGGTGTCGGATCTATTTCCGCACACGGCGAAATGCATCGACGACATCGCCGTGATTCGTTCCTGCCACGGCGACAAGGTCGTTCACTCGGCGGCTCAGTACGAACTGTTCAGCGGCCGGCTGGCTCCCGGCTTTCCCTCGATGGGATCGTGGGTGATCTACGGGCTCGGCTCGGAATCTCAGTCGCTGCCGTCGTACGTCGTGCTTCCCGATCCGGACGGCGCGCTCGAGGCGGGCCAGCCGATGTACGGGCAGGGGTTCTTACCGGCCACATTTCAGCCAACCATGTTGAGGCCGGGGAATCGGCCCGTTCGCAACCTCGATCTTCCCAGTGGCGTCACGTTGCCCGAGCGTCGCGCGACGTTGGACTTGATTCGCAAGATCAACCGAGCGACCGCCGATCCGGCCGACGACGAGTTGAACGCGCGCATCGCCGCTTACGAATTGGCGTTTCGCATGCAGACGGAGGCTCCCGAGGCGTTTGACCTGTCGCGAGAAACGGCCGAGACGCTGGAGCTTTACGGCGTTGGCCGCGAACCGACGGACGACTACGGGCGGCGGTGCCTGTTGGCCCGACGTCTGGTGGAGCGCGGCGTGCGTTTCTCAGTCGTCGTATCCGGCGGCGGACCCGGCAACCTGCAATGGGACGCCCACAGCGACATCGAGGAGAACCACATCCGCATGGCGTCGGAAACCGATCAGCCCGTCGCCGCGCTGCTCACCGATCTCAAGCGTCGCGGTCTGCTCGACTCGACGCTCGTGTTGTGGGGTGGTGAGTTCGGCAGGTCGCCGGAGGCTCAAGGCTCCAAGGGCCGCGACCACCACAACGTCGGCTTCTCGATGTGGATGGCCGGCGGCGGCGTGAAGGGCGGTCAGGCGATTGGAGCCACCGACGCGATCGGCTTGCGGGCGACGGAGGATCCGTATCATTTCCGCGACGTGCACACGACGTTGCTGCACCAACTGGGTCTCGATCAAGACGAACTCAGCTATCCCCACCAGGGCCGCCGAGAACGACTCACGCTCATCCACGGCGAAGTAATCGAGAAAGCCGTGTCGTAAAAGTCGCGCACCGCGGCCCTTCCCAACCAACCCCAGCCACCCCTCAAAAAACCCGACCCATCAGCCATCAGCCATTAGTCATTCCTCATCGTGCTGCCCGGTCGCCGCTGATGGGGAATAGACCTTGGGATGGTTTTTGAGGTAGGCGGCGACCGCCTTCGCCGCCACCAGATGGGCGGTTTCGTTGGGATGCTGATCCGTGGGGTGGACCCACAACTCGGGGCCGCGAAAGCTCCGGTAGCTATCCCGCAAATCCAATACGGGGATCTTTCTTTTCTGACAGTATTTTGTCACCGTATCGTGGATTGGCTGAAACGGGTAGTCGTCGCTGTCGAGATCGTGGAAGAACGGAAAGATCACGACCAAGTGCGTCATGCCTTTTCGTTGGCAGATTTGTTGGATGTCGCTGAGCGCCAGACGGCTCTGACGCCAACCGGCGCTGTCCTCATCGAAACTCTCGACGCAGTCGCGGATGAACCGGCGGGCCCGCACTTCGCGCATGTACTGTTGCCGCGTCCAGCCCCAGAAGTGGGAGATGCGAGACAGGGCGTCCGGCGTTTCATACAGCAGTGTGTACTCTTCGTGAAACTCGACCTTGGGCCCCTCGGACCAGTCGGTGACCGTATCGTTGAGCACGAAGAATGTGATGACCAAGTCCGGTTCGTAGGCGAGTCCACGGTAGGCGAGTCGATCGCGTTGGTCGACGGTATTCAGCGAGCTGAAGGCTGTGTTGATCGTCTCGACGCGAACCTGTTCTCCGGGCTGCAGCAGATCTTCGAGTTTCGTCAGGCAGCAGTCTTGCAGCCTTACTCCTTCGCCCCACAAGTAGCTGTCGCCGAGCCCCATGATGCGATAGGTGTTGGGGGGTTTTTCCAGCTCGTGTTCGACATCGCGCCAGCCGACCGAATTGTGAACCATGTCGATTGAGTTGCCGGGATCAAAGTAGCCGCGCGGATCGGACGCGTATGTGAAGCGGATCGTGCCGTGCGGAACGAAGCCGTAGGGATCGTGTTCGATTGGCTCGGTTTGCCCTTCGGCCAGCTGTCCCATCACGCGCGGGTTGTGAAACTCGCCCCGCACGCCGGCGATCCGAAACCCGATCTCCGTGGCGGACAGGGTGAGCAGGGTCGACGCCAACAGCAGGCCGAACTTGCCCCGCTTGGTTTGAAACCGATTGCGCCTTGCCGTTTTCGAGATTGTCTCCGCCGCCATCAAACTGTTTTCACGAGGAAGTGAGGAAGTGTTGAGACCCGCCCGTCGACCGCAAGTATAGATCCTCGCCACCGCCTGTCGACACGCGGCACGCGCATCATTCCGCTGGGTGAGTTATCGAAGAGAAGGCGGCAATTGGGCTTCCCCAAGAATCGTGGGCGAAGATCTCTCAGCGCCGAGCGACGCCAAGGAACTCCTTCCCGCCCCGAAGGCCCGAAGGGGCCGCAACATGATAGCCCAGGGCAGAGCCGCGAAGCGCCGCCCTGTGGAGAAGTAGCTCAGACGTGGTTCGTTGGTCAAAAGTCAAACGGGGCAGTTTTATTATGACATTCACATGTCACTCAAGGATGATCGCGTTTTGCTGATGCGTTGCGGCTTTGACGAGACGTCTTTGGATCCGCTTGATCGATTCGCTCAGCGTCGAGTCGTTGGCTGCTCGGCGAGCGAGGCTGGGAACGCAGTCGCGGCGGGCCAGACCGAGGGCGGCGGCGATCTCGCGGAGCTTGGCGTCTGATTCGACGCGCCCCAGTTGGGCCACGATCGAACGAGCCGGGTGGCGGCTACCCTTGCGGCGCAGCTCCGCGGGCGAGACGGCGAACTCTTCGCAGCACGCGTCCAGGATGTCGGAGAGGGAGAATGTTGATCGACGCGCGCGGATGGCGTCGGGCTCGTTGCTTTCGGGGCTGACTAGCTGACGAACTCGTGAAGCGAAGGCGTCACTACCCAGGATCCAGCCGTCGGTCGCGTCGACGAATGGGTCGCCGCGGTCGCCCGTTATCCCCCGCTCGACGAATTCGCAATAGTCGGCCGCCTCGCCGCCAAACTCGTTGCTCCAGGCATGCAACAGGTCGTTGTAGCAGACCCACGGTAGGCGGAGTTCGGGGTCGCGATAGCCGGCGTAGCTGCTCCACGGCCAATCGGCTGGGTGCTCCACAATGGCTGGGACAGGGTTGAGATGGACGTAGCGGCTCACCGTCCAGGCGTAGCTTTCGTTCTCGATGACTTGGCAACGAAACCGCCCTTCGAACACATGTCCGCTGCGGCGGTGGCGGCGATTGAACTGTTGTGCGTAGTTGCCGAGCAAGAACTGAGCGCCGCGCGACAGGTTGGGCTGAGGCGTGCGAAAGTAGAGATGGAAATGATTGGTCATCTGAACGATGGCGTAGATGAGCCAACAGTACTTGGCGACGGTCGCCGCCACTTGAGCGAAGAACGCTTCCCGGTCGAGATCGCCGCGGAAGATGGGCGCTCGACTGACTCCCCGACTGGTAAGATGGTAGAGCGCGTTTGGATACTGCACTCGCAACCGGCGATCGTTGTCTTGGACGAGCATGGCGACTCATTCTTCGCAGCCGCCGCGTCTCAGCCAAGGCCTGACAATCGTGTGTCACTACCCATTTTTACTTTTGACCAACAAACCACGTCTGAGCTACTTCGCTTCATGAACGCGCTAGCCCGATACGTTGTCGCCGTCGGTGAATCGGTCGTTTTCGGGCCGTCTTACGGGGCGGTTCAAACGCTGATTCGCCACCCGCGGCCGCTCGACCCGGATTTCGTCTGGCGTCGCATCACCGACGACCTACCACCTCCGCTCGATTGGCTCCGTCTCCATTGGCCGCCCGCATTCGCGCGGCGGCCGTTGTTGCACCTGAAGTTGAAGCAGGATCATCTGCTGGGGATCTCCCAACACTACGATGTCTCAAACGAGTTCTACGAATTGTTCTTGGACAAGAGATATATGTTCTACAGCGCCGCGGACTTCGACTGCGGCGAGGAATCACTAGAGGAGGCGCAAACCAATAAAGCCAATTTTCTGCTGCGGCTCATCGATCCGCGACCGCAAGACAAGATTCTCGATTTGGGTTGCGGCTGGGCTGCCATGATGCACAGGGTAATCGAGGAAACTGGCAACACAGAAAACCTCGTTGGTTACACGCTCTCGCAAAAACAGGTCGACCACATCAGGCAGCATCACGGGTATAACGTTGAACTGAAGAACTTCATCACCTGCGACTATCCAAACCAAGAATTTGACAAGATCTACTCCATCGGTGCTTGGGAGCACGTACGGGAAAGGGATGTACCGATCGTCTTAGCGAAGCTCCACCAGGCATTGAAGCCTGGCGGTCGCCTCGTCCACCAATTCTTCTGCGGTATCGTGGAGTCGCCGGCGGCCTCCGTTGTTGCCGCTCAGATATTTTTCCCAGGTTCGATGCCGGCGGCTTATCCGGCGCAAATCCGCGCCTTCGAGCGAGCTGGGTTTCGCATTGGCCACCGGTCGATTCACGATTACCGGCCGACGTTACGAGCCTGGTTTGACAATCTAGTAGCCAACCGGCAAAGAGCTATCGAGTTGGTAGGCGTCCGGACCTACAACAAGTACCTTGTTTTCTTTCCTGCGTTCACGCGGATGTTTAACGACGGGATTGTCATACTCGCACGGTACGTGTTGGAGAAACGTTAGCGCAGTTTTCATTTCTTGACAATTTCGTCCGCCAACTCGCCCAGTTCGATAATTGTGAGATCAACCTCTCCGTATTTGCGTTTGAGCGCGCGAAACTAGCGAAGGCAGCCCACAGGCAAGCGAGTCTGGAGAAACTGAATAGCGTTCTTCGGGAATCCAGACTGCCGCTCGGGCTCGGCGAAGAGTCGCGCATCTTTCATGCGTCATCGTTGGCGCAACAGAGAATCCAGCGTCACGGTTGTTTGCGCTGCGCGAGTCGTGTTTGCCAGGGCGTTCACGGCCAGGAGAAGTGGCACGGCCACTCCTGGCCGTGAACGCGCGCATCTTTCGATCCTCGTGTTGCCGCAACAGAGGATCCAGCGTTATGGTTGTTTTGCGCTGCGCGAGTCTTGTTTGCCAGCGCGTTCACGGCAAAGAGTCGCGCATCTTTTATGCGTCATCGTTGGCGCAACAGAGAATCCAGCGTCACGGTTGTTTGCGCTGCGCGAGTCGTGTTTGCCAGGGCGTTCACGGCCAGGAGTGGCCGTGCCACTTCTCTTGGTTCGCAACATCACCTCCAACTACAACGCGGACGTCGCCAGGCTGCTACGGGACTGTCGTGTTTGCTCGGCTACTCGTCGCGTTTCTTGTACTCCGGCCGTTTGCGCTCGTCGTCGCTCTTCTTCGGGGAGTACTCTCTCTTGTCGTCGTACGCTCTCTTTGACTGTTTCTTCTCGTATTTGTTGTACGACTTCTTGTCGAGTTCCTTCTTCTCGTACTCGCCCTTGTCGATGCTCTTCTTGATGAATTCTCTTTTGCGATCTTCGGATTCGGATCGACGCTGGTTGTCCGCATCGCCGGACGATCTCTGGCCGTGGGATTCAGAGCGTCGCGCGCTGGAACTGCTGCTGGGTCCACCGGAGGGGCCGTCCCGACCAGGAGCCGCCGCGGGGCCGTCCAAGCTGTCGGCCGGTCGAAACACTAACACCCAACTGTGAAGCAAGCCGGTTCGATCACTGCGCGACCCGCGGACGACTAGCTGCCAAACGCCCTTCGCCGTCTTGCCGTTGTAATGACTCAAACTCGGCTGCCTCTTCAGCAGGCCCGTCGGCATGAACGTCCCCTTGTAGGGCGCCCGCGCCTTGGTGATCGGGTATCGCGACTGATCGTCAAACACCGTCTGGTCCAAGTGGTCGCCAGAGCCGCCAACTCCGCTCATCAGTTCGATCCGTTGCCCTGCCGGACCTGTCAAGTAGACATCCAAATGCGACAGGTAAGTATGGGTGATCGAAACCTGCACGTTGAGGTCGCCAACTACGAAGTCGTCAGGCACATCGATCTCCGAGACGATCGTCGTCCGCGGGACAAGAATGGTCGTCTCCGTATTGCGATAACTGCCGCCGGTGAGAGCCGTCGAACGACTCGCTTCCGCCGACGTCAGAAAACCATCGTCGTTGGCGTCCAACGCCGCAAACTCCTGGACCTTCGCGTCCGTCCATTCGCTGGTGAACTCAGACATGGCGATCTGCTTGTCGCGATTCTTGTCGAGTTCATAGAACCAACTGGGCAGACCGGCGGCGACGTCGCCCGCTTCCTCTTGCAGTTGTGTGAGGTAGGTCTGGACCTCCACACGTGAGAACTCGCCGTCGCGGTCGAGGTCGATGCGTCCGACGGCGACACCCAAGCTGGCCGTCTCCTGTCCGTCCAAACGACCGTTGCGATTCAAGTCGAAGCGGCCCATCACAGTCGATGTCAAGTAGCTAGAGCCCCCTCTGCTCCACCGCCGCGGGTCTTCGCGGCCTTCTTCTCGGCTGGATGGCCGAGTTCCGTAACCGACTCGACGAGCTTGCTGCCAGACCTCGTCCGACGCGTCGTCCAACATGCGGCGGCGGGCGTAGCGCTGCGTCAGCTCCAAGCGGCTGAGACGATTGTCCTTGTCGAGATCCATTTGGAATGGATCGCGATGCGTCCACCGCGACTCGGCCGCCTCCGCGCGGTCCACATAGCCGTCCCTGTTGTAGTCGTACCGACGAATTGTTCGATCCGCTTCGTCCAAATCTTCTTGGATGTAACGGTACTTCACCTGAGGTAACCCGAACTCAGGAACGATCGGATCGTCGCCAGTCGGTCCGAACGGCTTCACTTTGATCTCGGTGTTAGGCACGATGTCGCGACGCGAGACTCCGTTGCGGAGCGCGTAATAGATCCGCGCCGCCTCTTGCCACTCGTCGATGTCGTTGGGGCGGTCGAGCGACATGCGCCGCGCACGGGCGACACGCTCCAAGTACGGACGCGCCAACGGCGTGATCTCGTCCGGCTCAATCTCACCGTTCTCGTTGACGTCGAGCCGCTCCAGCGACGCGCGCAAGCCGCCCTGAGCCAAGGATTCCGCGGCCAAAGCCAGCACGGTCATTGCGGCCAAGGCGACGACGACGGACAGCGATGCACCCCGCCATGGCGAGACACGCCCTGCCGAGAAGGCGTGTGCGAGTCCGCCTTTTACAACGAATTGAGTCACGAGCGGGCTCCTCCCTTATTACCTACCACTCTTGAATAGCTCGGGCGACGACGATCGAGATCCGCTCGGTTGGCGCGTCGGTGACGACGTTGGGCGAGTCGGAGCTGTGCGGGCTGGTCGACCTGACGTAACACCGCCATTGATCACCTGCTGCAACATCTGCTCAAGCGCCGGGTTGGTCACCGCGATTACTTGCAGCGAGCGTTCATTGCGCGAGTCGATGAGCAACGCAAGTCGTTCCACCTCCTGAAACAACTGATCGGGAGCGGTCACGATCAGCGAGTTGCTCGGTTCGTGGACGGCGATCGTCATCCGCGGCTCGAGATTCTGGGCGGATTGCGCGGACGACGCCCTCTTGGGCTCGGACTTGCGCGGCTCGCCTGACCGGTCAGCCTTCGAGTTGGACTCACCCTTGCTCTGCTCGCGGTCGTCATTGCGATCTCTCGATTCGCTCTGCGGCTGCGACGTTCGGGATTGGCCTGGCTGTCGGCCGGACGATCCCCGCGACTGACCTCCGGCTTGAGACGCCGCCCCCGAACCACCGTAGACACGACCCGCATAGGCGTCGCGAATCGCGGTCGCCACTTCGCTGGCTTTGGTGTTTTTCAACTCGATTAAGTGCGACGCACCGTACGTTTCGACCGTCGTGATGCTGGTGTCTTTGTCGAGGATCTTCAGGTAGTTTTCGATCTTCTCAATGTCGGCCGCCGTCCCCTGGGCGATCAGGCGGTTGAGTCGAGAGTCGGCGACGACCGTAATCGACCCGGCGGTCAGTGTGGTCGTTCCATCGCGTGAAGTCACCAGGCTACCGAACAAGACTCTCGATCCCGATTCAACGAAACCGTTGACCAACGATCCGGCCTCGCCTTCCCGCGCCGAATCGCCGCCGTCCAGCAACTCAGCCAGTAACCGCAACGCGTCGTGCGGCTTGGTGTATTTGAGATAGAACGAAACGGGCGGGGACGGTATCGCTTCCAGCGGTCCGGCGATCGCACCCAAATGTTGTTCGAAACGATCCAAAGCTCCCGTGTCGTCCGATTGCAGCAGCAGTCCCCGCGCGGTGAACTGGCAACGAATCGCCGGCGCGTCGGCTCCGAATGTCTTCGAGAGGATGCGGCCGCTCGTCGCCGCGGGCTGCCGCGCGGGTGTGACAGTCAGCTTCGACCCCGGCGGCTGGGCGTGCACGACGCGCTCGGTGTGCACCGGTTCTTCATCGACGGCGGACTGGTAGAAGATGATCGGATTCGGGCCTCGCCAAAACTTCGCCGCGGTCTCGAGCGTGCGCATTCCCCGCTCGCCTCGCAACGGCAGCAAGCGAACCTGCTCCTTGCCTCCGACGGCGCTGGTCGCGTCAAGTCCGCTGACGATTTCCTTGATCTGGTCAATGTGATGACGTTTGCCGCGGACGAAGAGGCGTCGAGCGCCCGGGTCCGCGTCGATCTTCGGGGCGTCGGGATCGATATCTTCGGGGTCCGTGAAGATGTCCGGCAGGTCGAGCATCTCTTCGAGCAGGCTGATGGCGAAATACGGATCGACCGTCTTGAGCGGAATCACTTCGAACTCGGCGTCGGCGGCTTGCAACTGGGCGACTGTCTGCTCGATCTCCGCCTGCACATCCTTCGGCGCCAGCGCCACGATCGTCCCGGCCATCTCGTCCATCGACAGCCGCACGTCTTTTTCGGCGAGCAGCGTTAGCAACACGTTGTAGACAATTTCGACATTGCCGCCCTTGATCACATGCGACCGCAGCTCGGCTTCGCCCGCGGTGAGACTGGCAGCGGCTTTGTCGAGCGCCGCGACTAGACCTTCGATGACCTTCACCTTGTCTTCGACGCCAGTGACGTAGATGTTCTTTCCTTTTAAGTCGGCCGAGATGCTGACGTCGATCCCGATCATCTCACCGGTCGCCAGACCCAAGTGAGGTCGCGCGACTACGAGAATGTCTTCGGCGTCGACGTGTTGCAGAGCGAAATTCTTGACCACCGTGCCGTTGTTCAGCGTCCGCGGCTCGAACGCATCCAGTATCGACTGCACGCTGCGCAACTTCGCAGACGTATCGGTGATCATCAGCCGATTCGTCTTGCTGAACACGATTGGCTTGGTCATCAGATTCAGGGGCGACAGCTCTTCGACCGCCTCTTCCGCTTTCAATTCTCCGAGCAGAAAGATGCACTTCACAACATCGTGATCGTTGATCTTCTCGAGCTGTGCGACCGACACCAGCTTCGCCAGCGCGTCCAGTTGTTGGCCGCTGCGAGGGTCGGAGAGATTGATCACCGAGAGCATCTTGCCACTGCGAACAATCGTGAATCCTTGCGGCAACAGGAACAGGTTGACGCGCGCGATCGCCTCGTCCGGCGAAAACCCATTGGGATCTGAGTAGGTGAACGTTCCCGTGGGCAACTCGCCGACGTGCAAGGCCGAATCCGTTTCGGCGGCCAACCACCTGATCACGTCGCGCCACGAAGCTCCGTCAAATGAAAACATCAGCGGCTTCTCAGCCGGCTCGGCCCCAGGTTGAGGCGAGGCGGGAGCCGGTTCGGGGTCTTGGGCGTCGACCACCGGACAAAGCAACAGACCGATGAGAAGTACGAGAACGAGTCGCTGGCAATGCACATGCACCGTAGTCGGCTCCACGAAAATGGTTTCGCAATTCACGGGAGGTACTCGCTGAGCAACTGGAGCGCCGCGCGCGTTCGGACGGCTAGTCGTAGTCGATCTATTTCGAATGGAGTCGGGCGGGACAACTCGGCGTAGTCGGTTGGGCGTGGTGGGTTGGGCTGTGCGCCCAGGCGTGGCGGGTGTGGTGGCCGTTCCCGCGAACTCTAGCCTACCTAAAGCCCTCCAGACTGCAAAAGCCGAATATCCTCCGAGGCCATATTTGCCAGGAGTTTTCGGAAATGAACGGCAAATCTCATGCTCCGGCGTCGGTGGAGGTAGAGATTTGCGCCAGCTGTTTAAACACTGGCGAAGTCACAGGGTGGCGAATCAGAGTGTATCGAATGGTATCCGCGCTATGTCGCGCGCTAAGCGAGAAGGTAGCCCAAATCCAGGTTGGCGAATGCCTCTGCCCCTCTCGGAGAAGGCTGCGAGCAAGTTGGCTCACTCGGGATGCATCAAGTCATTGCCCTCGACGCATTCGGCGTTCCGCTCCTCCGGCACTCTTGATACACACTCGTTACGAATCAGAATCGACGATTCGTATAACATGCAACTGCCGGCCCGCTCAGCAAGTCGAGGAGTCTCCGCATGCAAGCGAATTTCCCTTTAAAGATCGCGGCGATCGCAAGTTCGATGATTCTAGCGGCTGTATTCGTCTGTTACCGGGCGGGCGCATTGGAGTGGCGCGGCGGATCGGACGCTCCCGCGGAAGCCGGCGCCCCGCCATCTGACGATGAGATGTTTGGCAGCACCAAGTCGGCCGCCGTGTTCGAAATCGAAACGCCGGCGCCCGGTGAGCCGCCGGGGCCCGCGACCTCGACGTCACCCAACGAATCGGTCATCATCGGCGGCACGAAGTCGCTCCAGATGCTGCCGACTCCTTCGCCTCAAGCGAGCAATCCCTCCAAAGGCAAGTAGGGTTGGCGCCATGTACGTGTTGTGGTTGTTGCTCTACACGGTGGCGAGTTTCGTATTTCTGATCGTCGTGTTTCGGCCGCTGGAGCTGCTGTTTCCGGCCAAACCGAAACAGCCGTTCTTCCGTCCGGCGTGGTGGCTTGACGCCTGTTTCTTCGCCGGACAGTACTTGCTCTGGACCGGGCTCGTGATGGGAGCCTTGTTCTATTTTCGCCAATGGCTGGACGGGGTTGTTCCTTCCGATTTTCGCGCAGCAGTCGCCGCTCAGCCGCTCTGGCTGCAGATTGTCGAAGTGGTCGTCTTGAGCGACGTGTTGGTCTATTGGGGGCACCGGCTGCAGCATCGCGTTGGATTTCTGTGGCGTTTCCACAAGGTGCATCACAGCGCCGAGCATCTCGACTGGTTAGCCGCTCACCGCGAGCATCCTTTGGACACGATCTATACGGTCGGCCTGGTGAATCTGCCGGCGTTCGTATTGGGGTTTCCGCTGGAAACACTGGCCGGCCTCATTGCCTTTCGCGGTCTCTGGGCGATCTACATTCACTCCAACGTGCGCCTGCCGCTTGGCCCAATTCGCGCTTTGGTCGGCGCACCCGAACTGCACCACTGGCACCACGACCTCGATCGCGACGCCGGCAACTACGCCAACGTCTCGCCGCTGATGGATATCATCTTCGGCACGTATCGATGTCCCGACCACGAGCCGGCGAAGTTCGGCGTTGTCGAGCCGACGCCGAATTCCTACGTCGGGCACCTGGTCGAACCGGTCTTGCCATTCAGCCCGTCGATCGGACAGGCTCCGACATCTGGGGACAAGAGTTCGCCAAGCTGACGCGCCCCAGCAGAAGCAGCGACGCCCGCTGAGCGCGAGTCCGGTGGCCGGCCCAGGGACTCGCCCGCCTTTCTTTGCCCCGAAGGCCCGAAGGGGCCGCAACATGATAGCCCAGGGCAGAGCGCAGCGCCGCCCTGGGTACAGAATCCCCCGACCCCGTCGCCCTGAAAGGGCAGACGCTAGTTGAGACGCTGCGGCGAGCCGAAGTAGGATGCATCTTCGAGCGAGTCCCACTTGGAACATCGCAACCCTCTGTGGCCCTTTCGCGCAACTCCCGACCGCGAAGTATTGCGACTGTAGAGTTCTGGCAACAGGAACAATTCGATGGCGCTTGAACGAAACAACCAAGCCAGAACGTTGTTTCTCTTGCTGGTTGCTCTGTGCTCAATTCTCGCCGCTCGAACATTGTGGGTCGCGTCACGAACGGAAGCTGGACTAGAGGTCCTCGCCGAACATTGGCGGCGTCCTACGATTGGCGTGTTTTCGCCGCACAAACCACTTGCCGAACGGTCGCCTTCGCGCCAAGCCAAGTTTTGGATCAATGAAGTCGACCGTCTGATCCCGAAGTACAGGCGCGGCCAGGAACTGGCGATGGGCGCCGCGATGGTTCTCCACGATCCAGATGACAGCGTGAATCCGCGAGTGAGATCGGAGTATCTGCGGCAAGACACCGAGTTTTGGAATCTTGCGGATCAACGTTGTCTGCAACACGCGGCGTACGCGACGCAATTCGGCTCATCCAACGTGAGCTCGTGGCGTCTCCGGGCCATGCTGCTCTTCTATGAACCGAGCACGATGGTTGACGGAAAGAGGGTCAGGTCGCCGAACTGGTATTCCATTCTCCAAGAGTGCAAAAGAAACGACAAAGAAAATGGGCAGTACGACTACCTGGCGGCGCTACATTTCTGGGAGACCAGTGCACGATACGACTATGAAACCGACACTCTAGTGATTCACGACCTTGAGCGATTTGAGCGTGGCAATACGTGCTTCCAGGACGGCTTGGGGAAAACGATCGTGGCGACCGACATTCACCATCTCATGTCCGCTGCTGCGGCGCTGGTCGGAAAGAGCGTGTTGCCGGCACGGGAGCATGAAAGGGCTGTCAGAAACTGCGTTCCAGAACTCTCCTACGCACTGCCGCGTCTGCTCGCGATGTGGCGAGGCAATCAGGCGAAGCGGCTGGAAAAACGAGGAGATGTTCGAGAGGCGATGCGAGTTCACCGTCAAACCCTGCACTTTGTCGAACAGTTTGCTCGCGGGAATGGCATGGCTGACGTTCTCTTCCGATCGATCGGCCGCAGAAATGCCGCATCTTCGATCAGGAAACTCGCCCAGGAACATGGTGACTTGTTTCCATCAGTCGACCAACGTGAGCTAACAGCGATCATCCACATGGAAGTGCTCAACGCACGACTCTACCGCATTGCGGAAGGCAAGATCTACAAGACTCGTCCTACTGGATCGACCGCCGTGTTGAACTCGACTGTCGCTGGATACGTGTTGCCCGAGTCCGCGTTGACTTTGTTGGCAATTGTCATCTTGGGCGTCGCGACTGCGCGAGTTTTCGGCGTCAGCACTCCACCAACGATAGGCGCTCTGGGAGCGATCGTGACCATGTCGGCGGCATTGAGCATCTCGTTCGTCGTGTTCGGATTCGCACCCGCGGAGATCGTCAATGAGGAACAGCAGGCATGGTCTTTTACGTTGCTGATCGTCTGTTCTCCGATCCTTTTGCTTGCCATCGGGGCATGGTTCTGGTTTCGCAGGTCGAGGTTTAGGTGGGGGCTGCGATCATTGTTCCTACTCATGATTGCAATTGGTTTGGCATTGGCGGCCTGGAGGGTAATCGATCCGAAACAGGAAGCATTCGACACCATGCCTTTTAGGCTGTCCGTGCCTGACGTTCGCATGAGTCAATTGGAGAAACAGCTGTCAGTCGAGCTGACTTATCGAACGCTCTACCAGCATCCGTGGATTCACGCGCTGCTTCAATGGGCCGCGTACCATGGCCCGATTTCAGCCGTATTGTTCTGGACAGTTCTCGCCACCGTATTCACGGGAATGAAGTTGCGGCGGAATTATGACGTTGACGATCGACCTGTTGCGATGAGAGATCAAATCGCGAATCTGTTGTCGTCGACTTCACGGCCCGCAGCGGCGATAGGACTCGTCGTCCTCTGTGCGTACTTCATTCTTGCCGTGAGCGCCGTCCGCGACTTCGACGCGAAGTTTCAATGGCGAATGGCTGAGCTCCGTCACGCGGAAGCCTATTGGTCGCAACTGGAATTGGAGATGGAACACGCGCAGGCAGACGATCAACAAATGAAGAGGCTCTCGAAGAGTGTTGACGCTGAGATGGAGCGACTGGAGCGCTGATCGTGTGAACGCATGATTGACATTCCGGAAAAAGTCGCGGGGTAGCAATCTAGGATCGCCAAAGAACTGCTCGCCCGCCTTTCTTTGCCCCGAAGGCCCGCAGGGGCCGCAACATGTCAGCCCAGGGCAGAGCGCAGCGGCATAGCCGCGAAGCGCCGCCCTGGGTAGGGAATCCCCGACCCCGTCGCCCTGAAAGGGCACAATATTGCCGATCCCCAACAAACCGTTCATCGAATTCGACGGCGCGTGCCGCGTGTGCAACGCCCGTAGTTCTTCCTGAAACGTCATCCCAACGATTGTGGCATCGCGTTGGCGCTCTCTGTTGTGGCGCCCTTTCAGGGCTGATGGGTCTTCATCGATCGGTAACCCAGGGCGGCGCTGCGCGGCTGCGCCGCTGCGCTCTGCCCTGGGCTATCATGTGATTGCCCCTTCGGGGCGGGAAGACTTGTGTGAGTGAGGGCGCAGGGACTTGAACCCTGGACCTACGGATTAAAAGTCCGTTGCTCTACCGACTGAGCTACGCCCTCAATTGGGCCGTTTGCCAAGATCGAACTGCGCTCGACTGAAGCTGGCCCGTTGCCGTTGGTCGCTGGAATTAAACGAGTTACACCCCCAACATCCAACGCGCAAACAAGCCGACCAGTGTCCGCCCGAGCGGCTTACCTGTCAAGGGCCGTTGGGTTCGGCCGCCGGACGCTTCGGTGCGAACGCCAGCGACGCCTGGATGGAGAAGTTGCACGTGCATCCAGAACTCGCCTCCGGGATCAACAACAGGCCGCCCGCCGGGATGATGTTGATCCAGCAACCCGGCCGACTGACCGACGTCACCGGTTGACTCTTGCCCGTGGCCAAGTCGCACATCGTCGGATTCCCGGCGCGGAAGAAGAACGCGTTCGCCGACGCCGACACCGAGCCGCAACCGTGACCGCCGCGGCGGAAGGTCCACTCGCGCCGCGCGCCGCTCGCCAAGTCGTACGCGTACGGCTCTTGATAAACGACGCCGCGAACAATCGCCGGGTGATGGTCCTGCTCACCGTGCGAGCCGCCGATCGCCTGGCCCTGATCCTGCGTCGCCCGCCAGACTTGCTCCCCCGTCTTCGCGCGGAAACCCCACAAGTCGTACCGCACAGTCGCTCCACCTCCCTTCGCTTCGTTGCGAGTTCCAACCGCGAGCAACATGCCATCCGCATACGCCAGGTAGAGATGGTGTTGGATCGCTTTGAAGTCGACTTCGCGCCGCCAAACCAACTCACCGGTGCGAGTATCGACGGCGGTGAGGTAGCCGCCCGCCGCGAACATTTGCGACAACTTGACTCGCCCCGTCTTCTCCGCCAGCGTCCGCGGGTCGCCGCTCTCCACAAAGTAGACCCGATTCTCGCCGATCGTGATCGTCGGGTTGAGGATCGCGCCGCGAGGTTGGAACCGCCATTGCTGCTTCCCGGACTCCGGATCGACGGAGAACAATTCGGCGCTGACCACCACCGGAAGGAAATCGTAGTACGTGCCGGCGATCTGTTGACGCTCGTGAGCGCCGCGCGATGCGCCCGGTTGAGTCGCCGAGCCGATCACGCGTCGGGGCAGCGCCGCCAGGTATCCCCAGTCTCGCTCGCTGTCGCCGGGAGTGGTGAACTTGATCACTTCTGCTCCCGAACCCGCATCCAGCGCGTAGCACTGATCGCCCGTGATCGCGTAGACGCGCTGGCGATCGGCGGCCAGATTCCCCGCGTCGCGCATCGCGCCGACTCGGCGGAATCCAGCCATCTCGGTCTCCCAAAGAATGGCCCCGTTGTATGTGTCGACCGCGATCACTCGCTCGTCCGCCGGAACGAACATGCGGCCCTCTTCGACAATCGGCGGCGTCGTGCGGTGATGCCGGTCCACCATCTTCCGCGGTCCGGGCCGGCCGAACCACTGCAGATCGAGCGGCCCGGCGACGCGCTCGTCGTCGCTGCACGCCGTGTTGGCGGCGTTCCCATACATATGAGTCCATCTGCCAGCCCCCGGAATCGGCCGACCTCGAACCAAGAGCACTTTCGTATCCCGCACCGCGCTCCACTCGGCCGCGATCTCTTTTGTTCGCCGGCTCCACGCCGTCAACTTGGTCACGCTTTCGGCGCTGTCGGTTTGCAACAGGGCGACGCCGCGGAGCGGATGAAGCACTCGGTCGATTTCCGCCGCCGTCGCCAGTCCGCTCGCCTCCGAGTCGCCGACGATCGCGTTGAACAAGTGCGACGCGAACGGCAAGACATCTCCGCTCGACTCGCGCAACGAGACACGTGTCCCGTACAGCCCGGCGCTGTCCAACTCACGTCGCAACCGCTGAACTCGCGTCGCGTCCGCTTCGAGGCACGCGATGCGGTATCGAGTTTGACTCGCCAGCGCCGCAATCAGCCCAGCGTCTCCGCCCAACACCAAAGCGTATCCTTGGTCGTTGCCGCTCAGACGAGTAATCGCGGTAACGCAGTCGCTGCCGCGTCGGTCCACCCGCCGCGTCAACCAATCACCATCCGTGCTCGCCTTGAATTCGTTTGGCTTGGCCGGAGCTGCCGCCGCCGATTGGAAACAGTGCACGACGCCGCGATCGGTGCTCACCAAGAGCCGGTCGCCGACAACGGCCAACGAGTAGGCGTCGCCATCGACGTCGGCGGACCAAAGTTGTTCGCCGTTGGTTGAGTCAAAAGCAGCGACTTCACTTGCGCCTCCGCCAAAGCGGATGTCACCCGCCCCGATCCACGCGAACGGAAATCTCGCCGGCGCCTTGAGGGTTTCGGCCGGCGGCGCGACGCCGATTCTCTTGAGTCGATCGAGCATGGCGTTCGGCGCGCGGCCCTGAGCCGCCATCAAACTTCCGCCCCGACGCTGCAGATATCCTTGAGCTGAGAAGGCGACATCGCCTTTGGCGAGCACCTTCCCCCGGCGATCGACGGCGAACTGAAAGACGCCTTGCTGCGGAAACAGCCCCGCGCCGCAGCGGAGCTTGTCGTCCGCGATCAATACACCCGTGCGCACCGGCCAGGCCGATATCAGCCGCCCGTTCCCGGGCAACACCCGCGGAGTCGGAGCCAGCGATCGACGCCAAAGCTGCTCGCCCGTCTGGGCGTCGAGAGCGTAGAGACGTCCGTCGTCGCTGCCGAAATAGACAGCTCCGTCGTGGATGCTGGGAGCCAGACGCACTGGCCCACCGGCGAAGAAAGACCACCGCTTGCGCCCGTTCGAAAGATCGAGCGCGGCGACTTCGTCGTTGGTCGACGATCCAAAGAAGACCGATGCCCCGTCGCTCACCACGTGATACGCTCGATCGTAGGTCACGCGCGGCCGCAGATTGTGTTTGCGATGCCAGAAGTCTTGCTTCGCGGGCGCCGGCCAGGCGGGCGAAGGCGGGTGGCGAGTGCGATGAGTCCACGCCAGCTTGAGCGGCGGGCTCAACTCCTTCGCAGCTCGGCCGCTGCGTTCGTAATCGCGCATGTAAGTGGGCCAGCCGACAATCTTCTCCGGCTTCGGTTGAGCCTTTTCAAACTCACCGCGGCTGGCTTCGAAGCGGCTCTTCACCTGGTCCCCCGTCAGCGCCTCGTCGTAAATCGCCACGCGGCTCAACGCGCCCGACAGCGGGTAGACCTCGTTGTCGTCGACGTAGGCTCCCAAGGCGACCACTCCTTTCGGAGCATAGGCGATGTCGCCCTGCTGCTGATTCGTCTCGGCGATCAGCCGCCCGTTCTCATACAGCCGCAGGTGACGGCCGTTGTACGTTCCGACCACGTGGATCCAGAATCCGAACGGGATCGGTTCGGGTCCGGACAAATAGTGGATGCGTTTGGATTTGGCGGCCGTCAATCCAAAACAGAATCGAGAGTTCTGGTAGCCGAGCATCCAACCGCGTTCGAACGTCCCGTTGTCCTGAATCGCGCTGACGAATCCGCACCACGCTCCGCCGTGGTCGACGCGGACCCACGTCTCGACACTAATCTGCTTCACCGGCAGCTTTGCTTGGGAAACGTCTTTGCCGAGCACCACGCGATCGCCCGTTCCCTTAAACCAAACCGCCGGCAACGATTCGTCGAACTCGGGAGCGCCGACGATCGTTCCGCTCAGATTTCCGGACTGCGGCTTCAATTGGCGGCCATCGCGCAACGGCTTCTCGAACGCCCAACTACCCCAAGGCTGCTGAGCATTCGCGGCTGAAACGATCAGACAACAACAAGCCAGAAAAACTAACGCTCGGCTCGCCGTCGACAAGTGCGGTGTAAACGTCTTGATCGAGTCACTCATCATCGCGTCAGCCTCAGTTGTTTCGATTGCAGCTCGATGAAGCGCACGGCGTCCTCAGGAAGAGTCGGTAACGCCGGCACTTCACGCTCCGCCCCCGACACCTTCAATTAGAGCGCATTTCAAAACCGATGTCTTGCCGTACGATGGCCATCCAAGGCCGTCGTTTCCCGAGGATTTCCAAAATCGACGGCCTTGGAAGGCCATCGTACAAGGTTTTGAAACAGCCTCTAGTCACTAGTCCTTAGTCATTCCTCAGTGTTCGGCGCCGCCAATCAACTTCATCACGCGCTGTTCGGTCAGCGGTTCTTTTTGCTGGCACTTGCAAAGAGCCGTCGGCTCGCTTCCCTCGCGACGCTCCTTGTGACCGCAAACGGGGCACTCAAAGAGGCGTCGCAGGTCGTATTTCAGTCGTTCGTGCGGTCCCTTCATGAGCGATCCTTGTGGGAGTGGTTTTAGGGGGCGGAGATTTTCCAGCCGGGTTCGATGACCGAGTTCTTGACGACGACGGGGATTCCATCGCGGATGACGCATTCGGGAGTCACGTCGAGATCGACGGCGTCGATGGTGTTCTCGATTCGAGCGCCCGCTCCAATCAGGCAGTTCTTGTCGACGATCGAGCCCGCGATGACGGCTCCGTCACCAATCGCCGGCGGCGCGCTTTTCGATGAGTCCTCCCAGTCGTAGTCGTCGTGCCCCATGATGATTGAGTTGACGATCTTCACGTTCTCGCCGATCGTACACCGCAAGCCGATGACGCTATTCTCGATCGTCGACCCGGAACCGATGCGGCAGCCATCGGCGATCAAGCTTCCGCTGATCGCGCCGCCTTCGATCAGCGAGGGTGGCAGGAAACGGGCCCGCGAGTAGATCGGTGAATCCGCGGCCGTCAGCTGAAACGGCGGGTTGCTGCTCGCCAGGCTGAGGTTGGCGTCGTAAAAAGCGCGGATCGTACCGATGTCCTCCCAATAGCCGTCGAACGCGTAAGCCTGCACGTGCTGCGAGCGAATGGCGGCTGGGAAGATCTCCTTGCCGAAATCCTGATAGGGCGTCATGTCGAGCGCGCGAACCAACACGTCGCGATTGAAGATGTAGATTCCCATGCTCGCCAGGCAGTCGCGGCCCTTGCTTTCAACGCCGAGCGAGTCGATCAACGCGGGCTCCATCGCCACCATGTCGATTTCGTCCTCGCTCTGCGGTTTTTCGAGGAAACCTTTGACTCGCCCCGATTCGTCGACGCGCATGACGCCCAAAGACTGAGCATCGCGGCGGTCGACAGGCAGCGCGGCGATGGTTACGTCCGCTCCCGACTGGCGATGAGTCCGCAGCATCTCGCCGTAGTCCATCCGATAAAGTTGGTCGCCGGAGAGGATCACTACGTAGTCAATATCGCTCTGTTGCAAGTACCGCAGGTTTTTGCGGACCGCGTCCGCCGTCCCCTCGTACCAATCGGTGCCCTTGTCCATGGTCTGTTGAGCGGCGAGCAACTCGACGTAGCCGCCGCCGAACCGATCGAAACGATACGTTTGGCGAATGTGCCGGTGCAGGCTGACCGACATGAACTGGGTCAGAACGTAGATCCGGTTGACGCCGCTGTTGATACAGTTCGAGATCGGAATGTCAATCAGGCGGTACTTACCACCCAATGGCACGGCCGGCTTCGATCGCAACGCGGTCAGCGGAAAGAGCCGTGTGCCGCGACCGCCGCCGAGCACAAAGGCGATTACGTTGTGCATTTAGTTAGTCCTGAAAGTGATTTCGGCCGGGTCGGCGAGTTGGAAGTTCGTGGCGATGCGCCGGCGAGGATTTTAGCAGCCCGCGGCGAATCCCGGCAGGCGCGACGCGCGGATTTGAATTTGGATTCTTCAGTTCGGGGATCGAACGACGCGGCGATTTGCGCGCTCGCGGCGCGCGAATCAGTGCGCAGCGGGCGCGCATCAGGCGCGCACCGACCAGCGAACTATGCGTCCCGCACGACGATGTTCACCATGCGTCCGGGAACGACGATTACCTTGACGACCTGCTTGCCCTCGAGCTGGCTCGTCGTCGCCGCTCGGGCCGCCTGCTCCAACTCGTCCTTACTCAAATCGGGCGCAACCTGAATGCGGGCCTTCAACTTGCCGTTAATCTGAACGGGCACTTCGATCGTGTCTTCCTTCAACTTCGCCTCGTCGTACGCCGGCCACCGTTCGGCCGACAACGACTCGCCGCCACCCATTAACTCCCACAACTCCTCCGCCATGTGAGGCGCGTAGGGCGCGAGCAGCAGCACGAATTGTCGCATCACGGGCAGCGGACGCACTTGCTGCTTGGTGAAGAAGTTGGTGAACTCCATCATCCGCGCGATGGCCGTGTTGAAGCCGAGCGATTCCGTGTCACTGGTGACTTGCTTGATTGTGTGGTGCAACAGGCGCTCTTGTTCGGCTGTCCCCGCCACGTCGCGAACAGCTTCGTGCAATGTCAACTCGTCCGCTCCGTCGTCGACGATCATCCGCCAAACGCGATCCAGGAACAGTCGGACGCCGTTGAGTCCCTGCATGCTCCACGG
The DNA here is from genome assembly GCA_030748485.1 of Pirellulaceae bacterium. Taxonomy (GTDB): domain Bacteria; phylum Planctomycetota; class Planctomycetia; order Pirellulales; family Pirellulaceae; genus JASMLW01. The sequence continues at coordinate 29,924 of JASMLW010000119.1, forward strand.
CTTGGTCGCCTCGAGCGGTCCCATGAACATTTCGTACATCCGCAGCGCGTCGGCCCCGTATTCCTCCACCGTGCTGTCGGGGTTGACTGTATTGCCGCGACTCTTGGCCATCTTGTGAGCGCGACTGTCGACATGAATCGCGGCGTCCGCTTTCAGGACGAACGCCTCGCCCTGCTTCTCGGTGTCGGCCGGATCGATGCTTTGCGGTTCGACCACCTCGCCGGTCGACTTGTGAACGAATGTCCCGCCTTCACCCTTGGCGACTTCGGTCGCCGTTATCCAGTCTCCCGCCGAGTTTTGATACGACGTGTATTCCACCGGCCCCAGGATCATTCCCTGGTTGACCAGACGTTTGAACGGTTCGGGCGTCGAGACGTGTCCGCGATCGAACAGAACTTTGTGCCAGAATCGCGAGTAGAGCAGATGCAGCACGGCGTGCTCGGCGCCCCCCACGTACAGGTCGACCGACATCCACGACTTCTCTTTGTCGGGCGACACAAAGCACTCGCCGTTCTTGTTGTCGATGAACCGCAGGTAGTACCAGCACGATCCGGCCCACTGGGGCATCGTGTTGGTTTCGCGGCGGTAGCGGATGCCGTCGAGCGTGACGTACAACCACTCGTCGCCGGCCTTCGCCAACGGCGGTTCGGGTCGGCCGTGCGGCTTGTAGTCGTCCAGATGCGGCAAGTCGACCGGCAAGTCGGCTTCCGGAACTGGACGCAGCCGGCCGGTTGGATTCCCGTCGCCATCCAACTCGTGCAGGATCGGAAACGGCTCACCCCAAAAACGCTGGCGGCTGAACAGCCAGTCTCGCAGTTTGAAGTTGGTCGCCTTGCGGCCCATTCCCGCATCGTCGAGATCGGCGGCGATGCGAGTCTTGAATTCGGTTGTCCCCACGCCGTCGTAGTGGGCCGAGTTGACGCCGACGCCGACGCCGACAAAACACTCCTCACCCGCCAGCACGGCGGCCCGGTCGACTCCGGCGGCGTCGCCCGGGTCCACCACCGCCGTAATCGGGATGTCGAACTGCTGAGCGAATTCGAAGTCGCGGGTGTCGTGAGCCGGGACGGCCATGATCGCCCCGGTTCCATAACTGATCAGCACGTAGTCGGCGATCCAAATCGGTGTCGCCTCCCCATTCACCGGATTGATCGCGTACGAACCCGTGAAGACTCCCGTCTTGACCTTCGACCGCTCTTCGGTGCGTTCGCGGTCGCTCTTGGCCGCCGCTCGCTCGCAATACGCGGTGACGTCAGCTCGCTGCCGGTCCGTCGTCAATCGCTCGACGAACGGATGCTCGGGAGCGATCACCATGTAGGTGGCTCCGAACAAGGTGTCCGGTCGGGTCGTGTAGATACGGAGCACATCGTCGCCCGGCTTGCGCGGAAACGACTTGGCGGCGCGTTGCGACTTCCATTTGTCGAACTCATCGGCCGCACCGATGAAGAAATCGACCTCGGCCCCCTGACTGCGGCCAATCCAATCGCGCTGCAACTTCTTGATGCTCTCCGGCCAATCGACCAGCGCCAGATCATCCTCCAATCGTTCGGCGTACGCCGTAATCCTCAACATCCATTGCCGCAGCGGAATGCGCTGCACCGGGTGCTCACCGCGCTCGCTCAACCCATCCACGACCTCTTCATTGGCGAGCACGGTGCCCAGCGCGGGACACCAATTCACCAGCGCGTCCGATTGATAGGCCAGGCGGTGGTCGTCTTGATACTCGCGGACAGCGTCGCCGCCCTCCATGGCGACATCGTCCGGAATCGGCAGCTCGGCGATCGGCCGCCCGCGTCGCGCCTCGGCGTCGTACCAAGTGCCGTACAACTGCAGAAAGATCCATTGAGTCCAGCGGAAGTAGTCGACGTCGGTCGTGGCCAGGTCGCGACTCCAGTCGTAGCTGAAGCCCATCATCCGCAGCTGGCGGCGAAAGTTGGCGATGTTCTGTTCGGTCGACTCGCGCGGCGGCGTGTTGGTCCGAATGGCGTACTCTTCCGCCGGCAGTCCAAAGGCGTCGAAGCCCATCGGGTGCAAAACGCTCTTGCCTCTCATCCGCTCAAAACGACTGAGGATGTCGGTCGCCGAGTATCCCTCGAGATGACCGACGTGCAGGCCGCTGCCACTCGGGTAGGGGAACATGTCCAGCACGTACATCTTCTCGCCGTCCGGTTGGTCAGCGGCGCGGAACGTCTGGTTCTCTTCCCAATACTGTTGCCATTTCGGCTCGATCACGGCGGGGTTGTAACGGGGCATCGACTCGCTGACGTTGGTGTAAGTAGTTTGACGTTATCGACTTGAAGCGGATCATTCCGTTTCGGCCAAACGGCCGATTCTAATGGGTGGTTGAGTAACTGACAATCGAAGCCCGGCGGCGTTCAGGTGGGCTGCCGGGATTTGTCGACGCGCGCGGTGCGGCCCCGGCGAAGACGCCGGCCGAGACGCCGGCCATTTGCCGTACCGCACCGACAGGGCAAGTGCTAGACTGTTGCGTTTTTACGATGAGACGCGCGAGGACCGTTTGCTAGATGAGTAAGAAAGGCCGGATCCCCCGTCGCGCCAAGCGGCCCACTGCCAATCGACTGCTGAGTTTGCAGCTCACGCCCGGCGAGCAAGACGCCATGCGGGCCGCCTGCCGGTTTAACTCGCAATTGCTCGACCGCATCCGCCCCCACATCAAGGCCGGCGTCAAGACCATCGAGATCGATGAGCTTGTGCACCAGTACACGATCGACCATGGACACAGGCCGGCCACGCTCGGCTACCGCGGGTTTCCCAAGAGCTGCTGCACGAGTGTCAACGAGGTGATCTGTCACGGCATCCCGGGCGACTACGCGTTGATCGAGGGCGACATTATCAACGTCGATCTCACATCGATCGTCGAGGGTTGGTACGGAGATCAATCCGAGACCTTCTTGATCGGCGATGTGTCCGACCACGCTCGAGCCGTAACGCAGTGCTCGTTCGATTGCCTCCACCTGGGAATCGCCGCGGTCCGAGCCGGTGGCCGGCTTTCCGACATCGGCGAAGCGATCACCACCGAAGCGCACAATCGCGGGTTCAGCGTCGTCGAAGAATACGTGGGACACGGCGTGGGCAACCAATTCCACAAGGACCCATCCGTCTCTCACGTGCCCACGGAAGAGGGTTACCAGACAATCCTGCCCGCTGGAATCTGTTTTACGATTGAACCGATGATCAACGTCGGCACTCAGGAAACAGAGCTCGATCGTCGAGATAAATGGACCGTTCGAACTGCTGACAGAAATCTGTCATCTCAATTTGAGCACACCGTGCTGACAACCGAGGATGGAGCCGAGATCCTAACGACGACCGAGCACGGACCGCAGCAGGGACACTGTTTTTGAAACGCCCGACTCGGGCTCGGGACGCAAGTGCCGGTCGAGCGGGATGACTCGCACGGCCGTGACGTGGTCCGCGTCCAGCCGCTTGACGAACCGCACGTCGCCAAAGATTCCGACTTCGGATTTCAAGTGACTGCGAACATTCAATCCGGGAGCCGGCGAGACAAAGGCGACGATCTCGCGATTCTTATCGACCACCACATACCGCGGTACTGAACTGGATCGCGTGTTCACCGGCAACAACGTGCCGCGGACGTCGTACTCGGGCAACTCTTCTCCAGACGCTGTGAGCTCGGGGGGGTTCTCGCCGATCGGGTCGGTTGAGTTCGATCGGTCGCCCGCCGCCGGCGCTTCGTCTTGCTCCAGTTCGCGGAACCTCTCGATGTTGCTCGCCAGCATCCGCGCCCGTCCCCGCTGCAGTGAGTTGGAGCCGATCGCCTCCAACTGTTTCGCCCGGTCCAGCAACTTGCCGAAATCCCAACGGCTGCGATTCTTCGCCGCCATCTCGGAGAGCGCGATGTTCAAGTCGAGCCAGGCGTTTTCAAATTCGCTGTCGCTGAGAATCTTCAGCTCACGAGGCGCTCCGCTGCCGCGCCGCGAGTCGCCGGATCGCGGCTCGCCGTCGGCATCGTCGCCGGCATCGTCGCCGGCGACCTGATCGCTCAACTCGATTCGGCGTCGGCCGCCCGCGTCAGATGTACCGCGGCGGGCTTCGGCGCCGCGGTTGATCCACCGCCGCGCGCCGGTTGAGCTGTCGTCGTCGTCGCCATCGTCGGTTGCCTGGTCGCCGGCGCTGGCGTCGCGTCGACTGGCGACACGATTGCTGGAGTCGATGAACTGGATCTTGGCGACGCCGCCGACCGGCTCGTCCGCTACCGCGGTCTCTTCGCGACGGGAGTCTTCCCGGCCGGCTTGCGGCGGCGGTTGCGGCTCGTCCCGACCGACGGCCACCTGCCCGGGCGGGTCGCGCTCAATGTCGGTCTCGTGCACCCAGCGAAACTCGCCGTTGGGCGGCGCGATTTTCACCCACGCCCGTTCCGTCCCGCCATTGATCGCTTTAATTTCCGGTTGACTCAACACCTCCACCCGCTCGCGCAAGTGCAAACGCACTTGCCAGCGGTGCGGAGTCGTGATCGGCTCGTTCGTTCCCACCCAGGCGACCGCGCCGTCCTCAGCCGCCTCCGCCACGTCGCCCTCCTCGGTCGGCCGCAAGTGATTGACGGCCACCCAGCTGTAGCTGCCCTGGGGAGGTCGGATGGCGAGCCAACCACCGCGCACGCGGCGGTGGACTTCCACCAACGCCGTCGCCGGTAGCTTGCCCGTCTCGTAATAGCGGTGTCCCGGCCCGCAGCGCACCACCGTGCCCGCCGAACGGGCGAACGCCTCGTACGGGTAGTTCTGCTGTCCCCGCGCCACACTCGCGCCGCTGAGAAGCAAGAGTAATCCGAGTAACTTCGTCGTCGATAGGAGATTCGATGGGAGATGTCGCATGGCAGTCCCGCGCACTGCTGGATCTCAAATAGTTCGAATTGATTGCAGAGACGCTGTTGAAGTTGGCGCCGCTGATGAACGGCTAGAAAGGCGGGCAGCTTGTACCGAAACCCGGCTGTCGACGCAAGTCCAGTCGTGCGGCTGGATCGACAGATCGACAGATCGACAGATATCGACAGGTTTCCCAGCGGACGATCGAGCAGCATCGATCGAGCAGCATCGATCGAGCATTGATCGTTGTCACCAGACGATCAGGGATCGCTGGGGCGGAGATTCGCTAGCACTTTCTCGTCCGTCTCTTCGGCAATCATCTGTGCGACCCGTTTGCGGTAGTAAGGATCCGTGCTGCTGGCGATTATCGCCGCGGCCACCCCGCGTACGGACGGATCCTCGTCGCGACTGAGCGCGATCAGCCAGGGCCGAACATCGATTCCCGACCATTGCGGCAGTTCGCTGGCGAGCTCTCTGCGCTCGTTCGCATCGACGGATGTCATGCGTTTCGCCAAGCGGAGGTGCGCGGCCCGGTATCCGCGGCGTCGCAATTCGTTCACCGCCGCAATCGCCACATCCGTTTGTTGGTGCTGCAGCAAGCGCATCACCTCGGTGTCCACCAATCCGCGCACCTGCACCGACCAGTTGCCGTCGTCCGGCGCCGCGCCGGAGCTCGCCGCTGGCGGGGAGGTCGTCATCGACAACGGCGCGGGAGAATCGGGGGCGAAGCGTCCCGGCGGCAGGACCCGCGGCTCGGCTGGCCCCGGCGGGCCAATCGACTCCGGCGCAGCGGGCAACTCGATCGGTTCCGCCGCTCCGCCAATCGCCGGATCGATCTGGATGACAGGCTCGCTCCCGATGGGCTCGTCAGCCGTTAACTGTCGATAGAGTTGCAATGGGTTGGCGCGATGGGCCGTGCGGGAGATAGGTTGGCCGTCGCGACCACTGGCGATCACCCGTTCGCAATCGCTCAACACCTGAGCCACATCGACCGCCTCGCGATCCAGTCCAAACTTCAACAGATCGTCCGCCAACTCCGCCGTGAACGCCCGCCCGTTTCCACCCAGCGTCGGCGACACTTCTGCCAAGTGGTGAGCCAATGCGGCCACCTGCCGGCTGATGTCCTGGGGCTGAATCAGTCGCCAGCTTTGAACTCGCCGACGAATGGCCTGACGAGCTGCCAGGGCGACCGGATCGCGCGGGTGTCCCAACGCCCCGACGACGTGCGGCATTCCCGGGGCGTCCCAGTCGGTGAGTTGGACGAGTAGGCGTTCCGCCTGTTGCTCATCCGCTGTCTGCAACATCTGCTGCGTTCGCCAGAAAATCCAATCGCGAGGTCTCTGCCCGGGAATCCAGGGGAGCACCAACATGACCGCCGCCACCGTCCCGACGACCGCGCCCCGCATTCGATTCGACATTTCGTTCGTTCCACCTTCCCTGAGGGAACAGCCCGCACGCCGGGCCACGACACGGGCCCACGACACGGCCCACGACACGGGCCCGCGACGCCGGCCCGCGCGCGAGCGATTGTCGGTTCGCTTCCGTTTGCGGGCAAGATCGAAAACCGAGCTTCAATCGAATCCGGCCCTCAAAACGTGACACAAAAGCGCGCTCCGCTCGTCTGGGCGTGGCGGTTCAGGAAGGCGGGCGAAGTTGAACAACAGAGCGATCGTGGGGTGCTAGCTTGCTGGCGATCGCTCTGGGAATTTTCGCTCACTCTCACCCGCACTTGCAGCCGAATTATCAGTAGGACCGGCATATCTTGCCGAAGTCGCCGCGCCGGTTGTTCAACGAAGCATCAAGGGGGGACGATGCGCCAATCTCTGCAGCGAGAAACGAAGGTCGAGGGAGTTGACCAGTTCAGTTGGCTGAGCGATTCGCTTTGCAGCCGCCGCCAGGCGCTCTACGCGTCGATGGCCTGGTTGTCGTGCGGATCATTGCTCGCCGCACCGCGCCGCCAGTCGCTTCGAATCAGTGAACGACAACGCCGCGACGCGATGGCGCAGATCCCCTTCTCCGAACTCACCGACCGGGCCAAGCGGGCGATCTCCGACGTAGTCGAAGATCCGACGCTGTTCCGCCGCATTCCCAAGCATCAAGTGAAGTGTCACCCGGACCTGTTCTTGTGCCTGATCCGCCATCCGGAGATCGTGGTCAGCATCTGGCAGCTGATGGGGTCGACCAGCATCCGTCTGCAGCGAACGGGCCAATTCACTTTCGACGCTTCCGACGGAGCCGGCACGACCGGCCGGCTCGAACTGCTCTACGGCACTCCCAAGTTGCACGTCTTGTTGGCGTCGGGCGCTTATGAGGGGCCATTGTTGCGGCGGCAGATTCCCGGTCAATGCGTCTTGGTGCTCAAGTCCGAATACTATCAAGCCGAGAAACGCACCTATTCGGTCGCCAGCAGTCTGGACGTATTCCTGTTGTTGAAGAACGTCGGCGCCGAAGTCGTCGTGCGTACTCTGCAGCCGCTCGTCGGCAAGACGGCGGACAACAACTTCACTGAGTCGGCCAACTTTCTCGGCAAGATCTCCGACGCGGCGGAGCGAAATCAAGACAAGCTGCAGAGCATGATCGAGCGTCTCGAGGTGCAGCCCGACGTCCGCCGCAAATTCTCCGACGTGGCGGCCGCCGTTCACCGCGACATGGCCCAACGCCACGCGCGAGTCGACAGCGAGCCGCGGCGAGCTCCGCTGACTCGTTCCGTGGGAGCCGCTGCCGACGAGCAGCTGACGCCGGTCGACGACGCGAACTTGCCGGACGGTCTGCCGCCGGTTCCCACAGCGCCGGCAAGCCAGCGCAGCGGCAACGATCTCTCGACGAGCGAATCGTCGCGCCGCAAGGCGAAGCTCCGCCGCTGACTTGACGTGACGTCGCGCTCTGGTGTCCCGGCAATAGCGATCTGCGCAGGCGTCGCTACTTCGTCTTCTCTTCCGCCATCTTGGCGAGCGCTTTGAGGTCGAGTTTTCCTGAGCCGAGCATGGGGAGTTCTTCGACTTCAAAGAAGCAGTTGGCGGCGGGGATGAAAATGTTGGGCAACCCGCGCTCGGTAAGACCGGCTCGCAACTCGTCCACCGATTTGTCGATCGGCAAATGCAGGACGACCAGACGCTCACCTTTCTTCTCATCCGGCACGGCCGTCACGGCCGCCTGCAAGGGAGCGTCCTCACCGGCGCCGATGATTTCGTTGAGCGTCTCTTCGATCAGGATGTGTGGCGCCATCTCGCCGCCGATCTTGGAGAAACGACTCTCCCGGCCCGTGATGAAGATAAAACCGTCCTCGTCAATCACGGCCACATCACCGGTGCAGTACCAACCGTCGTCGATCACTTCGGCCGTCAAGTCGTCGCGGCCGAGGTATCCCTTCATGACGTTGGGACCCTTGATCAGCAGCATGCCCGATTCACCGGCCGGCAAGATCTCTCCCGTTTCGCGATCGACAATCTTGGCCGTCACGCCAGGCACGGGGCGACCGACGCTGCCCTCCTTGGCGTTGATCTCGTCCTCGCCGTGATCGCGGGAGGCGGGGATGTTGACCGAGACCAGCGGCGAGAGTTCGGTGGCTCCGTAACCTTCCGACGGCCGCACGCGGAACTTCTCCTCAAACGCATCGCTCAGCGCAGTCGCCAGTTTCTCGGCTCCCGCCACGACGACGTCCAGCGTTTTGAACTCCTCCTCCGTGCAGCGACGCAGGTAGGTGCGCAAGAAAGTCGGCGTCGCCAGCAATAGCGTGCCGCCGTGTTTCAGGCAGAGTTTGCCGACTTGCCTGGCGTCGAGCGGATTGAAATGATAGGCGCCCCTGATGTCCATCGAAAGGACAGTCCAGAGCGTGACCGTGAAGCCAAATGAATGGAAGAACGGCAGTACTCCGACCAGGACATCTTGCGACGTCAGGTGCACCACCTGATTGATCGCCTCGGTATTCGACGCCACGTTGCCGTACGTCAGCATGACCCCTTTGGGCGTGCCCGTGGAGCCCGACGTGAAGATGACGGTCATCACGTCGTCGTTGGTGACCTGCCGCAGCTTCAGACTCCGCTCCAGCCAGCCGGCCGGCGCAATATAGGCGTGAAACCCGGCGGAGATTTTGTCGCCCAGAGTGGGTTGATCCTTGAAGTCCTCCAGGTAGACGACCTCCGCGTCCAACTCAAATTTCATTCTCTCCATGAACTTGCGGCTGGTCAGCACGTGTTTGATGCCGGCTTGAGCGATACATTCGTTGAGCACTTCGGAGCTGACCGTGTAATTGAGATTCACCGAGATACGGCGATCGATGGCCAGCGCGGCGTTGACGATCACACCGCCATTGGACGGCGGCAAGAGGACGCCCACGTATTGCTCATCTCCGGACAACACATGGCGGCGCAACAACCGACGGAGGATCAGCGTCCGCATCAGCACCATGCCACCCGAAATGTCGACGCCGGTCGAATCGGAAATCTTGACGCCGCGCTTACGCTGTTTGCAGCGCCTGATGAATGACCTGCTGAGAACCATCGTCCGCTCCGCTCGCTGCCGCACCGCGTCGGCTCCGAGATGCTCCACGGCCTGGCGAATTGCCTGGATGCCATCCGGTTGGGCGACGGGCGGTCCGTAGTGAATTGAGAGGGGGAAGGGCCATCGTTTGGGACGTTTCCAAAAGAACTTGCCGCCCTCAAAGCTAAAGATACTTCCCCATAGACCGTCCAGGTAGACGGGCACGACGGGGATGGCCGTTTTTGTCTTCTTGAGAATCTTCATCACCCCGCCCTTAAACGTCTGCATCTGCCCGCTGCGGGTGATGCCGCCCTCGGGAAAGATGCAAACCAGCTCGCCGTTGTCCAATGCCTCCGCCGCCTCATTGAGCGCCGCGACGATCGCCTTGGGACGAGGCATGATGAGAATCGCGCCCCACAAGTTCGCCAGGTACTTCATCCAGCGGCTCGTAAAGTTGTCCGCGTACACGATCATCCGCACCGGACGCGAACTGGTCAGCAGCAACAAAACTCCGTCCAGCCAGGAGACGTGATTGGGCGTCAGAATCGCACCGCCCTGAGCCGGCAAGTTCTCGCGACCGTAGACGCGGATTCGATAGACGGTGATGCTGGCCAGCCAAACCAGGAATCGGATCGTCGCCTGCGGTATCAGCCAGACGATGTAGATCAGCACCGGAACGGTCGTCACTCCCGTCAGCAGGAAGATCTGCCGCGCCGACATCAGCGGCTCCTCAGACAACAGCGGCAATCGCAATACGTAATAGGCGATCGCGGAGACAAAGACTCCCGAGAAGACGAGGAAGTTGGCGGCCGCCAGCACCGAGCCTCGTTGCTCGACCGGGCTGTTGTGCTGCATGTACGCTTCCAGCGGAACTGAAAACAACCCCGCGCTGACGCCCAGCAGACACAGCAGTACGCTCGCCCAAATGAAGCCGGCCGAGACGCCTTCGGGTTGGATGATCGGTCCCTGCGCGGTGAACAACAACATCGCCGAGATCGCCACTCCCCCCGCCCCTAACGGCAGAATCCCCAACTCAACTCGCCCCCGCGAGGCGACGCCCGCCAGTACGCTGCCCAGCCCCACGCCGAAGACCAGCGCCGCCAACAACGGCGTCTTGTCGCTCTCCCCCTGAGCGCCTCCTTCAAACGCGAACTGATCGATGTTCAGCTGAGCGAACGCGCCGACCGCCCAAAAGAAGACAATGCCCAACGCCACGCGAAACAGCGCCCGCCGCGACCACAGAGACTGGAGGTCGCGAAACGTCTGTGTGGCCGCGTTCCACGGGAACGTCCGCGTGATGTTCGCCGGCTTGAGCTTTCGGACGATCAGACTGAAGAAGAACCCGACGACCGAAATCCCCAGCAGTACGGCCGCTGATATCCACCAGTCCGTCAAGCCGCGATCGCCCGTTCGGTCGCTCAGCCAACTGCCCAGACCCATGCCGATCACCGTCGCCGACACGGTCGTCAGGCCGAACAGACCGTTCGCCGCCGAGATGCGGTCCGATTTGAGGATTTCGGGAATGCTCCCCAGCTTGGCCGGCGAGAACAACGCGCTCTGCGCTCCCATCAAGGCCACCACGACAAACAGCATCTGGAGACTCCCCATGACGATCGCCGCCACGCCCAGTCCCATGATCACGATCTCGGCCACCTTGCAGCCGACGATCACCGTCCGCTTGCTGTAGCGGTCCGCCAGGTACCCGGCCGGGGCCGCTAGCAGCAGATAGGGAAGCACGAAGCAGGCCGTCCCGGCCATCAGAATCAGGCTGTCCTGCTCGACGTAGTCCTTGCCGATGCCAACCGCCAGCCAGCGGAAAACGTTGTCGTTGACGGCGGTGAGCAACTGGGTGAAAAGCAGTCCTAAAAAGCTGGTGGACCACAGGCCGTCGCGAGATTCGCTGGCCTGGGCGGTATCGGTCGGCATAAAGAGGCTTTCAGGTGATAAGGAATCAGCGCGGACTGCTGGAGAATTCGTATTGTCCTCAGTTCGCCAGTCGAGGTACAGTTCTCCCGCATTTTCGGTGAGCCGCTGAACTCGACCAACTGGAGCCGTCTTCACCGAGCAACGGCTCGCCTAGTAAAGCAGACGTCGAATCAACTCGGCAATATCACAATCACAACACGTCGACGCGACCGCGAAAACGTAACGTCGTCACGACAGCGTCATCACAACAGCGTCATTGCAACAGCGCCATCGCACCGCAGAATACGGAGTTACTCGCATGCACCGGATCAGCTGGTTTGTCTTCGGTTTCCTCGTCGGCATGGCTGCGCTCTTCACCTCGCAGAAATACCATATCGTGCAGGCTGAAGACGGCATTCACATGGTGCCGCGCGTCGCGTCCGGCTACGACGACATCTATGTCGACGTCCGCAAGTTTGAAATCGCCGATTGGAGCGATCACCAGTCAGTCGCCATGGCGCTGATGGAGGACGGCAAGGGCGAGATCGTCAAGGACGCCGCCGTGGGGAGTGTCCGCCGCCAAGTCGACGAGTTCTTCCGGGATCTCTAGAGTAGCCGGCGGACCTACTCGGGCCGTTTCATCGCCAAGCTGTGCAGGACCAGCACGCCGCCGGTCGACAACAGCGCCCAACCGAGCCAGGCGGGCGGCTTCACTGTGACCAATCTCGCCGAGATGGAGGTCGCCGCTGGAGTGGTCGCGAACAGGTCGGCCAACGGGTTGTTGAAGCCGTTCGACTTCGATGCGGACACGAACTGCGCGTCCTGCGGTTTCTTCAACTGCTCGCGGATGACCTGGCTGACCTCCGCGTTCAACGTGAACGACTCGACATTGCGGAACTGGATGCCTAGCAGCAGGACGACGACGCCCAAGGCAAAGTACTGATTCCGGTTGATCTCCACCGTCGTTCTCCTTGTGT
>JASMLW010000120.1 GCA_030748485.1 Pirellulaceae bacterium
AACGGAAGGTGGATTCTGCGGCGCGCGTCTTGGCGTCCTCGTGCCTCCGTGTGAGATCCTTTTTTTCTCACACGAAGCCACAAAGGCACAAAGTCGACCGTGGCGAACGGAAGGTGGACGTCTTCGAGCACGATTTCGCCAAGGATGGGCTCGCGCCGCAACGCTTTGGCGTCGTCTATGGCAGTTTGGATCACTTCAACGCACGTCCCGATGGTCTGCATGTCACCCGTCCGGGCGGCGAGGGCTACAACAATAGCCACATCGCTCCGCATCTGAGCGTCCATGGCGATTTCGATATCATCGCATCGTTTGAGCAGTTCGATCCCCATCCTTCCGCGGGCAGCAGCAGCGGGGTCTTTCTACAAGCCCTCCTGGACAACGCCAAGTCCAATGAATGCCTCGTCTACCGGCGGCACTTGCGGCATCGCGCGGTGTCCCAGCCCATCGTGCAGGCTTCGTACGTCACCCGCGAGCCCGGCGGCGCCCGGCGAGCCAGGTTTCAGTACGAAATCGTCGAAGCAGCATCTGGGAGGCTGCGTCTGGCGCGCCGCGGCGACACGGTCTACTACCTGTTTGCGGAAAACGATTCACCGGTCTTCCGACTGTTCGGGAAAGAAACCGGCGCGGAGGATGACCTTGTCATCGGCGGTCTGCGACTGGTGACCCAAACTGAGGGAGAGGGTCTGACCAAGGTCGTGTGGAAGAGCCTCACAATTCGCGCCCACAGACTCTCGGGCCTGGCGTTGTTGGATGAGCGCGAAGCCCTGGCGGAATTGGACGGCCAACGCGACGCGCTGCCAGATCGCTTCGAGCACGACTTTGCCGAAGATGTACTGACCGCGGACCGCTTTCATCGGTGGGGAGCGGCGGCGCCTCAGCAGCCGGATGAGAACGGGCTGCGCGTCGTAGCGCCCGGCACTGACAACTGGACATCCGCCGGAATTGCGCCGCAACTCGGTTTGACGGGCGATTTCGACGTGGCAGTCACATTCGATGTGCGCGAGTTCGGAAAGCCGAAGAAGAAACTGAATTCAGCGCTCTATTTCCAAGTCGAGTTTCCGGATGAGGCCAAGACGCAGGCCAGTGTTATCTTGATCGAATACTCTGAAGGTGTGAGACAAGCCTATGCACAAGTCGCGGTTGTCGACGCCGAAGGGAATCGACAATACCGCCGCCTTCGACTTGAACCGGTTGAAGACATGGAGGAGATGCGGATCGCGCGGCGCGGCAAGCGCGTCTCGTTCATCTATCGAAAGCGAGGATCCGACCGCGAGCGGGTCTTCGCACAAACGGATCTCCTTGATACGCCGATTCCGCAAACCAACGTTCGCCTGATGCTGCACACGGGCGGCGCCGGTACGCAATCAGAAATCCTGCTCAAAAAATTCCGTGTCCGCGCCAAGAAAATCGACCCGGCTCCGCCAGATGCGGCGGCGATACCGAAGCACTGAGGAAGCAATTCACCGGCGAGCGCCCTCGATTTCGACGGCCGGACACAGGCTGTTGCTTTGCTGGACCACCTAGGCCGGCGGGATTTCAGGACGTCGCAGATGGGTGCCGGTGGCCAACTGAAAAGCGTTGGTTAGGGCGAGCAATTTTTCCTCTTCAAACAGCTGGCCCGTGAACGTGATGGGGGAAGGAATCGGCCGCCCGTCCCGCTCGCGGAACTCCAGCGGCAAGACCACGGTTGGGTGGCCGGTGAAGTTAGTGATCACCAAGTCGTTGCCGCCGACGTAACAGTCGACTGACTGGAACAACTCCTCCATCTCGGCGACCAGTTTCGTCCGCACGCGGTTGGCGCGGAGGTACTCGACGGCGGAGACGAATTGCGCCTTGCGCCAGACCGGCGGCCAGCGGTTGAGTCCTTCGTTCTCACCGCGCCGCGTGAACTCGTCGAAGACGGTGGCCGATTCGACGTCGAGAATCATGGTCAGCGCCCACTCCGGCAGCGAATCGGGCAACTCGATCTCCACCAGCGTGACTCCCAACTGCTCGAGCGCCTGCAAGTCGCGTCGTTCGTCTTGGTCGCGACCGTCTTTGAAATAGCCGACCTTCAGGTCCGACAACTTGGCTTTCGACGGCCACTGGAATGGAGCCGTACCGACCGTCTTGTCTTTGCCGTCGTAGCCGTGAATCGCGTCGAACACGAGCGCGCAATCTTCAACGCTCCGCGCAATGGGTCCCAGCTTGTCCATCGACCACGCCAACGTCATGCAACCATCTCGGCTGACTCGACCAAATGTCGGCCGCAATCCGGTCGCCCCACAACGGCGACAAGGCGACACGATGCTGCCGAGCGTCTCGCTGCCGATGGCGAAGCCGACGAGCCCGGCGGCCGCGGCCGACGCCGAACCGGCCGACGAACCGCTCGAACCTTGCTCGACGTTCCAGGGGTTGCGAGTCATTCCGCCGAACCACTTGTCGCCCCACGCGATCGCCCCCAGCGTCAGCTTGGCGATCAGCACCGCGCCGGCTTGGTCCAGTCGTTCGGCGATGGTCGCTTTGTAGTCGAGCACTTGGTCCTGGAACTGCCCGGCGCCCCACGTCGTCTTGTAGCCCGGGTGCGCGATCAGGTCCTTGGCTCCCCAAGGGACTCCGTGCAACGGTCCGCGGTACTCGCCCGCCGCGATCTCGCGGTCCGCCCGAGCCGCCTGCTCGAGCGCGAGATCGTCGGTGAACGACACGACGCAGTGCAGCACCTCGTCGTGGCGCCGCAATCGCTCAAGGTAGATCTTTGTGAGGTCGACGGACGAGATCGCACGGGAACGCAACAGGCTGGCCAATTGCCAGACGGGCATGAACGCGATGTCTTCGTCGTTGTCGGGCCGAGGCGGAGCCGTCTGGTCGATCGCGTGAGCAACTCGGTCGGGTTCGACAGCGTCCAATTGGGCGAACGGGCGCGGCGCGAATTGAACAGCGGGGGCGACGTCGTAGCCGACGTCCGCGGATCGCAGCGCGCTCAACTGGCGTTGGAGTTTGTCGAGCGCGCCGGCCGTCGCGGCTCGCTCGGCCTCGGTCAACGGTATGCCCGCCACCCACTCGGCCTGCGCCACCATCTCGGCCGAGATGCGCTGCTGCTCCTCGACCTGCGCCGCCAGAGCGCGTTGAAACAGGGCTCCCCCAGCGGCGGCTCCGGCCAGCGCGCCGATGATCTGCCTGCGGGTCAGCCGACAGCCGGCGGACTCGAGGCGTTCGGTCGAGCCGATCTGTTCGTCGCCCGAGGTGAGTGAATTCTCTGAGTCGAATGACTGCATAGCGGCGATCCCGTTGGCGTAGGTGGAACAGGCGTATTCTAGGACAGGCGGCCGGGGCGCGGGAGCCGACGGGCTCGGCAATCGGAAGGATCTGGCCGGTGACCTTGTTCATGTGTTGAGAATCGACTCTCGTTGACTCAGAATGACGACCTCGTCGCGAAGCAAACCTCATGCACCTCTTGAATTGAGCCACCCTATGCATTCGCAATTACTGTATTCGCAAACCTGCTGGCGGCCAATCAATCGACGAACAACATCGCCGTGTTTCGTATCAACTCGAAGACGGGCGAGCTGTCGCCGACCGGGCGGGTGATCGACGCGCCCTCCCCAGTCTGCGTCAAATTTCTCGCTGCCGATTGACGAACTGTTGGCGAGATCGACGCCCGCAGTTGTCCGTTCTGGAAGGCGTGGACGTTGTTGTGGAGAACTCTTGAGGATCCGAAGTCATGTGGTGGATTGCCGCGGGGCTCGCCGCCGCCATCCTGGTCGTCGCCGGGTACGGCCTGCACCGATTCTGCATCATGCTCGAGGATCACGGCTACCTCTACTATCGCAAGTCGGGGACCGGCGGTGGATCGGCCGTGCTTTTTGAGATCGATCAGTTCGTCAGGCCCTCGGTGCAACACGTTCAGAACGTTGATGAGGAGGTGATCCACCGCCGCGACGATGATGGCGACGGTGACGACGACGGTGACGGTGACGACGCTGGAGACGACGACGGCGATGACTCGTGACAGATCAGACCGCTCGCTGCCGGCCTCCAACCGGCGTTTGTTGTTTGTCACTTCTGATGTGTTATTCTGAGCCGAGGCGCCGATTCGGAGTTCATGAGGTCATCGGCGCCAATCAACGTTCTAACCGAAGCACGAACCGAGGCGTTTCCATGAAATCGAACCAACCATCATTCGCGGCTCGGGCGCTGTATGCAATCGCGGCGGCCACTGTGCTGGCTCCCGCCGGCTGGACCTTCGCCCAAGACAGGCAGGCTCAACCGGCGCGGGCGACGCCGTCTCGCAAAGAGGTCTACAAGAAGGTTGGCGACATCGAACTGAAGATGGATATCTTCGAGCCGGCCTCGAAAGGAGCGCGCCGCCCGGCCGTCGTCTTCTTTTTCGGCGGCGGATGGCGCAACGGCTCAACGAAACAGTTCTACGAGCACAGCCGTCAGCTGGCGAAGCGCGGCGTCGTCTGCTTCTGCGCTGAATACCGCGTCGAGTCGCGGCACAAAGCGACCGTGCCCGATTGTATCGCCGACGCCAAGTCGGCTGTCCGGTGGATTCGTGCCAACGCCGAACGACTCAGAGTCGATCCGCGGCGGTTGGCCGCGGGGGGCGGTTCGGCCGGAGGCCATTTGGCGGCAGCTGTCGCTCTGGTGCCGGAGTTCAGCGCCTCCGACGATCCGCCCAAGGTTTCTTGTGTTCCCAACGCGCTGCTGCTGTTCAATCCGGCGCTGAACCTCGAGCGTTCGGCTTTTGGCGACATCGCCGATCAACGTTACCAGGACATTCGCCGCCGAGTCGCGGTTGATCCGTCGCGAGTCTCACCGTCGCAGCACGTCCAGCGAGGCGCCCCGCCAACATTGATCATGCACGGCAAGGCGGACACCACGGTCCCCTATGGCCAGGCCGAGGAGTTCGCCGCCAAGATGAAGAAAGTCGGCGCGCGGTGTGAAGTGTCCGGCTACGAAGGCCAGCCGCACGGCTTTTTCAATTTTGGCCGCAGCAAGAACCGGTATTTCACCGCCACCATGAAAGACGTCGAGTCGTTTCTCACCTCGCTGGATTACCTGCCGGCGAAATGAAACTCAACGGAGCGGCTTGAATCCCCGAGCGGCTCGTTCGTCATTCAGTTTCGCAAGCGCTCGCGGCTCGCGAGCCAACAACTTCGTTAGCTGCGATGATGTGATCGACAGAAATGCGGACGCTGACTTGGTGTCCCATTCGCGGCAGTGCAACACATCGAGAGCTTCGGCGATGATTGCCGCGAAGTCGTCGTGATTGCTGCTGATTTCGATTCGCCCGCCTCGAACTCGACCTTGCCAGCGCTCGCTCGGCGTTTCACCGGTCGCGGCCCGCACGTCGATCGCCAGGTTCAGTCGCAGGCGGACGACGGCGGCCTGTCGATTCTGTTCCTGGCTGCGGCGTTCGCTCGCCTCGCCGCGAATGCCTGTGGGAAGATGCGTCAGAATCACCGCCGTCTCAACCTTGTTGCGATGTTGACCGCCCGGTCCGCTTCGTCGCTGCCGCCGCGCCTCGCACTCCGCCAATAACTGAGCGAGCGGAACGGCGGCTGGGTGGAGTGAGACTTCGGACATGGGGCGCCTCGCGATTTGTGTCATCACGATGTGAAGAGGCGGCGTTCGAATTCGTCGTCAAGCGGGGGCCGTGTGGGGATCGCCATTGTCGGCCGGGCCCAGCTCGAGCAGGAACGGCACGACTTTCTTCGCCCACCTCGCCGGCGATGGATAGGAGCTTGCGCTGGGCCCGAAACAGCTCTCCAACATTTCCGTATGGATGACGCCGGGGTTCAGCGGGATGGCGGCCAGGCCCATCGGCAGTTCGTCGGCCAACGCGCGAGTCATCCCTTCGATGGCCCATTTCGTCGCGCAGTACGGCGCGACGTCGGGCGACGTCGATCGTCCCCAACCGGAACTGAAGTTCACGATCACACCCTCCCCTGCGGTGATCATGGCGGGGACAACGGCCCTGACCACGTGAAAGACACCCTTGATGTTGATGTCGACGACGCGTGAGAATTCGCCCGCGTCGACCTCCCATAGCGGCGCGTTCTCGTTGATGATGGCCGCGTTGTTCAGCAACAGCTGAGGCGGGCCGTGGGACCGGGTCACGTCCTCCACCCACGATGTGACTTGAGCGAAATCGGCGACGTCGACCGGGTCGAAACGGTGGGGGGCCCCGAACTCGCGCCTCAGCTCGCTCAACCGATTCGCCGAGCGAGCGCACCCGATGACCGTGTGACCGCCGGCCGCGAATCCAGCCGCCAACGCGCGACCCAATCCCCGGCTCACCCCCGTAATCATTACCCGTCGGCTTTCCATCTCGATCCCACCATCCTCGTCGCACTAGCCGGTCGCAGTCTGCGCCGAAACGATAGTCTATCGAGCAGGGGAGTCGCGGGAAACGAGGCGGGATTCAGGACGCTTTCTCCAGTGCGACGACGACTTGCTGCTCCTTGCCGTCTCGGCGAATCGTCAGTCGCAATCGATCGCCCGGTTGCCTGCTCTCGACTTGAGAAAGAAAGTCGTCGAGCGTTTTGACGTCCTTTCCCTCCACGGCGACGATCAAATCGGCGCTCTCGCGGTCGATACGGCGGACTTGATAAAGGGAGCCGCCCCGCCGCAGGGTCTCCGTCACCAACTCAAATCCTTGAATCCCGGCGCGATCCGCGGGTCCGCCCAGCGTCACGATGGCGACAAGCAAACCACCGTCGCGCGGCACAACCGCCGAAATTCCAATGGAGGGGCGAGCGACCCGACCGCTCTCGATCAACTGCGGCACGATTCTTCCCAGCGTGTTCGCCGGAATGGCGAACCCGATCCCCGCGCTGTCGCCCGACTGGCTGGCGATCGCCGTGTTCATGCCGATCATGCGGCCGCGCGAATCCAAGAGCGGTCCGCCCGAATTTCCCTTGTTGAGAGCCGCGTCGATCTGAATCATCGATTTGATCGTGCGGTGCTGCCGCGAGGGCAAGGTGCGGTTGAGGCTCGAGATGATCCCTTCGCTCATCGTGCCCTCCCAACCGAACGGATTGCCAATGGCGTACACCCGCTGGCCAACCCGGAGATTGGTCGAGTCGCCGAGCGGCAACGGCGTTAGGCGACTCGGCGGAGCGGTGACTTTGAGCACGGCGACGTCACTCACCGAATCAATCCCCACCAATGCGGCCGTCGCGCGGAATCCGTCTGAGAACGTCACGGCGATCTCGTCGGCTCCTTCGACAACGTGATAGTTGGTCAGAATATGTCCCGCGCGGTCGAGAACGGATCCCGAGCCGGAACCTCGCGCCGGCGGCTCAAAGAAAAACAATGACTCGCGCGGCGCGCTACTCGTCATGATGTGCACCACGCTCGGGTTGGCTCGTTCATAAACCCCAATGCTCGTACGCTCCTCGGCCGTGTAAGAGTCGGCCGCTTCGCGGACGTCGCGCCGCGCGCGGAATCCCTCTTGAGCGCTGGCCGTGGGGCTTTCCCCATAGCGGAGGCCGAGTGTGGCGACCGCGGCGCCAAGAAACGCAAAAAACGCTGATACCGTCAGGTTCCTCGTCATCACTGTCACTCCACGAAGTAGCCAACTGGAAACGCCATTTTCGTACTCTGCGGCAATACGTATGCCGCTCCCGCAAGGTTTGCGAGCATTATTTTGGGAGCATTATGCGGGCATTATAGCGCCACTAAGAAAACGGCCAAATCCATGGAATCAGTGAGAGGGCGATCGCTGTCACCAGCAACGCCAGCGGACCTCCGCAGCGAATGTAGTCGAAGGGCCGATAGCCGCCCGGGCCCATTACCATCAGGTTCGTCTGGTACCCGATCGGCGTGACGAAAGAGAGCGAGGACGCTAGCGTGATGGCGATCACAAACGGCCGTGGGCTGTAGCCGCCCTGCCAGGCGACCGCGACCGCCAATGGCAGCAACATCGCCGCAACCGCGTTGTTGGTGATGGTCTCGGTGAACAAGACGGCGAGCAGATAGACGACCGCCAGGAGAACCCACGGGCGGTCACCCACCCAACCGACCAACGCCTCCGCCACGCCCGCCGCCGCGCCGCTTTCCGTCAGAGCTTTCCCCAACCCCAGCGCGGCGGCGATTGTCACCAGCATGTGCAAATCGATCGCGCTCCGCGCTTCCGAGGCGCGGAGGCAGCGCGTGAGCACCATCAGCACGGCGATGGTCAACGCCGCTACTCCAGGGCTTCGCCAGCCGTCCCAGACACCCACCGAACCGGCGAACAAGCTGGCGACGACCAGCCAGGCAATCAGACCCGCCGCCAAGGCGGCCGCCGTCGCCGTCTTGTGATGGCGACGCGGCTCGGCGTCGTCCACGCCGCTCACTAAGTAGAAGTCGCGGTGGTTGCGAAATGTCTTGACGAAGTCGTCGCGAGTCTGCAGCAACAACGTGTCGCCCGGTTCAAGCGAGATGTTGCCGATCTTGTTCGTCAAACGCACACCGTTGCGGTGCACGGCGACGACCGCCGCGTTGTATCGTTGGCGGAAGTTGGCCTGTTTCACGGTGACGCCGATGAGCGGCGAAGTGCGCGACAACACCACCTCCGTCCAGCGTCGCCGCGCGCGTTTGGTCGGCTGCACCTCGTAGTTGACGTCAGCCGCCGGAACCAAGCCGGGAATCTTCTCCAGATCGACGATCGTGCTGACCACGCCGGTAAACACCAACCGGTCGGCCGCGTGGAGCACGTCGCTCGGCGATACCGGCGTCAAAACTTCGCCCCCCCGATCAATCTCAATCAGGAACAGACCTGGCAGGCTCCGCAAACCGGCCTGCTCCACCGTCTGACCGACGAGCGGACAAGTTGTCTGCACGGCCAACTCGACCAAGTACTCGCGGCGGTGCTCGCCGAGCTGCTCCAGTAAGTCGGACTGGTTCGGCAACAAACGAAAGCCGACAAGCCACAGCAAGGCGGCTCCCGCCAACGCGCAGGGCAGACCCACTCGCCCGATCTCAAACAACCCCAGCGGCCGCAACTGCTGAACAAATTTATCCGCCCGCGCCGCCAACTCGACATCGCCCTCCGTCGCGGCGATCTGCTCCGCCTGCAGGTCCTGCAGCTTGCCCTGAACAACTAGCGTCGTGCTGGTCCCGATCGTCGTGCAGACGCCACCCAGAATGGCCAAGTAGCTGAGCGGCAACAGCAGCCGAGATGGTGAAAAATGCAACCGGCGGCACCAGTCCAGGATCACTGGCATCATCATGGCGACCAAAGCCGTGTTGAGCAGAAAAGCCGAAGCGGCCACGAGCGCGGGCGCCAGCCGACCCAGCGCGGCCCGCTCACTCCTGGCCGCGCCAAGCAACCAGCGGCCAATCCAGTCGAGCACCCCGGTGACTCGCAGACCGGCCGCGACGACCAAGAGTCCTCCGATGGTGAGGACGGCCGGGTTGGCGAATCCCGACACCGCCTCCTCGGGCGTGATCACCCCAGTGAGCGTGACGAGGACCAACCCGGACAGAAAAAGAACATCGACAGGCGCGCCGCGACGCACTTGTAGAGCCACAAAGACGGCGGTGATCACCCCAACTGCAATCCACGGCTCCCAGTTCACCAGCAACTCCCAACTCTGGCCAATCTTGGCATCTCAAGCCCCCCACCCCTTACCATCGGCGCGATCGCGCCGAAAACACTACTAACATGACTAAGTTAATAATGTTTATTTGAATGACAAGACCCCTAGGATCGGACGTTTCGGTCAAGTTCGCCCCTTCCGCGTCCCTTCGCTGCTCGGCGGAAGTCAAACTCAAACTATGCATTTCTCCCAGATTCCTTCGATCACCTAATGCGCGTCTTTGCGGCTCACCGATAGCCATTACCGCAGCGAAAAACTTTGCTGTTGCTCGCTCGTTTGCCCCGTTTACCACCGCGATGGGGATCGAGCAGTGTAACTCGGCACGGTGGCCGGAGTTTCCGGCGAAAGTATCAGGAGGATCAGCCAAAATGAAACGCTCCGTTATTGCAATGTCATTTCTCTTGGGTATCTGGGGCAGCACATATTTTGCGCCCACACACGCCCAGGTCGACGAAGGCGCGTTCCAATGTGACGTCTGTCCGATATTGGACCATGGGCATCAACAGCAGTACGGAAGCCCTCTTTGCCATTCGCACTCATCGCCTCAGGAGCCGAGTGTTCCCGAGTTGGCGGCGGACGTCAGCGAGCCCAATTCGGCGGAAGCCGACGCTCGAGACGACAGCTATGGCGAAGACTACTCCTACGAAGATGCGAGCGTCGACGCGGTTGTCGCAGTTGGTGAAGAAGCGAATGTAGCCGATGAGTCGGAGTCGGTCGAAGACGACGTCTACAGCTACGAGGACGAGTACAGTTACGACGAAGACTACTCGTACGAGGACGCGGACCTCACCGAAGCTGACGAAGTCGGTGAAGACGCTGTGGCGACCGACGACGAAACTGCGCCGGTCGACGACGACATCTACAGCTACGAGGACGAGTACGGTTACGACGAAGACTACTCGAACGAGGACTCGGACCTCACC
>JASMLW010000121.1 GCA_030748485.1 Pirellulaceae bacterium
GCAGTTGGTGGCAGTTGCATCGATGACCCCTTTGAGTCGCCTTGGCCGATACCGTAATTCAGCGAATAGTCTGCGACGCATATAATCGCAAAAATGAAGCTGAAAACAAGAATTCATCAAGAGACGTCGAAATGACCAGCAACGACATGTTTCGCCGAACGTTGGACCACCGTCACGAGGTATTCAAGCAATGTCTCCGCCAATCGATTACAGCGATTGCCGTTAGGCCAATGGAGCAAAGGATTGAAACCACTCGATCGCTACAAGCAGCTGGAGACCAGCTTTGCGCCATTCTGACCGACCACGACCGTCCTGCATGGCTTGTTCCGATCACGAATGCAGCAACTCAATTCGTGAATGACAAGAGCGGAAGGGCATCCGAAAACCTAATCAAATCGCTGGCCAGCCTGGGCTATTTAGTAAATCGGAAGATTGAAATCAACGACGATACTAACGCGAAGGGCTTCGATTTTGATGCACTTTACAACGAGAGGCGCGCGGAAGGGAAACTCCCAGACCTCTTTTCGCAAATGACGGAATATCTATCAAAAATCATTCGTAGTGGGGCGGTAGATAGCGTTGCAGTGTTGGGTGCACTTGAACGACTCAGAGGTAGTTTGGAAACCAACCAAACTGCTTCGCTCGCTTCCACTATGCTCGCGATCAGCCACGCAACGTACGTCGCTGACAGGTGTTTTACGTTTTTGTCGAAGATCCCACAGATCGCAAATGCCGTAGGAGATTTGAAACGTAGAATCGTTGAGGCTGCGGAGGTGCATGATAGCCTCTTGGAATCTCTTCGAGCAGAAGCGATGGGTCGGATTGTCGGCGAGAAAGACAAACTTGAGCAGATTCACAAAGAAGCCCCACAGCCCATGATCCTCGACGTGGGGCCGTTCCCGGGCGTCGGCGGCGAACCAAAGAACACGGACGATGACCATTTGAATGGCAATCGGCAATCTTAAGTGCGGCACAGGCACGCGCTTCCTGAAATCGCCGAAGTGTCGAACGCCATCTTCTGTCCGTGCCAGTCAGAAAAGAAACGCTCACAGTTTGCGAACCATCGATCGACGTTCGCCGGCGACGCTCCACGTTTTCGATAGCTCCGCTCGACCGTCGCAAGGTCCTTCCGAATCCAAAGCAGCAACGGCTCGTACGGCTCTAGAACGTCACGCCAGACAGGCAGCGCGCCTGTCAAGCCGACTTGTTGTCAAGGGTCGACGGCGACGGCGTCCCGTAAGCGCGGACGCAACTGGCCATCGCAACCAGGGGCGCCGCGATGAACAATAAGTGCTGCGTGATTGCCTGTATCGCGTCACTGGCCATCGCGAAAGCGGCGCCGATGGCGACCAGATTGAAGACCAGGTAAACGCCCATTGGCGGCCACAGGCGGAGCGATCTTCGATCGGGGGTTTGCAACGTCGTCCAAAAGTCGCTGAAGCTGCGCCGCGTGTCCGGTGACTTGGCGAGGGTGTACCAAAACAAGGCCAGGAAGACGGCGAGCGGGAACGACGTCCAGTAAAAGCCCTGCTCCCAGTAACCGCGAAGCAAATCATCCTTCTCGACGTACCACCGGGCGCCTTGCAGATAGCCGACGAGACCGATCGTCAAAATGGCTGCCCAGACGCCCCAAACGCCGCCGACGGCCCAGGCCAGCCGCCGCGAATAGACCGCATCGGTCGCCTTTTCCGCTGGAGGCGGTGGCGACAACGTTGCCGCGTCGGACGTGGAAATCCTCTCGACGTCCGTCTTGATGTCACTCGCTTGCTGGTAGCGGCGGGCCGGTTCGCTTTCCAGCGTTCTCAGCACAATCTCGTCTAATCGCACGTCAACCTGCACCTTCTTCGAGGGCGGATCGAAACGTCCCACCGGCAACTCACCGGTCAGCAGCTCATAGAACAGGACGCCGAGCGAATAGATGTCGGCGCGGTGGTCGACCGATTTGGTTTCCTGCATCTGCTCCGGGGCCATGTAGCGGGGCGTGCCCATCACCTGTCGAGTGCCGGTCAGTGAGAAATCGACGTCTTCGCCGCCCAGCAACTTGGAGAGCCCGAAGTCGGCGATCTTGGGGACGCCCTGCGAGCTGACCAAAACGTTTTCAGGTTTGATGTCGCGATGCACGATGCCCTGGTCGTGAGCGTATTGGAGAGCCTCGCAAAGTTTCGGGACGATCGCCAACGTCTCGGCCGGCTGCAGCATCCCGGCCTGCATTGCCTGTCGCAAATTGGCCCCGTCCACGTATTCCATCACGAAGTAAAAAATCCCCTCCGTCTGACCGAAGTCGTGGATGGTGACAATGCTCGGGTGGCTCAGCTTCGCCATGGCTCGCGCTTCCCGCGTGAACCGCTCCGCGAACGCCGGATTCCGCCCGACTTCGGGCGGCAGAATCTTGACCGCGACAAGGCGATCGAGCTCCTTCTGGCGGGCCTTGTAAACGGCTCCCATGCCGCCCCGGCCGAGCAACTCCAGGATCTCGAGCTGCTGGAACCGCGGTCTGAGTTGCTCGACCGACGGAGGTTCGAATCCTGAACCCGTGGGAGCGTCCGCCGTGCGTTCGCAGTCCGGCTGCTCGACCCGCAAGCCGGCCATGACCAAGCACTTGGGGCAAATCCCGGCGGGCGAATCAGTCGCGATCGGAGCTCCACACTGGGGGCAGTCGGCTGTTTCACTCATGTTGTTTCCTCCGCGAATGGGGCCTGCTTACCCTTCCTTACAGGATGGCCCGTCGCCGGTAACAGGATTTTCCTTTTTCCCGACCGTTTTTCCGATCACCTTTCCAAAGCCTGCAAGAGACGCCCGATCTCGTCGTCCACTTCGCTTTCATCGGCGACCGTCTGAGCCACCGCGGCGCGAAACAATTGACGATATCTCTTCCGCATGCGATAGGCGGCTTGTTTTGCCGCTGCCGCCGAGACGCCCAGCGCTTGGGCGGCCGACTCGTACTGCTCCTCCGTCGCTTCGTCGGTCAACGCACCCTTGAGCTGCTCGAATTGACGGCCGTTACCCCGCCCAGCCATCTCAGTGCTGAGGCTTTCCAGCACCTGCTCCAACAGGGTAAGCACCCACCGCCGCTCGAACAGGTCTTCGGGTGTTTGCCAATCGCGCGGTTCGATCTGGAACCGCGACTCCCCCGTATCGAAATCCAACGACAACTTCGCCGCCCCGCCGCCCCGCTTGGCCGCTCGGGCCTTGTCCCACTCGTTGGCCAGGAAGTTCTTCAGAGCCGTTAACAGGAACGCTCGAAAACGCCCCCGTTCCGGGTCGGCCTTGCCGATCGCCTGCTTCTCCAACAGGTGAGCCAGGAACGCTTGCGTTAAGTCCTGCGCCTCGTGTACGTCGTTCACTCGACGACGGACGTACGCGTAGAGCGGATACCAATACTGCTCGCACAGCCGAGCCAGAGCGTCCTGCGAATCCTGTCCCGAGTCGACGCCCGCAGCCAGAACCGCGCTCCACTGAGTCGTCGCGAATTGTTCCCGATCGGCGACCGCTGGCGCCTTCTCAGGTTGTTTTCTTTCCATCACCCTATTGTAGTCCTCGGCCACGTCGGGCCGAGCCGCCAAACTCGAACTCCGGTCAGCTTCCGTCGGCGACTGCAGCTCGCATCCGTCCACTCGCCGCATACCGGCGTTCATCAACGACGTCGGCTCGACGGCGCCTCCCGTGCGGTCCGCACCGACGAACGCCCTGAAGACGCCTCCGGGCGGGTACGACGACGGAGTATAGTTTTGGGGATGATGAGTCGCGGCTTGGCGAGTATGCGTGGTGCGATGACAACTCGCGCCTGATGTCGCATCCAGTCGGTCAGAAGAAGCCTAACCGTGGGGCTTTTTAGCTCCGTCACCCTACTGCGCTAGGCAACCGATTCACTCCACCCGTTTCGCCGACACCCGCTATCGTTTGCGGGCGGCTTCGGCGATGCGGGCCGCTCCGTCCAGGCCGTTCATCACGTTGGCCAGAATCAGCTCTTCGTAGCTGACGAGGTCGTCTCCGTTCGAGTCGCCCTTGAACCAGTTGTTGCCGGCCCCCGGCCACGAGGTCAGTTGCGTTTCGTTCCAGTCGATGCGGCCGTCCTCGTTGCGGTCGACCACTTTCATGATCCACGCCGAATGCTCCGGGTTCTGCTGCTGGCCGAGTTTCTTCAACTTCGTCTGCCAGGCGGCGAACTGCGCCTCGAGCTCATCCGCCGTGACGTGGTTGTCGCCGTTCTTGTCACCGCCAAACCAGACTTCCTCCGACTTCGGCCACGGAGCCTTGCGTGATTCATCGCGACTGATCGATCCGTTGCCGTTTTTGTCGAAGCGATCGAGAAGCATCCTCGAGTAGCGCGTCGCGTGGTTCGCCGGCTGGGCGGCGGGCTTCTTAGCACTTGTCCCGTCAGCGGCGTGCCTCTTCTCCACGGCCGCCTTCATGCGGATCGACTTGTCGAGCGCAATGTAGGTAAACGCCAAGTTCATCTCGCTGAGTATCATTCTGCCGTCGCCATTCACGTCGGACTTGAACCACGCTTCGATGTGGGGATGAGGTTTACTCGTCCGCTCGGCCCGGTCGATGACTCCATCGCGATTGGTGTCGAGCTGCCGCCAGTTATGAACGGCGAACCGGTCCGGCATCTCCTGCCTCTGCTTCGCCGACCGGCGATAGACCAGATCGAGCACATCGCTGAGTTCGTTCAGTGTGACTTTCTTGTCGCCGTTCAAGTCGCAATAAGAAAACGTCGCCTCGGACCTGGGCCAGGGCATCTTGCGGATTTCGTCGCGACCGAGTGCACCATCGCGATCTTTGTCGAAATGGGAGAGAATCATCGTCTCGACGGCGCGAACGGTAATCTTGACGTTCGGTACGGCGGGCGGGACAGGCGCGGGCTGGCGCTTCGCGGCGGCGGCGTCCGCCGCCCTCATGCGAATCCCCTTGTCGAGCGCGCCGATGGCGTAGTGCACGCGCAATTCGTTGACCGTCAGTTTGTCGTCTTTGTCGAGGTCGCCACGGAACCAAATCTGTTCAGCAGGCAGCCATTCCGAGTTGCGGGCTTCCTTGCGGTCAACGCGTCCGTCGCGGTTGGTGTCGGACCGAGCCCAGTTCTGTTCCGCGAACGTGTGAGGCTGCTTCTGCCCCTTCTCCGCGACCCGCCCGTACATGGCCAGGTACTCGTCCTTGAGTTCCTGCCTGGAGACGCGGTTGTCGCGATTCGAATCGCCGTGGAACCAAACTCTCTCCGCGTACGGCCAGCCGGTTTTGCGGGACTCCTCTCGGCTTAGGTGCGCGTCCTGGTTGGTGTCGAAGAAGATGAGGATCGTCGTCGCATACTCCAGCGCATGCCTCTGGCCGAATCTTGCTCGCGAGTCGATCTTGGATTTGGGTTTAGCCTCTTTCGGGGCTTTCGATTTCGGACTTGTCGATGCGGCCGGAGCCGTCGAGTCTTTCTTTTTTTTGACCGCTTGTGCGCGAGCAGCTTTCAGCGTCGGGAAGAACAACACCGTCGCAAGCAGCAATGCGAACAACACAACCAGGTTCGTCGTTTTCCAGCTCAAGCGAAGAGTCACGGTATGCTCCTTTTCAGTTAAGCGTTTGATTCTTTCGGACAGTTCTTCCGTTTCGTTGACCAACGTCGAACAACACGGAAGCGCCGCGTCAGCCGTAGACCACTCGGCGACTTTCACGATCGCCCTGGCCAAAGGCTCTCCGTCGCCATGCGCTGCGATCACGTGATCGTCGCAAATCAGCTCTCGCAGCCGATTGACGCTGCGGTTCGCCAGATGCAGCAGCGGATTCCACCAGAAGACGCACTGAGCGATGCGTTGCAGCAGACCAATCCATGTGTCACGACGCTTGATGTGAGCCGCCTCGTGGATCAGTACGCAACGCAACTCGTCCTCATCGAGCGACTCGCTGAACCCCGCCGGCAACACGACCGCCGAGCGAAAAAGTCCCAGTGTCAACGGAGTCGGTGCGCGAGTCGATTCAAAGACCCTGTCGTCGTGCTCTAAGTCCATAGATTGAAACGCCGTCCGGGCCGCCTGTCGCAGGCGAGGACCTGTCACCCTGACAAGCGTCCGCTGCATGCGACCGACGAGAAGCAACCCGCGAAACAACCGCGCGAAGCCAACGACCAGCCCGACAATCCACACCGTCGCCAAAAAAGTGATGGCGTAATTCCGGATTTGTCCGCCGCGCGACAGTTGAGTCAGGTGCGGATGCGGAGCGACGTCGGCCGTGCGGTCGTCTGAGGAATACTCGGGGCCGATCGACGGAACGGATGTCGTCGCCGTGTCCAATTCGATCATGGGCTCAGTGACGATCGGCGCGCTCGCCAACCCTTCCGGCGACCACGACGCCTCGTGCGGCGCCTCTTGATTTGTGGGCGCAATAGCGGCGGCGGCGGAGGATCGTTCGCCGTCTGAGACTGAGAAAAGGCCGATGCCAAACGCGCCGGATATTGACACCAGAAGCGGGCACACGACGGTCAGCCCGACTGCCACGACCAGGACGCTGTGCTGCAAGGGGATCGCCCGTTTGCGAGCCAGCCGTGACGCCAACAATCCCAACAAGCAAGCCACGCAAGCCGCCACCGCGACATTGCAGACAAACATGAGCAGGCTCGGATCAAGCGACATCGAGTTCACCGGTCGTTCTCCGATTCACGTTATTCAGGCAATCGCTCGTCAAGCAACCGCCGCAGTCGCTCGACGTCTTCCGACTTCATCCGCTTCGACCCCATCAGGCTCATCACTAACTCACTCGCCGAGCCGCCGAAGAAATCGTCGACAAAGTCCTCGGCCAAGCCGCGCACGGTCCGGTCGCGCTCGACGGCCGCAAAGTACCGGTAGCCGCCCTTGCGCTTGCGCCGCCTCAACCAGTGCCTCTTTTCCAAGCGGTCGACCAAGTTGAGCACGGTCGAACGGATCACTTCTCGCCGCGCGGCGATCGCCTCCCAGATCTCCGTCACCGTCATCCCCGCGTTAGCCGCATCCCAGACAAGCTCCATGATCTCATGCTGCGTGGGCGTTAGCTTTCCATCCGGATTCGTCATTGCTCTCTCAATCCAGGCAATTCCCGTTGCATAACGACACGTGTCGCTAAGCATCTTAGATAAACGACACGTGTCGTCAATAGGCGGGGAGCGAGTTTGAGCAAAAGACTTCGCGGGCGAGTGGAGCTGACTTCGAGATTCCGAAAGAAATGCAAATCGGATGGGTGTATTCTCATAGGAGAACCGATGGGCGATTGGCCGGAAACTAGCGAGAGCTTGATTCTGCGGGTGAAGGACCCGGCGGATGGCGCCGCGTGGTCTCAGTTCCTGGCCATCTATCGTCCGGTCGTCTACCGGCTGGCGCGAAGCCGAGGGTTGCAGGACGCTGACGCTGACGATCTGGCGCAAGGGGTGTTCACGTCGGTTTCACGCGCCGTTGATCGCTGGGAGCCCGGAGCGGGTGCGCCGCGATTTCGCACGTGGCTCTCCCGTATTGCCCGCAATGCAATCATCAACGCCGTCACCCGTCGCAAACCCGACCTCGGCGCCGGTTCGACGAGTGTGCAGGATTTGCTGGATCAAGTTCCCGACGACGATGAAGTCACGTCGGCGTTCCTGAGGGAGAGTCGCGTCGAGTCGGTTTGCTGGGCGGCCGGTGAAATCGCTCGCGAGTTTTCGGAAACAACGTGGGCCATGTTCTGGGAAACCGCGGTCGACGGGCGTTCGCCTGCGGAGGTCGCTTCGTCACACGGACGATCGACAGGCGCGGTTTACGTGGCTCGCTGCCGCGTCATGCAGCGGCTCAAAGACAAGGTAAATGAAATCTCCGACATATGGAGTGTTTGACATGAATCAGCTGACGACCTGTCTCCACTCAACCGATGTGCGGTCGTTCCTCGACGGCGACATGGCTCCCGATGACGTGGCTGTTGCTGAGCAGCACCTTTCAACTTGCCAGTCGTGTCAACAGGCGATCGAGCAGGAAATCGGTTCTCAGCAATGGTGGGACGGCATTCGGGATTCGCTTCGCCGCGGCAGTGAAAAGGGCGACGCCCGCATTCCCGCCGCCCGCAATTCCGACGAGGGCCAGGAAGCGCGAACTTCGCAACTGCTGGAGCTATTGGGACCAACCGACGATCCCGACATGCTCGGCCGGATCGGGCCGTACGAGATCGTCGGCATTCTTGGCCAAGGCGGCATGGGAGCCGTCTTCAAGGGGTTCGACTCCGCGCTGAACCGTTTCGTGGCCATCAAAGTCCTGTTGCCTCACCTGGCGGTTCTGGGCGCGGCGCGAACTCGATTTGCTCGCGAGGCGCAAGCGGCCGCGGCGGTTGTGGACGATCACGTCATGGCGATACACAGCGTGAGCGAATGGCAAGGCAAGCCGTACTTTGTGATGCCGTATGCGCGCGGCGTCTCGTTGCAACAACGGCTGATCGACAGCGGTCCGCTGCAAGTCCGCGAGATCTTGCGAATCGGCATGCAAACCGCTCGGGCCTTGGCGGCGGCTCATGCTCAAGGAATCGTCCATCGGGACGTCAAGCCAGCCAACATTTTTCTGGAACAGGGAGTCGAGCGAGTGCAACTCATGGATTTCGGCCTGGCGCGAGCGGTCGATGACGCGAGCCTGACACGAACCGGAACGCTGGCGGGGACCCCGCACTACATGGCTCCAGAGCAAGTTCGCGCGGAAGCTGTCGACGCCCGCGCCGATCTGTTCAGTCTCGGCGCCGTTCTCTATGCGATGTGCAGTAGCCACCCGCCGTTCCGAGCGGAGACAAGTTACGCCGTGTTGCGATTGATCACCGATCGCGAGCCTCATCCCGTTCGCGAGATCAATCCCGACATCCCAGAATGGCTGAGTCAAATCATCGACAGGCTGATGTCCAAGGAACCGAGCGACCGTTTCGCATCGGCTGGCGAAGTAGCCGAGTTGTTGGAAGAATGCCTCGCACACGTCCAGCAACCGACTGCCGCGCCGTTGCCGGAACGCCTCGCCGACAACAGTCAGAGCCAAGTGCGCCGCGCCGCCGGCCAGTCATCGCGCGGTCCCTGGACTCGACGGCGTCTCATCGCAACCGCTTTCGCATTCGCGCTGGCCTTCGCCGGCATCTTGATTGTGCTCGAGACGAACAAGGGAAAACTGACGATCGAAAGCGATGCCGACGACGTGCCGATCCGAATCATGCAGGGCGACAAGATGGTCGAGAAACTGACGGTATCGAAGTCAGGCGCCGCAGTTCGCGTCGCTGCGGGCAGGTACGTTGTGGAAATCGATGGTGAGTTGGACGGAATCGTTGTGAAAGATGGAATGGTCGACATTCAACGGCGAGGCCGGCGACTCGTGCGAATTGTCGCGACGCCGCCCGCCGCAGCACTGCCAACTGGCGCGGCAAATTCGCAGTTGGCTCCGGTCGATCCTCCGCAACCCGGCTTCGATCCACCCGCGCCCACCGGCGCCGGAGCGCCCGAAGGTGTTCTCACTCCTGCGCAAGTCGTCGCCAACGGACAGGCTCTGCTTCGCGGTGGGCGGGAGTTGACCGTGCGCATGCGAGTTGATTCCGCGCAGACGGTCAAGGCGGTCGACGCGACCGGGAAGGCTCGAGAGCAGTGGCGACTCAACTCCAAGACGGCGTCGAGTTTCACAGTCACGCTTTCCCCCCAAGCCGCCGCTGCGCTGGAACAACTCGGTGTCGTTGATGTGTCGAAACACTTCACCGCCAAAGTGATCGAGGTGCGGGGAGCGTTGACTGTGGGTGTGGCGGATCCGATTTCTTCGCCTGAGACTCATTTGACCTATGACATTACGGCGCGTTCGTTGGGCCAGATCCGGATGTGCCGGGCGATCTGGCTCCGAACAACTCCAGATCCGAGGTCCGCAGCCATGGCGCAGCTTGAGCAACTAAAGGCGATGGAGCGCAGCGGCAGGTTCGATCGAGCGGCAGCCGGGTACGAGAAGCTGTACAACAGACATCGTTCACAACTACTCGGCCTTTACGCGCGATTCTATCAGGCTCGATGCCAACTCAAGTTGGGTCAGACCGCCGAGGCGAAAGAGATCCTGCAGGGGCTGCTCAAGCAGTTCCCTCAATTGCCCGCAGCCCTGCGATCCGAAATCCGCGACGCCTTGAAGACCGTCGTCCCCAATCCTCCCGATCCGGCTGAGCGCGACGATCTCGAGCGGAACGATGATGTCGGCGGCGGCGTAAGCGCAGTTCGCCGCGCCCTGCCAACTCGTCCCACCATTTGGATACCACATAAAGGTGAGTTCGCTGGACCAGCTTAGAGTCGTCAAGTCGCCGAATGACTTGACAACCAAGAGACGCGTTCATCCTAACTAACTGGAACTCTTCTCACCCTCTTCAATCGCAGTCGTGATTTGCAGCCCGCAGCCTTTGCATTGGGCGCTGCCGATCGGCGCTTTCATGCGCTTTTGACAGCGCGGACATTGAACGCAGATGTGGGTGATTTCAGCGAGGGTGACGTCGTCCGAATCAACGGTGCGGTTGAGCCGCGCGAAGATGATCAGCGCGAGCGATCCACAGGAGGCGACGATCGAAGCCGCGCCCGACATTCGCCCGAGGATGCTGATGCCTCTTTCGGGAGCGATGATCACTTCCGCGTCCAAGAACATGGCGGCGGCCGCCACGGCCCCGACCGTTCCAATTCGCAGCCATCCCTGACCGGGCTTCAGGGGAACCAGCGCCGCTAGACTGGTGTGCGCGTTGACAACGGCGATACTCGAAATCACGAGGATCAGATTCTCGCTGGGATCGGACGCTCCCCATTCGGAAATCAAGACCAACACCCACGCGAAAAACGCGGCGGCGACGCCGAACCACCGCCAATCGACGGTGAATCGTCGCAGGCCGCAGAGACAGGCGAAACTCAAACTGCCGTACCCCGCGCACGACCAACCGGTAACCCACCAAGAGTCCGAACGAATCCAGCCGCCTGGATGCCAGGTCGCGACCAGGAAGGTGAGCAGCACGGAGACATACACGCCCACGCCCACGCGAGCCGAAATCCATGTCGCCGGCAAGTTCATCAACGATAGAAAGAACATCCCGAAAGGCACGGTGAAACCGATCACAAGGCTGGAGATCAGCATCTCCTCCTCCTGGGGATCCAGGTCCCAGATCAGCGGGATCACCAGCAGATAAACAACCAGCACCGACGCCATCCCCAAGAGTCCCGCCGCTTGACTGTTTTCTCGATCGGCCAGCACCGACATCGGCCAGAGGATTCCCGCCACGATGGCTGTCGCGACAACCGTTCCCGCGACTCGGCCGAGCGTGTCGTAGCTGGCCGTCAACACGGTCAGTACGCCGATCACGGCCGCCAACGCCAGCATGCAGAGCATCACCTTGAGACTGATGCGTCGGAGCTGCGTATTCCAAGTTCGAAAAGCGACGACCACCGTCTCGGGCGAGCGACTGCCGTAATGCGCCGCGAATGCGCCGCAGGCGAACCCGACCAAGAGCAACGCGCCCAGGATGATCTCGGGAATGTCAAAGGCGAGCAACAAGACGCGAGCGACCAGAGTCGACGCCAACATGCCCAGCAGGCCGCCGAACAGATTGCGTTCGACGCTCCGCGCTCTCGGTGAAGTCGGCAGCGGCTTGTTCACGATTGGCTAGTCTCTGTTGGGCCCGGGCGACTCACAACCGAGCGGTGGCTCGCCTTGTTTGCGGCGTCGCCGCTATCGCGGGTCCGATTTTATCATCACCGAGCGAACACCGGGCGATTTCGAGGCATACAATATCGTCGTTTCCAACCTCATCGTCGTTTCCAACCTCTCATTGAAACACGCTCGCCCAATCGCCAGAAGGAACTCCTCCATGCAGCGCCGCACGACACGATGGCTGACGGGAATGATCATCCTGCTCTCGAGCGGGTCGTTGCCCGCCGCCGACTGGACGCAGTTTCGTGGACCAGCCGGACTTGGAATTAGCGACGAGACGGGGTTGCCGACAAAGTGGTCGTCGACGGAGAACGTGGTCTGGAAAGTCGCCATGCCCGGGCCGGGTGCGTCGAGTCCGATCACGCTGGGCGACCGCCTGTTCATCACGTGTTACTCGGGGTACGGCCTGGCGCCGAACGAAGGCGATCAGTCGAAGCTGGTCAGGCATCTTCTCTGTTTGAATCGTCAGAGCGGCGAGGTGATCTGGCACAAGAAGTTTCAGCCCAAGTTGCCTGAGCACAACTATCGCGGCGAGGGTTCGTACCACGGTTACGCCGCCAGCACACCCACGACAGACGGAAAGCGACTTTACGTCTTCTTCGGCAAGTCGGGCGTGTTTTGCTTCGATCTGGATGGCGACGAGTTGTGGCAAACGAGCGTTGGCGAGCGCACTAACGGTTGGGGTTCGGGATGTTCGCCAGTGCTTTACAAGAATCTACTGATCATCAACGCCAGTGTGGAGAGCGGCTCTCTCGTCGCGCTCAACAAGACGACCGGCGAACAGGTTTGGCAGGCCAAGGGAATTGGCTCGTCGTGGAACACGCCGTTGTTGGTGCCGAGCAAGTCGAAGACTGAGTTAG
Source organism: Pirellulaceae bacterium (assembly GCA_030748485.1). Lineage (GTDB taxonomy): Bacteria > Planctomycetota > Planctomycetia > Pirellulales > Pirellulaceae > JASMLW01. Next base: position 12,515 of record JASMLW010000121.1, read on the forward strand.
TCGTCAGCATTGCGAACCACGTGGTCAGCTTCGACTCCGACAAGGGTGAAGAGCTGTGGCGAGCCGAAGGCGTGCACCGCTATGTCTGCCCCAGCGTCGTTTACCACGACGACGTGGTCTACGTGATCGGTGGAGGTCACACTTCGCTGGCGGTCCGCAGCGGCGGCAAGGGCGAAGTCACCAAGTCGCACGGTGTTTGGCGGTTGAACAAAGGAGCGAATGTGTCGTCGCCGATCTACTATCGGGGACATCTGTACTGGACTCGCGACGGCAGCACGGTTTGTTGCCAGAATCCAACGACGGGCGAGATGGCGTACGAGGAGCGATTCAAGCCCGCCGCGGGCCGCATCTGGTCGTCACCCGTGCTGGCCGACGGAAAACTGTACTACACGTCTCAGCACAAGGGCACGTTCGTTGTCGCCGCTGCGCCCAAGTACGAATTGCTCGCGCACAACACATTCGCCGACGACGACAGCCGCACCAATGCATCCCCGATTGTCAGCAACGGGAAGCTGTTCCTCCGCACCGACCGCAATCTCTACTGCATCGGCGAGAAGTAACGCGGGTACAGCCCACTTACAGTGCCGAAAAACGGCTCGGGCGTACCGAAATGAGGTCAGGCCGTCGTTATGCCGGCTGCCGCCCCCCACCTTCCTGAAAATGTGCGTGGTCTTTCGGATTTCCAAAAAATGCGGAACATCTTGGAAATAAATGACTTGCGCACACCAGATGCTCGGAGTGGGTTTTGTAACATTAAATTAGCACAGTAACATGATGTATGTTATCGTGCATAAACAATGTTGCTGGAGTTCCCTGTGGCCGCAAACACCACACAAATTCAGAGATACCTTTACGAGACGTTAGGCGTCAGCGTTTCGCCCACGCACTGGGCCGGCGGGAAACGTCTGCCGTTGTTCCTGCGGGATGGCTACACCTTCGACGCGGCGGAAATCTTGGGAGAGGCTTGCCTTTTCATGACTGATCTCCGTGAGGAAGATCCATCGCCCGCGAAAGTCCGTAAACACCTGGATCAAATCCGATCCAAATGGGACGGCGAGATTATCTATGTCCGTCGCCAGCTTCCTGCCTACCTGCGCAAGCGATTGATTGATCAGAAGGTGTCGTTCTTGGTGCCTGGCAATCAAATGTACCTGCCAACATTGGGCATCGACCTACGCGAACATTTCCGCCAGCTTCGTCAAGCCACACCAACTCTAAGCCCCGCAACCCAGGCGGTTGTTTTTTATGTGCTGCTAGGTGGCGAAGGCCAGTCGCATACCCCAACAGAATTGGCTGAGCGTCTCGGCTACACGCGGATGACAATGACCCGCGCCTTCAACGAGTTGGAATCGGAAGAACTGGGCAGCGTCTTTTTCCAGGGGCGCCAACGATTCCTGACATTCGGCATGGGGCGTCGGGAATTATGGCAAAAAGCTCTTCCGTTGATTCGTAGCCCGGTGAAACTCCGTCGAAGCGCCCAACTAACTGCCGCCCGGACCGACGGATTCGTGGCTGGCCTTTCGGCACTCGCCCGGTTTTCAAAGTTGGCGGCGCCGAGAACCCCAACGATCGCAATGTCAACAACACAATGGAAGACGATTCCCAAGGCGCGTATCTTAAGAAACGTTGCAGCTGATGATCCTGAAACAACAGAGATAGAGGTGTGGCTTTACGACCCCGCGCTATTTGCCAAAGACAATGTTGTTGATCGCCTGTCGCTGTTCTTATCGCTAAGAGGGAACGAAGACGAGCGTGTTGAGGCGTCGTTGGAAGAAATGATGGAGGGTGTTTCGTGGTAGAAGGACTTGAGCGCTTTCGAGATTTCTTCGCTGAATTCTCTGAGCAGTATGTCTTGATCGGTGGTGTTGCGTGCAGCTTAGCGATGGAATCGGCTGGCCGCGAATTTCGAGTTACAACTGATCTGGACATCGTGCTAAGCGCCGAGGCGCAGAGTTCAGAGTTCTTGCGAGCATTCTGGGAATTCGTCCACGCTGGCGAATACGAAATCCACGAGAAGTCTACGGGTGAAAAGCAGTTCTACCGTTTTAAAAAGCCTAAGGCAGACGGCTACCCCCGCGAATTGGAACTATTCTCCAGATTGCCGGACGCACTCGAACATGACGGCGCAGGCCCATTCACACCACTCCCAAACGAAGCAGACCTATCAAGCCTGTCAGCGATATTGCTAGACAGCGGTTACTACGAGTTCCTTCAGAATGGAAGGCAAATTACCAACGGGGTCTCGGTCGTTGGCCCCGTTCATTTGATTCCGCTGAAGGCAAGAGCGTGGCTGGACATGACCAAGCGGAAAGCTGAGGGCGACAGAATCGACGCCAAAAAGATCCGAAAACACAAGTTGGATGTCTTTCGGCTCTATGCGATCATCGACCCGGAGTTCGACGCGGAACTCATGCCACAAATCAGAGAAGATATGGGGGAGTTCATTGATCGGATGGCTGAGGAAGACATCGACCTCAAGGTGATCGGTCTTGCCAACCAACAACTTCCTGTGGTGTTGGAAGACCTAAGTCGCATGTACGGACCGGAATGACGATACAGTGGTAGTCGCACGAAGGGTGGAGCAGGTTGGCGCGAGTAACTCGGGCGACTCCGATCCGTTACAATGAGCGGATGGCCACGCGATCGATACGCCGACTTGATCGACTCTTCATCTCGACAGGGCGAAGTCATGGCTGCCCCACCCGCCAAATCGAATCGTTGGTTCCCGCGGTTTAGTCTCCGCACTCTGCTGCTCTTTACGCTCGTCGTCGGCGTCGCGATGGGTTGGAAGCTTAGGCGAGTCAAGAAGCAGCGCGAGATCGTGGCCTGGATTCACGAGAATGGCGGATCCGTCTCCTACTCGATCGACGCCGATAGCTACGTCGATCTGACGGACAATCCGCGGGGCCCCGAGTGGATGACCGATTGGCTGGGCCCCGACTTTTTTGACGATGTCGCCGGCGTGTCGTTTCGAGGCTCGGACGTCGTCGATCTGCAGCCGCTCGTCGGGTTGAAGAACATTCGACGACTGAACTTGAGCAAGACGCCGGTCCGAGATCTGTCGCCGCTGGTTGAACTCGAGAAACTCGAGTGGCTGAATCTCTACAAGAGCCAAGTTCGCGAAATATCACCGCTGGCCGAATTGCCCAACCTACAGGTCCTCGATCTCAACGGAACTCAGGTGCGCGACGTGACGCCGCTGTCCGGTCTCACGAACCTCCAAGAGCTGGGGCTATGGCACACGCCCGTCCGCGACCTGACACCGCTGGCCAAGCTGCATCAGCTTGAGTACTTGCGGTTGAACGGATCTTCCGTGGGCGATGTGACCCCGTTGTCGAACCTGAAGAACTTGGAACGGTTGTACATTGACGACACCTTCGTCAGCGACGTATCGCCTTTGGTCAGTTTGACAAAACTCAAGCAGCTCCACCTGCCCGGATCTGAAATAGGAGCTGACGCGGTCGCCGATCTAAAGAAGGCGTTGCCGAAGTGCGCGATTACAAACTAGAGTCGCGGCATCCAATCAACGATTCACTTTTTTTGTCGAATGGGATGAAGAGCGGAAGTGGAGCCACTCACCTGCCCGCTTCCATCACTCTTCCGCCGACGGACTTGTCGCCTTGACCCGATGGTAGCGGTTGATCTCGGGGTCTTTGAGCGTCGCGATCGACCCGTCGGGCCACTGAATGTCGATCGACTTGACCTTGTTCTGAGCGCCTAGTCCCCAATGTACGACGGGTGCGTGCTGCGACGCGTACGAGTCGCCGGAGACGACCGCTTCGACGAACTTCCCTTCGTCCGTTTCGATCGCAATCCGCGCACCAGCTGCTGAGTGCCCGCATCCCTCCAATCTCAGTCCGATCCAATTGGCGGCTTCATCAATCCGCTTGTTGCGGAGGATGTGAACATGAGCCACCTGTTTCCGCGGCCGCCCGACGACGACCAGATCGACTGCACCGTCGCCGTCGAGGTCGTCGCTCAGCACGTTGCGCGAGTCAAACTCAGACGCGACACCCGCCAAGAATCCGACGTTCAAACACGACTCGCCGTTTTGGTTCATCAACAGCGCGTTGTGTTCGAAGCCGTTCCACGACAGCCCGCTCGTCGCAAAGTTCAATTCGGACTTGAAGAACGAATCGAGTTTTGGGTCGTACTCGGACGATCCCGTGTAAATGTCGTGCCGCCAAAACGTAGTGCAATAATCTTTGGCCGTGCGGCCGCTTTGATTCCCATTCGCGACGAAGAGATCGCGGTCGCCGTCATTGTCAAAGTCGAGCGTCGTCGAACCCCAGGACCAGCCGGTGCGGGCAACGTCCGCGTTGAACGAGGCCTGCTGAAACTGCTTACCGTTGGTCAAGTAGAGACGGTTCCCGTAGCCCATCTCGGGGCGTTTGGTCTGATGTTCGGTGTACTCTTCTCGCCCGACTCCCAGTTGATGGAGGCGGTTGGCGGTCGTCGACGACATACCGACCATAAAGAAGTCGATTTGCGAATCGAGATTGTAGTCGCCCACCGTGAGGGACATGCCGAACGCGTGTCGCTGGTCGACGGCGGTTGTGACGTCCCGAAACTTCCCGGAGCCGTCGTTCTCGTAAACGTCGACGCCAGAGAAATCGCTGACCACGACCAGATCGAGATCGACATCACCATCCAAGTCGACAAAGGACGCGGAGTAGGTACGGCGGTTTCGCTTCTCGCCGAGTCCGGCGGCGAGCGTCGCGTCTTGGAATTCGCCCTGGCCATCGTTCGTTAGCAGGTAGGCGTTGAACCCGTCCTTGGCGTCGTAGTAGGGCGTGGGCATCTGGCCGCCGATGTAGGGTCGCTTGTACTGTCCCAGCCAGACATCGACATCGCCGTCGCCGTCGATATCGCCGGCCGTCATCACCATCGGGTCCTCCAATGTCTCTCCGATTTCCGCCAGCGATTGCGGCGGAGTCGAAAACGCCTGTTGCTCGTCGGCGACATACAACAACAGCGCGCCCGCTGCCGCTCCCAGGAAGTCGACGCGCCCGTCGCCGGTGAAGTCGGCGAATACGCCGCAAAACAGCGGCTTCTCCGGTGGCGACTCAAACAGCGACCGGCTTTCAAACACCCACTCCCCGCGATTCCAGTAGATCGAGTTGTTGGTCGGCGAGATCAACTCAGAGAGGCCGTCGCCGTCCAGATCGTAGGCAGCCAGCAAGCCGCGCTGCGGCGATTTGAGGCGGAGGACTTCGACCTCGTCGAAGGTCGCTTCTGACTTGCGGCGATAAACGGTCAACTGGCTGGCGTCGATATTCGCCACCGCCGGTTCGGGCGATTCCGATTCCGGTTTCCAATGGACGACCAGCGGACCCTTAATGCTGAACCGAGACTCCTCCGACTCGTTGGCGACGTCCAGCACGATCGATACGGTCGAGCGTCGCCCCTCCGGACTCGTCTCAAATCGCGAATGGTGCCACTCTGTCTGCACGATGCGATAGCCGGCTTCCCGCAAGCCGGACAGCCAGGTTCGCCATTGTGCTGGCGTCCATCGATATGCCTCGCCATCACACTTGAGGGCTTCGATCGCATGATCGTGTGTCGTCGGCTCGCCCAATCCGCGCAGAGCAATCGTCTCGAAGCCGAAACTTCCCAAGACGTCGAATTTCGTGGAACTCTCGCGCAACTGATCCCACAACTTCACGAACGGTTGCTCGAACTCCTGAGC
>JASMLW010000122.1 GCA_030748485.1 Pirellulaceae bacterium
CGGGCGCCCTAGGGCGCCCGTTTTTTGTGCGCTCGCCGGTTGCCACTCGGTTCGAGTAAAAACGGACGAATCCGGTCGAGCGTCGCCTTTCCGATACCGGGGACGTGGAGCAAATCCTCGAGTTGTTCGAAACGACCGCGACTGCGGCGCTCGGCGACAATTCTCCGAGCAAGGGTTTCGCCGATACCGGGCAGCAGCATCAACTCCGGCCAGCCCGCCTGATTGGCATCGATCCGATCGTTGAGCACGAGAGGTTGAACGTGCTCAAAATCGACGTCGCCGGCCCGCCAGTGGTGCCATGTGAGACCGATGAGGGCGACCGCCACGATCGCCGCCAGCGGCCGTTGCTCGCGCTGGCTGGGCAGCCATCGTTGCTGGTCTGCGTGTTGCTGTGGTGGTGAGCGCCTCATCCCTTCCTTCCTTGTCGTTCCTCGCGGATCATGGGAGCGGACCGCACCGGCGCCTGTCACGTCACGCTGCGCAACGTGTATTATGCGAGCTCCGGTCAACCGGACGAGTAGAGACACCTCCAAGAACCCCCATTCCGGGACGGTACCGTGGAGAAAGAGTTCGCCCAACAGACCTGGGACGAAGCGGTCGAAGACGATCTCCGGCAAATCGTCCGCCTTGCCGTGCGCGAAGATCTCGACCGCCAGCAGGATTGGACCACGCTCGCCTTGACATCGCTGGGGCAGGTCGGATCCGCCGCCGTGGTGGCTCGTGAGCCGGGGACCGTGTGCGGGCTGGCTGCCGCGCGGGTGGCTGTCAGCGAGATGGACACTCGCGTGCAATGGCGAGATGAATCACACGATGGCGAGCCGATCTTGTCAGGTCAGACAGTAGCGGAGATGAGCGGCCCGACCAACGAATTGTTGGTGGTCGAGCGTTTGATCCTCAACGTGCTGGGTCGATTGAGCGGCGTCGCCACCTTGACCCAACAGTTCGTCGAGGCGGCCGCGGGCGCCCGCGTATACGACACGCGAAAGACAACGCCCGGGTGGCGTCGGCTGGAGAAGTACGCCGTTCGCTGCGGGGGCGGGTGGAACCATCGCGGGGGCCTGTTCGATGCGATTCTGATCAAAGACAACCATCTGGCGGCGGGGCCGCCGTGGCAGCCGGCCGACGCCGTGGTTCGCAGCCGTGAATTTCTGCGCGGGGCTCCGGTCGACCGACCGACCGACGATTGGATCGTGGAAGTCGAGGTGGACACGTTGGCTCAACTGCAAAATGCGCTGTCGGCGGCTCCCGACATCGTACTGCTCGACAACATGTCGCTAGACGAACTGCGAACAGCCGTTCAGATGCGAGATGCAGCCCAAGTCGATTGCGAACTGGAGGCGTCGGGCGGAGTCACTTTGGCGACGATCGGGGGAATCGCCGGAACGGGTGTCGAGCGGATCAGCGCGGGCGCGCTGACGCACAGCGCGGTCGGGCTCGACTTCGGTCTGGACTGGCGATTGTAGCGGTTGGGTGAATCTCGCGGGGTGGGGATGGGGGACCGCGGCGCGGGAGCCGCCCAATTCGTTGACTCAGACCGCCGTCAACCTATGTTTCAGTGCACCGTCGCCTTGGGGAGGGGAGGCGGTGTGATCGCGCGACGGGGGAGCTGGGAGCTTGAGGGGACCCCGTCGCGTTTTTTTCTTTTCATAGCCGAGCCGCGGACGCCGGCGGAAGCGAGGCTCCACCATGGCAGCGCAGCGGGGACGACGCCCGGCCTTCACGCTCGTCGAGGCGACGGTCGCTTTGGGAATCTGCGGACTGGCGGCGGCCGCCATGCTGCTGGCTGTCGAATCGACCGTGGCGACAACCGCCGAAATGCGCGACGACGAACTGGCGCGAAGCATCGCCAACGCCGTCATCGACGAAGCGTTGGGACTCAAGTTCGCCGAAACGGACGACCCGACGGCTCAATGGATCGGCCCGGACGCCGGCGAGTACAGTCGCGCGGCGCGGACGCCCTTCGACGACTTGGACGATTTTAATCTTCACGTCTCCTTTGGTCCGTTGAAGGACACGTTCGGCGTGTCTCTGGGCGAGGGTGACGGCAAGGGCGGCCAGCGCCACCCCCACCTGCGATTGCCAGACAACTACTTTCAACAGTGGGGCATGTACGTACTCGTCCGCCCGATCGACCCGTCGAATCCCGACCGCTATTTGCCGTCGAACAGCGTGAGTCCTCATCGCTCGCTCGATGTCTATGTCGGCCGAGTTGAGAACGGGCGTTTCCGAGTGCTGGTGAAACAGCGTCGCATCGTCTCGCACGTGCCGCCGATGGAGCTCGCCAAGTGAGACGCCCTTCGCACAACACTGACGGACAGCGCGGCCGGCGGCGCCGCAGCGGGCTGACATTGGTCGAACTCATGCTGGCTTCGACCGTGCTCGCGCTGATTGCCGGCACGCTCAGCATTCTGGCTGTCTCGGCGCACGTGGGCAGCAAGCGGCAGCGGGGCGTAACACTCTTGATGCAACATGGACGAGTCGCCAAGGACCGCATCGAGCGCGACGTCTTGGCGGCGTACGCGAACGAGCAGTTCCCGGGATTTGTCGTGATCGCCGACACCGTCGACGGCTATCGTTTCCCCGACACGCTGGCTATCTGGCGCCCCGCCGGAAAGCCGGCCGACCCTACCGGCCTGCCGCTGGTCGGAGAGCTGGTGCTCTACACCACGGACAAAGACAACCGGTCCGAGCTGGTGATGGTGACGTGGGCGTCCAACACGTCTTCCGTCCCCGCGACCAGTGACGAGGGTAGCTGGCGTCGACTACGGGACTCGATGTTGAAGTCCAAGACCGCCCGCCGCACAACGATCACGCCCTACTTGCGAGCCGAATCGATCGACCAGAAGGAATCTCACGACAAGAAGCCGCGGGCCGCACTCTTGTTCACCGCGCGGCTGCGCCCAGACGAATCGGAGTTCGCCGCCTATCGCCGCGGCGATCTGACATGGCCGGATTTGCACTGGCCGCAGGGCATCCGCGGCGGCAGCGTCGGGCTGCGACAGAATTGGTGCTCCTTCGAATTGCAGCTCATCAGCGCCGAAGACGAAGCGGAGATCCTGCCGTTTTTCGGATCGGCGGCAATCTACTACGACGTATCCAAATGAATCGAATCCGCCCAACACTTCGCCAACCTCTGCGCAGTCCATCGCGTCGAACCAACTCGCGTCGGCGACGAGGCATGGCCGTCTTGTTCGTTCTCGGCATTCTGTCCATCACGCTCGCCGTGTCCTACGCGATGTTGCATTCGCAGACGATCGACATCGCCATTCACCGCAACGTCAAGCGGACCGCGGACGCTCGCCACGCAGCGTTGACCGGATTGAGTATCGCCTTGCGCAAGCTGCACGAACCGGATTGGAAGGGCGTCGAATCGCGCGTGGTCGGCGAACTCTACGCCAATGCTCGCTATGAGGTTTCCTTTGTCACAGGTGACGAAAATTTGTCACCTGAGGATCCGCGGTTCAATGAGTATCCATTTCGCCTGACGGTGACTTCGGTGGGAGTCGCGGTCGACCCGACCGATCCCACGGTCCACGTTTCTCATACCGTCAAGGCCGTCGTCCAACTGATACGCCGCGCATACAGCGAGCCGGCGAGCGGTTGGGATGAATACAAGAAATACGGGCTCTATCAGTGGGGCCCCACGGCCGGACAATACCAGCCGCCGTTTCAAGTTGCGGGCGACGTTTTCGCGGCCGCACCGCTCCAAGTCTGTCGCCAGCACCCCGCCGGTTCCGACTCGCTACGCAGTTTTGACGGTCGCATCGACGAGGTCGCCTTGTTCGACCGCGCACTGACCGAACTCGAAGTTGTCGCACTCCACCAGGGAGCCGCGGCTGGTGAACTGGACCGCGTCTTCTCAGTCACCGCGCCGCACCGCAGGTGGCCGTTCGACGAATCGTCGTCGGCTCGATTTGTGGACCCGGATACGGGGGGCCCAACCGGTTGGCTGGATGGAGCTACGGCGGGAGCCGCGGGCGTCGAGGGAACGTCGTTGCGGTTCGACGGAGCCAACGACCTGGCCGACTTGGGGTCGGCGCCGCTGCCGGCCACCGGAATGTCCGCCGTCTGCTGGGTCAATCCATCCGAGAATCAGTCGCGCGGAGCCCGTCTGTTGCAGCACGCCAACGGGCCTGGGTACGCGCAAACCGAATGGGGCCTCGGAGTCACCATCGCAAGCGACCGCTCCGTCCAACTGTGGGCCGGTGTGCAGACCGCCGCCGCCGCCTACCTCACGGCCGTCTCGCCAACTCCGATCGCCGCCGATAAGTGGACGGCGATCGCCGTGGTCTACAACGGAAACAAATTACAGATCTACCAAAACGGGAAACTGACCGCCTCGCGCAGCAGCGCAACCGGCGGCATGGTGCGGCGGACCGGCAGCGTCCTGACCGTTGGCGGTAATCCACCCGGGAGTCCGCGCGCTGACTAC
>JASMLW010000123.1 GCA_030748485.1 Pirellulaceae bacterium
GACCGCAACCTCGAGGACTTCCGTTTCCCAGTGCAGTACGTCAACCGACCGCACCTGAACTTCCGCGGCTACTGCGGGACGATCGCCAGCGGCATCGTTCGCCGGGGCGATGAAGTGATGGTGTTGCCCTCGCGGAAGACGAGCCGCGTCGAGTCGATCGTCACCTACGAAGGCGAGCATGACGAGGCGTTCGCGCCCTTGGCTGTGACGTTGACGTTGGAGGACGAGATCGACGTGAGTCGAGGCGACATGATTGTGCGGCCGGGCAACGTTCCCAAGGTTGCTCAAGACTTCGAAGCGATGGTCGTGTGGATGGCTGAGGAACAGATGGTTCCCGGCAAACAGTATCTCTTCAAACAATCGACCAGGACGACTCCCGGCGCTGTGACGACGATGCGGTATCAGGTTGACGTCAACACGCTTCACCGACGCGACGCGCCGACGTTGAGTCTCAACGAAATCGGTCGCTGCTCAGTTTCGGTTGACCAACCGCTGAATTGGGACGGTTATCGCCGCAACCGCAGCACGGGGGCCTTTATCGTGATCGACCGGATCACCAACGTGACGGTCGGGGCCGGCATGATCCTGGATCGCGCGACGGGCGACCAGAAACTCGATCATTGGGATGATGAACCGCGGAGCGCGTCGCTGCACCGCGAGGCGAGCGAAGTGACGGCCGACGAGCGGCGGGCCCGTTACGGGCAGCAGCCGGTCACCGTATTGCTGACCGGATTGACAGGAGCCGGCAAGACAACACTCGCCAACGCGCTCGAACGGCGTCTGTTCGACAGCGGTCGCGCCTCGGTGGTCCTCGACGGGCAGCATATGCGCCTGGGGATCAGCAAGGACCTGGGGTTTTCGAACGCGGATCGATCGGAGAACCTCCGCCGCAGCGCGGAGGTCGCCAAGTTGATGAACGACGGCGGGCTGATTTGCATCGCCGCTTTTGTCGCCCCCAGCGAAGAAGTCAGGCAGCGGGCCAAAGTCGCCATCGGAGCCGACCGAACGCTGATCGTTCATTTGGACGCCCCGTTGGAGGTCTGCCGCGAGCGCGACGCGGACGGCCACTACGAGAGAGCCGATTCGGGCGAATGGTCGGACTTCCCTGGCGTCACAGCCCCGTACGAGTCGCCGGTCGACCCCGATCTCGTTCTGCAAACGGCTGAACTGAACATCGGTGAGTGCGTTGACCAGGTCGTCGACTTGCTCGTCGTCCGCGGATTCACTTCAGGCTGATTCGCGGCTCAGATCGCCCTGCCGCCGCGCCCGGTTGCATCGCGCCGCCGAACCTTCATATTGATGTCGTGTCCAAGGGAGGTCTGCGGGGACAACCAACACACGGCGGAACAGAATGCAAGAGAGCAGTGACCATCGATTCCAGGTGGATTTGCGCGGTTTGATCGATCTGCTCTCGCAGCATCTCTACAGCGAACCGACTGTCTTCGTTCGCGAGCTGCTGCAGAACAGCGTCGACGCCATTCAAGCTCGTCGGCGGCTCGACCCAACGCTGGCCGGCTCGATTCAGATTGAGATCGTGGAGACGGACGAGCAGCCACCGACGCTGATCTTTCAAGACGACGGCGTCGGGCTGACGGAACTCGAGGCTCATCAGTTCTTGGCGACGATTGGCCAGTCGTCCAAGCGCGGGGACTTCTCACGGCGCCCGGAGGACTTTCTCGGCCAGTTCGGAATCGGCTTGTTGGCGTGCTTCATGGTGAGCGAAGAGATCGTCGTGATCACGCGGTCGGCGAGCGACGAAGCGAACTCGGCGGTCGAGTGGCGGGGCCGATCGGACGGCACTTATGCAGTTCGACGTTTGGAGCGGGAAGCCCCGATCGGCACGCAGGTCTTCCTCCGCGCCAAGCCGTCGGCGATCGAACTGTTCGAGCCAGAGCGATTCGAACGATTGGCGCGTCATTACGGAGGTTTCCTCGAACCGGAGATCTCGCTCTCCGTCGGCGGAGGCTCGATCACGCTCAACGAGACGCCGCCCTGGGAAGCCGATCTGAGCGATCCGCGGACGCGCGACGACATCCTGCAATGGGCGATCGAGACGTTCGAGCGGCAGTTCCTCGACGTGATTCCGCTCCACACCGATGCGGGCGAAGTTGAGGGATTGGCGTTCGTGTTGGCGGCTCCCGTGCACAGCAATGCGCAACAGGCGCACCGCGTCTACCTCAAGAACATGTTGCTGTCGCAACGAGCGACTAATCTGTTGCCGGACTGGGCGTTCTTCGTCCAATGCGTCGTCAACGCCCGCGGGTTGCGCCCGACCGCCTCTCGCGAGTCGTTCTATGAAGACGATGCGCTGCATGCCGCTCGCGACGAGCTGGGAGCCGGGCTCCGCGGATACTTGATGCACATGGCCAGGCGCGAACCGCGACGCCTGCAAGAGCTGATCGGCATTCACCACTTGTCGCTGAAGGCGCTGGCTCTGGAGGACGACGAATGTCTGCGGTTGTTCATCGATTGGTTTCCGTTCCAAACATCGCTGGGCTCGATGACGTTCGGTGAATTCCGCCGCGAGAATCCGGTCATTCGCTACGTGACGACGGTCGAGCAGTTTCGTCAGATCTCACAAGTGGCGGCCTCGGAATCTCTGGCTGTGATCAACGCCGGGTACGTCTACGACAGTGACTTGCTCCAGCGACTGCCGAGCGTGATGGACGACATCGAGGTCTATCCGTTTCAAGTTGACGAGTTGTCAGACCGGTTTGAGCCGCTCGACATGGCGGAGCGCGATCAAGTTGCGCCGTTCGAACAGTTCGCCGACTCGGTCCTGCAACCGTACAAGTGCCTGGTGGAGGTGTCGAGATTTCGGCCAGTTGAATTGCCGGCTCTGTTTGTGACCAACGAGAACGCGGACTTCATGCGTTCAGTTGATGGATCGAAAGAGGTCGCCGATTCGCTGTGGTCGGGGATTCTCGACAACATCTCAGCGGACGCGGCGGCCACCGCGTACGCCCGGCTTCATCTGAATTTCGAAAACCCGCTGATTCGTCGTGTCGCCGCGATCACAGACCGCGAAGCTCAACGGCGCTGCATCGAGACACTCTACGTCCAATCGCTGCTATTGGGGCATTTCCCATTGCGCTCAAACGAAGTCAAGTTGCTCAGCGCAGGACTGCTGGGCCTGATCAATTGGGCTTTGGACGCGTCGCAGGGGGAGGGAAGCAATCATGGATGAGCAGTCTGATCCCGATCTCGCTTGGGAGTTGATCGACCGAGCCGAAGACCTGCCTCACGGTGAAATGCAGGTGCAGGTGGCCGAGGAGGCCGTCCGCGTGGCCGACGCTTCGCGCGACGAAGAGACGATGTTCGCCGCCCGCTTGTGCCTCGTCCAAGCGGCTGCGTTTGGCGGCGCCCGCGAACAAGTGCTCGTCGCCTTCTCGTGGTGCCTCGCCCGATATCGGGAGAATCGCGACGACTACGACCGCTTCAGCTACATATTGAATTGGTACTTTAAGTACGCTCTGCATGGGATCGACGAGTTCCCCAACGTCGCCACTGAACAGACGGAGGATTTACTCGAGCAGATGTCCCAGTGTTACCAGGAATCGGGCTACTCGACTCGGCCGGTGCACTACTTGAGATTCTGCTTGTGGCGGAAGGCGGGCTTCACGAACCTGGCCGATCTGTTTGAGAAGTGGAAAAACGAGCCGCGCGATTCGATGGCCGATTGCATCGCCTGCGAAGCCGATGAAGAGATCGAATACTACGAGTCGATCGGAGAGTTTGAGAAGGCGGTCGATTTCGCTCAACCCAACCTGAGAGGAGATCGCACGTGCGCTGAAGTTCCACACCGCACTTTCGCCTACGTGCTCAGGCCGTTGTCGTTGCTGGATCGACATGACGAAGCCGACGAATGCCACGAGACGGGTTATCGCATGATTCGCAACAACCCATCCTTCTTGCGACAGGTTGCGCTGCATATCGTCTTCCTGCTACACCGCGGCAACCGTCCCAAGGCCGTCGAGTTGTTTGAACGACACCTGCGGTGGGCGCTGGAGACACGTGAGATCCGCTCGCGACATTTCTTTTACTCCGCCGCCCGTCGATTGATGAGAGAATTGAAGACCGATTCCGCTACTCGACAAATGCGATTGCCCAATTCGTTCGAGTTGTTTTCGAAGTCGAGCTCATACGACTTGACTCAATTGACCGATTGGTTCGATCGGCAAGTGGAAACGGTGGGTGCGCAATTCAACCAACGCAACGGCAACGATTTCTACACCAGCGGATTGGTTGACACGCTCGAGTACTAGCTGACGCTGGTCGTCACCGCTCGCTGGCGAATTCTAAACCGAAGCCTGAGTGAAGGACTCGCGCGACGCCGCGGCGTCCTTTCTCGCTAGTTGAGCAACCGCATTCTCGGCGGTTCCAACCGCGTCTTCGTGAAACCCGTTTCCCCAGTAAGCGCCGCAGTAGTACGTCCGCCGTTGCCCGCTGATCTGGTTGACTCGTCGTTGAGCCGACTGGGAATCGGCGTTGAACACAGGCCGCCGGAAGCGGAGCGTGCGGATTACCTGATCGGGCGGTCGATGATCAGCGCTCATCGTAGTCAGCATCAATTGGCGCGGAGCGTCGCCGTTTTGTAGTTGTCGTTTCGAGGGTTCGGGAGATAACTCGTTCGACGGACCTGTCACTGTCGCAATCCGATAAGAAACGGCCACTCCGGCCCCGTCCTCCGACTGTCGATAACGCCAACACAATGACGCTGGCGGGCGCGTGTCACGCTCGTGCTCCCAATGGATGTAGACATCTTGTGGCGCGAATTCAAAAGTTTCGAGCAACTCGCGTTCCTGTCGTGTGTGATCGGCCAGGATGCGCAGGGCGACGTCGGCGTGGACAGCGATCACCACCTGTTCAAATCGCTCCTTCGGGCGGTCGGCGAACTTGAGCAGTACGAACTGGTCGCTGCGTGCGATGGCTGTGACCGGACAGTTCAAGTGCACTCGATCGCGAAACGGCTCAGTCAAGTCGTTCAGGTAGGTGGTCGAACCTCCGGCAAGTGTTCGACAGCTGACTGGACTATCCAGCTTCAACAATCCGTGGTTGTGCAGGAAGCTGACGAGGTTGGCCAGCGGGATGCGCTGTGCGTCCGCCCGGCGGACTGGAAAGATAGCCGCCGCCAACGGGTAGACGAACTGGTCGGCGAACGAGCGGCTATAGCGCCCGGCGCTGAGGAATTCGCCGAGCGAGTCGGAGCGGGAATTGATCGGGCGTTGCAGTTGCCGCCTCGTTTGGCGGGTGAATCGCACCCAATCAGGCACGAGACGATAGAACGAAGGAACGGCCAGATTCATGGGGACGGCGAGAAGTTCGCGAAGAGACGCCCCGCGAACCTTCACGCCCGTTTGCGGATTGGAGATCTCGAAAGCGACCTCAATCTTTCGCGTGGAAGTGCGGAGCTCTTGCAGCAATCCCGTGAGCCGCGGGCAGGCAGTCTCGTTGAAGACCAAAAAACCGGCTTCGACTGGTTCTCGGATGTTTGCCGATTGTAACGACACGGACTGGACGTGCCCGCCAAACCGGTCACTGGCCTCAAACACGGAAACGTCGTGACCCTGCTCGGTCAATCGGCGGGCGGCCACCAAGCCGCTGATTCCCGCACCAACTACGGCGATCTTCATCGCGAGTTTCTCCAAGCGGTCGGTCTGACCGCGTTTCGGTCTCGAGTCAAACGTAGCACACTGCGTGCGGTGAGAGGGGGCCGAAAAGCTCGGCGCCGGTTGATGCGGGCCGCCGGCTGAGCCGCTACGATAGTCGTCCGCTTCGATGATTAGGCGCTCGAACAACGCGCTCCAAGCAACTCGCTCTAAGCAACGCGCTCTCCAGACGGTCTTTGACGATGGGCAAACCACTCGCGGCGAACCAAGACGAGCCGTCTCGGCGGTGGTGTGCTGCGCTGCTCGCCGTGTTGCTCTTCGCCACGCTTCTGAACTACGCCAATCGCTTCACATTCACACAGAACGCCATTCCAATTCAGGAGTTCTTTGGAGCGAATGAGCAGCAGTACGGCGAGGTGGCGAGCCTGTTCGGGCTTGGCTTTGCGTGCGGCGGTTTGGTTTTCGGCATCTTGGCCGACACGGTCAGCATTTGGATTCTCTATCCTCTCGTTGTCGTGATCTGGTCGCT
Organism: Pirellulaceae bacterium; assembly: GCA_030748485.1. Lineage (GTDB taxonomy): Bacteria > Planctomycetota > Planctomycetia > Pirellulales > Pirellulaceae > JASMLW01. The sequence continues at coordinate 6,139 of JASMLW010000123.1, forward strand.
CGCCGGATTCTACTCGGCGGAGGTCGAGTCGCTCGTCGGTTTGAAGGCGTGCCGATTTGTGCTGGGGCTGTTTGAGGCTGGGCATTGGCCGTGCGCGTTGCGAACGACGCAGCGGGTGTTCCGACCTCAGTTTCGCACTTGGGGAAACAGCATCTTGCAAAGCGGCGCCTCGCTGGGCGCGGTGCTGACGCCGCAGTTGGTGTTGGCGCTCTACGTGTGGGATCCGGGAATGTGGCGTTACGCCTTTTACATCGTGGGCGCATTCGGACCGATTTGGGCCATTTCATGGTTCTCGATTGTGCGGCCGAGTCACTTGCGGCGACCGGTGATTCAAACGGATGAGACGAGCGCCGATGTGGGGCGCAGTGAGGAGCTTCAGGAGATCCCTTTCTATCGCGTGTTCCTGACTCAGCGGTGGTGGGTCTTGTTGGCCGTGGTCATCTGCATCAATACACTTTGGCACTACGTGCGGGTGTGGATGCCGTTAATGCTTGAGAAGGATCACGGCTACGACCGCGTCTTCATCCAAAACTTTACGTCGGTCTACTACTTGTGCACTTTTTTCGGCAGTCTCGTCTCAGGCGCGGCGACCGTTGTGCTCTGTCGCCGCGGCTGTAACGTGCACACGAGTCGGCTGTGGGTTTTCGCCGTATTCGGCCTGATGGCGTCGTTCTCTATTCCGGCGGCTTTTCTTGCGCGGGGACCGCTGCTGTTGGGTTCGCTGCTGATCGTGGCGTTCGGATCGCTGGGGTTGTTTCCCGTATACTATTCGTTGAATCAGGAGATTTCGGCGAAGAATCAAGGCAAAGTCGGTGGGTCACTTGGGTTCTCAACATGGCTGATACTGTTCTTTGTGCATCAACAGGTCGGGGCGATTGTCGACGCCAATCCAGCCAACCGTCCGTACCTGATGGCCACTGTCGGACTCGGGCCGATCATCGCCTTCATCGTGTTGGTCGCTTGCTGGGGTCGGCGACCGACCCGCTAATTCGCGCCCCGTCTTTGTTCACTGTGCGGGCGGCGAGCGCGACTGTCACTATTGCGTTGGCGGCGCTGTTGGCCTCCGTCGCCAGCGCAGCCGACGACGAGTTGGCCGCCGATGAGGACGCGCTGTTTTTTCCGACCTCCGCCCGTCTCGATGAGTCTCGCCAGAATTGGGTGGTGCCCATTCGAGGTTGGGTGTACGAGCCCGACGACAACCGGATTACTCGCGCCGCTCTCGAACGGGCCGTGCGTTTGACGATCGGCGTTGGGTCGCAGAACCCAATGGCGCAGCGAATCCGCCGGCAAGTCGGTTGGTTCGCCGTCGACAATGAGCGGGGCAAGCAGCTGTCGATCAGACTCGGCGACGGGCTGATGCGAACAAGTCCGCCGACTGGCGCGGACGGACATTTCAATTTCGAGGTGAGCGTTCCGCGCGGCGGCGCCGAACGTTTGGCGAAAGACGGCTGGCTGACGTTTTCGACGATCGCGGCTGACGGTCGACAGTTTCGCGGCCGCGCGCAGCTGATCCAACCCCATGGCGTCACCGTCTTGAGCGATGTCGACGACACGATCAAGATTTCCGCGGTCCAAGATCGGCTCGAACTGTTGCGCAATACGTTCGCTCGCGAACCGAAAGCGACGGCGGGAGCGGCGGCTGCGTTTCGCGCCTGGCGTTCGCGCGGCGCGAAGGTGCACTTTCTCTCGGGTAGTCCCTGGCATCTGTACCCGTTGTTCGACGAGCTGCTGGCGTCGAAGGATTTCCCCGCCGCGTCCTTCGATCTTCGCCAATACCGCATCAAGAACATCACTCAGCTTTATCACTTGGCCGACACGGTGGCCTTCAAGACTGCAGTGATCAAGCGATTGCTCAAGCAGTTTCCACAGCGATCCTTTGTGATGATTGGCGATTCGGGCCAGCACGACCCGGAGATTTACGCCGCCGCCGCGCGGGCTCATCCACAGCAGGTGATCGGCGTCTTCATTCGAAAAGTCAACGGTGACCAGGAGCAGCGATTCGCCGAGGCATTCGAGGGCGTCGACGTCTCAAAATGGCAAGCGTTCGATCATTACGAGGAAATCGAAGAGCGCGTCGCCGCTTTGATCCAAAAGAACGCGGCTCCCTAGGGCGACGAAACACCTCGATCACCAGCGAAGCAACCGGTTCATGGCGCCATTTGACGAGGACGTTCCGCAATCCGACGCCGAGTCGAGCCGTTCTCTGGCGGCCGCCATCGTGTCGCGGCCCTCCGCGTCGCTGATCATCCTGTCGCTCTTGTCGATTGCGACGGTCAGCATTTCCGCCGCATTTGATTTCGCTGCTGTTGCCGGTCGCGCCGACGAGCCGCGAGAGGCCTGGATGATTTTCTCGCACCAGCAACAGCGGACCGGTCGATTCGCGGCGAGCGTAGCGCTGGTCGGCTTCAACATCGTCACACTGGTCGGCGCGATCAAGATGCGGTCGCTGCGCAGTTATCGATGGGCGATGGCCGCCTGCGGAATCGCCTCCACTCCATGCATTGCGCCCTGCTACCTGCTGTCGATTCCGTTCGGCCTGTGGGGAATTCTCGTGCTCGGCAAGCCTGAAGTGAGGCGAGCTTTCCGCGAGTCGCAAGCAGAAGCGTCGCAATCGGCGGGATGAGTCGACAGTAGGTCCCGCCTGCCGGGCGGGACTTCGCGACGAAGTCGCGACAACGGACGCTCCACTTGCTACAGCGGGGCGATTTGATTCGACGCTGAGCACGAATCTCGCGGTTGATTCTGGGTCAACCCGCATTCGACGGCCACTAGGTCCCGCCTGCCGGGCGGGACTTCGCGACGAAGTCGCGACAACGGACGTTCCACTTGCTACAGCGGAGCGATTTGATTCGACGCTGAGCACGAATCTCGCGATCGATTTTGGGTTAACCCGCATTCGACGGCCAGTAGGTCCCGCCTGCCGGGCGGGACTTCGCGACGAAGTCGCGACAACGGACGCTCCACTTGCTACAGCGGGGCTTAACACAGCGGGGCGATTTGATTCGACGCTGAGCACGAATCTCGCGATCGATTTTGGGTCAACCGGCATTCGACGGCCTCGGAAGGCCATCGTACCTCATCCTGACAAAGGGAGTGCGACGATTCACGTCGCTGCGATGGCCGCCGGTCGTCTATAATGATTCGTCGAGCTGCGGCGTGAGATTCGCCGACGGTCCCGATCCCAAAAGAGCGAGCCCAGCAATGCGATGTCCAGAAGACAAATTGGCGCCGCCGATATCCAGACGCGCCGCCCTGCAGGTTGGCGTCGGAATGTTTGGTCTCAACCTGCCACAATTGTTGCGTGCTCAGGCTGCTGGCGGAGCCAAGCAGGAGATCTCGTGCATCTTTATTTTTCTGGCGGGCGGCCCCAGTCACTTTGAGACGTTGGATCCCAAGCCGAACGCGCCGATCGAAGTTCGCGGACCCTGGCGGCCGACGAGCACAAATGTGCCGGGCACACAGATTTGCGAGAAGATGCCTCTCATGGCTCAGCGGATGGACAAAGTGGCGATCATCCGTTCGTGGCAAGGCAAAAGCGGCTCGCACGCGACCGGGTCGCAACATGTGGCCAGCGGCATGTTTCCCCCGACAGCAGGCCAGCATTTCCCCAACTTCGGCTGTCTGGTCTCAGCCGTCGCCGGCTCCAAGGTGACCGGCGTGCCGTCGCACTTTGGCATCCCCGTCGCCGCTCGGTACACGAAACCCACTGGCTATCTCGGCGCCGCGTACAGCGCGTACGACATCGGCGGCGATCCGTTGGACCCGTCCGCGAAGGTCGGCGGCTTGAACCTGAAGCGAGTTCGCTTTGAGGATCGCGTCTCGATGCTCTCGCAGCTCGACAACCTCGGGCGGCTCGCCAACGCGAAGGACCGGTCAGTGTTGGCGAGCGACAAGTTCGGCGAAGAGGCGGTGGCCCTGTTGACTAGCGGAGCCATGCAAAAGGCGATGAACATTGAAGAGGAGCCGCCAGCGCTGCGCGATCGCTACGGCGACAACATGTACGGTCGACGAATACTGCTCGGCCGTCGACTGATCGAGGCCGGCGCGCGATTCGTCACAATCAACCAGGCCGTTCAGGGCGGTCTGTTCGGCGCGGGCAAGACCAACGGCACCTGGGACAATCACGGTTGGCTGTTTGACTCGATGATGAGTTTTGGCCCGCGGCCCGTCGGCGTGCCGGCTAGCAGCACTTGGCATTCCTATCGAGGCCCCGGTAACCTCCCGCAACTCGACATGTCGCTGTCTACGTTGCTCGACGACCTCGACGAACGCGGGTTGCTCGACACGACACTCGTTGTGGCGATGGGCGAATTCGGCCGCACTCCCAAGATCAACAAGACGGCGGGTCGCGATCACTACCCGCGGGCCGGTTGTGCGCTGATGGCGGGAGCGGGAGTCCATCGCGGAGCCGTGATCGGAGCCACCGATCGCCAAGGCGCCGAGCCGCGGACGCGGCCGTGGACGCCCGAAGACTTCGCCGCCTCCATCTACCACGGCGTCGGCATCGATCCGCACCGCACCTACTTCCCGCGACTCACCCGCCCGACTTCCATCGCCAGCGGACAAGTAATTGATGGCTTGTTCGCGTAAACGTCGATGGCGGATCTACAGAATCGTGATCGGCGCGGCAGTCCGCCGAGGGCGTTCACACGGTCCGCCACTCAGATCGAGCCGAGCTATCATCTCGCCAACCCAAAATGCGAGAGGAACTTGTGGCCGTTCGAATCCGGGAGTAGGATCCTCACACACGCAATCGAGGAGCGAACCATGGAAAACGATTATAGCGGCGGAAGTCAAGACAATCCGTACGACGCCGGCAAAGCCGATGTGGGCCCGCCTCCCACCAGCGGCGTTAACTCAACCGCCCAAACGTTGGCGATCATCTCGTTGGCCAGCGGTCTGTTGGGGATCTCCGCGATGTGCTGCGTCTTTCTGATGCCGATCCCCCTGGTCGCGATCGTCACGGGAGGCATCGCTCTGACTCAGAACAAGCCCTCCAATAATGGTGTGACGATCATGAGCATCATCGGGTTGGCGTTAGGGCTGCTGGCGTTCGCCGGGTTCGGCTTGATGATCCTCTTGAATCTAGGAGCCGCCGCGGCTGGAGCGGTTTCCGGCTAACCGCCGCCGCCGCTGCGACACCTCATCCCTGGCGAATCCCGTCCCGCTACTTGGGCGGCTCCGCGATGCGCGGTTGTCAAATGCGCGGTTGGGATCCCCAGAACCGTTGGTGGTGATGGCGAGGCTCGCTACAATCACCGCATGCTGCTGACGTCGCCACGGCAGGCCGAGCGTCTCCATCAAATTCCCCAACGATTCATTCAGGACCCCCCATCATGCAATCGCGCATCGTTGTCCGCGCCGCGCTATTCGTCGCCGTCGCGCTGCTGGTCTCTCAGCCCGTCATCGCGGTGCCGCCAAAGTTCGTCACTGCCGTTGAAGGCATCGCCGAGTTTCATCTCGACAACGGCGTCAAAGTTCTGCTGTTCCCCGATCCTTCCAAACCTCAACTTACCGTCAACATGACGGTCTTTGTCGGTTCGCGACATGAGGGTTACGGCGAGGCCGGCATGGCTCACTTGCTCGAGCACATGTTGTTCAAAGGTACGCCCGACCATCCGAAGGTTCCCAAAGAGCTGAAGGACCACGGCGCCTCGTTCAACGGCACGACTTGGCTGGACCGGACAAACTACTTCGAAACGCTGCCGGCCAACGCGGGGAATCTCGAGTTTGCGATCAAGCTGGAAGCCGACCGGTTGATGAACAGTTTCGTCCGCAAGGAAGATCTGGATTCCGAGATGACGGTCGTGCGCAACGAGTTCGAGCGCGGCGAGAACTCGCCTTCACGCGTCCTATCTCAGCGAATGATGGCGGCGGCGTACGAGTGGCACAATTACGGCAAGACGACGATCGGCAACCGCGCCGACATCGAACGAGTGCCGATCGACAACTTGAAGCGCTTCTACAAAAAATACTACCAACCCGACAACGTGATGCTGATCGTTTCCGGGCAATTCAATCCCGAGCGCGCCTTGCAGTACGCTCAAAAGTACTTTGGATCGATTCCTCGACCCGAGCGGAAGCTCGAGAACACATACACGGAGGAGCCCGCTCAGGACGGTGAGCGGCGAGTTGTTTTGCGACGTGTGGGCGACATCTCCCTGGTGTCGACGCTGTACCATATTCCCTCCGGCCCGCACCCCGACTTCGTTCCGCTCGACGTACTCGAGCAAGTGATGACGAGCGCTCCTTCGGGCCGACTGTACAAGGCGTTGGTCGAGACGAAGTTGGCGGCCCGCGTTTCCGGAGGCGCGTTCGCCTTGCACGACCCAGGCGTGTTGAGGTTTTCCGCCGAGGTGACGCCCGGGAAGGATCCCCACGAAGTACTCGAGACGATGGTGGGCGTGATCGAGAAGGTCGCCGAGACCGGAGTGACGGAAGAGGAAGTGGAGCGGGGCAAGCGTCATTGGTTGAAGGAGTGGGACTTGGCGGTCGCCGACTCGGCTCGAGTCGCCATCCAACTCAGCGAGTGGGCCGCGCAGGGCGATTGGCGGATGATGTTCATCTACCGCGATCGGCTCGAGCAGGCGACGCCGAAATCCGTTCATGCAGCAGCGACAACGTATCTCTCCGGCACCAACCGCACAGTTGGGCTCTTTCTGCCGACCGAGGCGGCGCAGCGAACGACGATTCCCGCCACCCCCGACTTGGCGGCGATGATCGGAGACTACAAGGGCCGCAAAGCGCTCGCTCAGGGCGAAGCGTTCGACGTCTCACCCGGCAACATCGAAGACCGCACCAAACGCGGCGAATTGGCGAGCGGCTTGAAGCTCGCCCTGCTCCCCAAGAAGACCCGCGGCGCTACGGTCGATGTGCAGATCACTCTGCGGTACGGCAATGGCGAAAACCTGCGTCGCCGAGTCACCGCGTGCGAGGTGTTGCCGACGCTGATGATGCGCGGATCGAAGAATCTCTCGCGGCAGCAGCTGCGCGATGAATTGGACAAACACCGCGCGCGACTTGGAGCCTCGGGAGGAGCCGGCACGGTGTCGTTCTCCATTCAAACTCGCCGCGAATCGCTGCCCGATGTGCTCAACGTGCTGCAGCAGGTGGTTCGCGAGCCGACGTTGCCCGCGAACGAACTGGAACTCATCCGCAACGCCCGGCTGGCTCGGATGGAGCAGCGGTTGAGTGATCCGCAGGCGCTCGCCCAGAACGCGGTCCGTCGAAAGACAAATCCCTACAGCCCCGACCACGTTCGTTATGAACCGACGATCAAGGAGGATATTCAGCGCTGGCAGTCCGTCACGGCGGCTGAAGTCAAAGAACTGTACGACGACTTCCTGGGTGGATCGAATGGCGAAATCACTGTCGTCGGCGACTTTGATCCCGATGAGACCGCCAAGCAACTGCAAGCGATCTTTGGCGGCTGGAAGTCGTCAAAGGCCTACGCTCGTGTTCCGCTCAACGGCAACGTGAAACTGAAGAACGAGCGGCAGCAGATCAACACTCCCGACAAAGAGAACGCGATCTATTTCGCCGCCACTGTCTTGCAAATGAGCAACGATGACCAGGACTACGCGGCGTTGATGATCGGCAACTACATCCTCGGCAGCGGCGGATTGTCCTCGCGGCTGGGCGATCGCGTGCGGCAGAAAGAAGGCCTCTCGTACGGCGTCGGTTCGTTCTTGCACGCTCAATCGCTCGACAAACGAGCGGCGATCAGCATCTACGCGATCACCAATCCCGCCAACATGAAGAAGGTCGAGAAAGCAATCCAAGAGGAAATCGCTTTGCTGATCGACAAGGGTGTCACAGCTGATGAATTGAATGCCGCCAAGAAAGGTTATCTTGAAGGTCAGATCGTAGCTCGTTCCGACGACGGGCAGCTCGCTTCGATTCTCGGCGGCACTTCATTCACGGGGCGCACGATGAAGTACTACGCCGACCTGGAGGATCAAATTGACGGACTGACTGTCGCCAAAGTCAACGCGGCCCTGCGAAAGCATGTCCAGCCCAAGCGGATCACGCTGGTAGTCGCCGGAGATTTCAAGAAAGGGGCTGACGGCGAGTAAGCAGGTTGCCGTCGGCCAAATCGGCCGCCGAGTCGCGCCGGATTTGTGATTGTCGTGATCGTATTTTGAAGTGCGCGCGTCAAGTGCCGCATTTGGCGGATTGATTCATGAAGACGACCTTCACCATCGATATCGACGCGCCGCCGTCCAAAGTCTTCTATTGGTTGACCGATTCGGACAGGTTGCTCGAGTGGGTGCCCAACCTGATCGAACACGAGGAGATCGAGAATCTGGATGGCGTCGTCGGATCGACCGATCGCCACGTCTACCTGGAAAACGATCGACGCACCGAAATGGAAGGCGTGGTCGTCGCCTATGAACAGGACGAGCGAGTTGCGACCGAGCTGCGCAGCAAAGGTTTCATGTTGTTCCTCGACTATCGACTCGAGGACCTCGGTGGAAGCACGCGCCTCACTCAGGATTGCGATGTCGTCTTTCGGGGCTTCTTCAAGATCATCGGTATCTGCATGGGGCGGCTGGTCAAGAAGGGCGCGGAGCAGAAGCTGGCGGAGAGCTTCGGAGTTCTGAAGCAGAAGATCGAATCTTCATGACGCTTCTCAACTCTCCGTGACGCTCAGGTTCCGTGACGCTCAGGTTCCGGAGAGCCGAGGCGCTGCGCGTTGTCGCCGCCTGCCAGTTGTTCGGATTGCGCGTCCTATGGCGCGACGGCATTCTCTTTTTCGCTGGGCGAGCGAGGAACGCGGCGGCCGTTGGGAAGTCGCTAATTAGGCTGGAGCAAAAGTCCCTACGCTCGCGGAAGAACAGATGAACCGATACCTAGCGACCTGCCTCGGAATCCTGCTCCTCCTCCTCGGGTTGGTCGGACTTGTCAGCCGATCGTATCGCGTGGATCTCACGGACAGGAGAATCGCCGCGGCGTCCCAGCGTTCAGGCGCGCCGCTAGGTGAGGCCGCCGAAGCCACACCGCCCGCCCCACCTGAGACAGGGCCGGCCGTCATCGCCGCCGGGCAGAATCTTTCTATTCGGCTTCTCGAGACGATGGACTCCGCCCGCCTCGCGCTGTCGATTCGACCGGGCGTGGGACTCGGCGTCGCTCGCCTCGGGATGACGATCGCGGAAGTCGAAGCTCAGCTAGGCTCACCCGAGTTCATCTTCGAGCACCGAGCGGGCAGCCAGTGGCATTATCCTTCGCGAGGATACGCCGTGCTGATGGATCGCGCTGGAGTTACCGGTTTCATGGGTTTTTCGCCCGATACGGCGGGAGTTCCATTGCGGCCATTCGTCGGCCAATGCGACCGAGGCCTTGGAATCGGGTCGTCGGCCAAGCAACTTCGCACAGCCTATGGCGACCCCACTTCTCTGACTCGCGAGTTCCGCGCAGGGACTGTGATTGAACGGTGGATCTACACGGTTGACGGGATCGAGTGGACACTGATCAACGAGCAGGTCGCCGGCGTCATCGTTCGCCGCCGCCACCACAGTTCGTCGATCGATGAGAAGTTCCCCGCCAAAGAAGTCTCGATCGAAACGACCTAACGGCAAGTTCTCTGTTGGAGCAGATCAACCGCGCCGCTAAGATACCGCCTGCGCCGCGGTGGCGCCTTCACTCATACGAATGTTGTCAAGGAGGACGACGTGGACGGACGAAACTCTACTTTCCCAGGGATGGATGTCCGATTCCGAGCCGCGCGAATCATCCGCGCACGATTGGCGATGGGCTTGTGCGCGGTCTGGCTGGCCAGCTGCGAAACCGGGTTTGCTCAACAACAGCCCCCGCCGCGGATCATCGACAAGGTCGCCAAGCAATATGAGGTAGTGGCGGAGAAGTTCGATCGCAACCCGACCGACAATAAACTCTCTCAAGAAGTATTCAAAGTCTTAATGGTTGCCGAGGCGCTGCAGCTAAAGAAGTTCTCCCATCCCATGAAGACTCGTCTCTTGATGCAGGCTCCGCAGAGTCTGCAAGCTCGTTACCTGTTGACGACATTCGCTACACCAGACGACTATCGCAAGCTGTTGATCGCCCGCTTCGACGAAGAGGAACACCAGATCACTCACGAATTCGGCAAGCAGTTCATCGTAGCTGTCCAGTTAGGCGCGACTCGATGGCCGCAGGAGTTGATGACCGGCGACGAGTTCTTACTGAAGTCGGCGCTCGCCGCTCAGTCGGGTTACTCACACACGGTGTTGGCCGAGTGTCGCGATCGGTTGGCGAAACTGGACAACGAGTCGAGTCGAATAGCGGAGATCGTCTTCGGCGAGATGACGGATAACCAAAAGTACGTCGAGCTGGCGAAGTTTCGCAAGAATCGCCACTCGCACTGCTTTGTCCGTCAAATCTATCAGTCGCTGGACGCGGAGGCGGCGATGGCGCCGGAGGTCATGCGAATCCGCATCGCCCGGTTGTTGACAGCCAGCCAATTCGCCGACGCGTTGCCAATGATCGAACAGCTACTTGAGCAACAGCCGTCGGACCAAGCGAGGTTTTGGCGCGGTTGGACTCAGGCGGCCACGGGCGACATCGACGGAGCCCTGGAGTCTCTCTCGTCGTTGTCGAAAGACAGCGAGAGTGAATGGGCGGCGGCCGGGAGTCGTCTGCATCGCACACTCGGCGAACTCGCCGACAGTTCGACGGCGCTGGAGCAAGCGACCGCCAAGGTGGTTGAGCACTTCTTGGACAACAGGGCGAGCCGCATTTCTGCGACCGGTCGCTACTTGCCGTTCGCGTTGGACGCGACTTTAGTGGCGGACTTCGACAACTCGGCGCTCGGCTTGCACTTCGCCGAACGCGGCGAGACGACCGTCGCGTTCTTAGTCAAAGATGGCGAGACGAAATTGTTTGTGGCCGAAGACAATCGCACGATCGGCTCGCGTGGAAAACCGACGTACCCTCTTGTCGGAATGAAACTCAACCGACGTCCCGACGGCAAGTTCAGCTTCAAGTACTCGCTGGGCGCATCGCACGAGAAGTCCGGCATGCGGCAGTGGACGGACGAGCTGTTCAGTTCGCGGTGGTTCGCAACGGAGGCCGGCCGGCGTGAATTGTTGACGCATCACTTGCGAATCGGCATGTTCCCCACGCCGCCGGAGAAGCGACCCGACGGATCAACGGTTTTTGGTTGGATCGCCCCGCGGGTCGAGAGCCCCGACTTCAAGCAGGGCAAGATCGTCCTCGACCAGCAGTTCGTCCTGCGTCAACTAAAAATTGACCAGTTCGAACTGACCAGCATCGCGTATGGCGACGAGCCGGTCGACTTTACTCAAATCCGTTTTCCAGACGGCCCCGTCCAGTGGCGGGACAGTCTCGGCGGATCGGCGTTCTTTAAAATGATGGGCGCCATTTTCGCCGTCGTCGAAAGGCAAACAGAGACTCGGAAACTCGCCGAAAAGCCGACCGAGAAACGCTGACGGGGGTCGATGCGAACCGATCCGCGAAGCCACAAGGCGACTTGACGGACGGTCAAACGCTGATTGCCGACTTACCTCGCGGCAACGGGAAGCAGACGGTAAGTTTCTCGTCGTCGCGATGAAATGTCCCAGAGCGGAGATCCGCCCGCCGCTTCGTTTCTTGCAGTCGTTTGACGGTTGCGCCTTGCGAGACGCGGGGAGCGCCGGCCGGAGCCGCCGACAACTCGACGGTGAAATCAGGACACGCGTACGGGGCTTGCAACGTCCACTGATTGCCGGTCCGCGTGAACGCTGTAAGTTCCTTGGCCGCCCAATAGCGGGCGATTTGGTCGAGCTTCATCCAGTTGAGTTGACCGTAACGGCGTTCCATTCGTTCGACCGCCTCCTGGAAAACTCGCAGGCCCACTTCTTCTCCATTGAAGTAGATCCCCGTCCAATGGCACAGCATCAACGCCGGCTCGCCGCGGTCGATCACTTCCGTCATCCGTCCCGATTTGAGGTCGGGCGTGATGAACAAGTCAACATTGCCTCGATTCGAACAGTCCCAGCCGCCCGTCCAATCGCCTGTGCAGGCGATGATTGAGACAACGCACCGCGGATCGTCGGTGTCCAGCCCCGACACGTACTCGACTCGCGGTTCAACGCTGGCGTCTCCCGATGAAATGACGTGTCGAAAGTAGTGGGGAATCTCCGATTTGTAGACGTCGCGGACAGACTCCAACGACGCTTGGGCTAACTCGGGCAACACTCGATTGCCGAATCCACCCGGCGTCGTGATTCCATCGCAGTGTAAATCGCAGTTGCGAAGAATGCGCAGCGCGTAGCCGAGGTAGTTGGCCAGTTCGTCGACCGACTTCCCATCGGTCCAGCGCCAGTTTTCCATGAACTCAGGAGCGCGAGTCGGATAGGGGTGACCGGTCTTGGTGTCGATCACACGAGTATGCGTCACCATCTCGGGATGAATGTCCCAATTCGGCGCCATCCGATCGCGGACGAACTTCAAGCTGTTTTCCAACTCGCGCCGCGTCCAACCCGGCAGTTCGCGATCCAATCTTCCCACGCAGGCCGGGAACGGAACAATGCTGTACTTTCCACGGACGCTGTGGTCTTCGCACCAGTCGGCGAACTTGCGGACAAAATCGTCGGGAATCTCCAACGGCATACTCCGCCAGTCGTGGAGATACCTGCGATTGTTCCAAGCAGCCGCGAATTGAGGAATGGCGAAACGATTCAGATTCACCAGGCAAGTCGAGTCATCGATGATGAACGAAAGCGGAGGACGGCCTCGTGGATTGATGACTCGCGCCGATTTGTCCCGGGCCGGTCGCTCGCCCTTCTCTTGTCCGACGACGCACCTATCGGCGAGCAAGCCGCCCGCCGCCGAGGCGGTCAATCCTTGCAGAAACGATCTCCGCCCGAGAACACTCATCGTTGAGTCTCTTATTCAGATTCGCGAATACGGATGTTGCGCCAGGCAACTTCGTACGGACCGGAGCCGGCGCGGATGCCGTGCACTTGCAAGCCGATGAACCCTTTGGGGTGGGTCTCGAGAATCGGCTGGTCGGTGAGGTCGGCGATCGGCTTTCCGTTGATCCAGGTTTGGATCCGCGCGCCTTTCGCAACGACGCGGAAGTGATTCCACTCGCCATCGCGGAACACCTTGTGAGGTTTGAGTTCCTTTTTGATGGTCAGCCAACCACGGCCGGTCGCCTCGCCGTAGATATATCCCGCTTCGGCTCCGCCCGCTCCGCTCGCTTCGATCTCAACTTGCGGCCCGTAAACGCGACCAAACTTCGCGTCGCCTTTGGGCGGTTTGGTCTTCGAACGGATCTGCACGCCGGAGTTCAATTGATTGTCGACCTTGACCTCAAACTGCAACTCAAAGTCGCCGTACAGTTTCTTTGAACAGAGAAACGAATTCGGGCTGCCTTCTTTGGTCTTCCCAACGATCGTCTTGTTTTCGACGCGATAGGTCGCAGTGCCGTTCTTTTGAATCCAGCCGTCCAGCGACTTACCGTCGAACAGTGCAGTCCAGTCAGCCGCCCGCGCAGGCGCGGCAAGTAGCATGACCGTGACGCCAATCGTAATGAGTTGTCTCATGGGTGCTCCAAAAAAGTGGGTTAAGCGTCGCCGGCGTCGGGAATGTCGTCATCGTTCGAGCGCGCGAAGCGCTACGGGTTGATTTGCCGCGCGACGAAAATCATCAGCGTGAACATGGCGAAGCCGATTGCTCCGTACAACAACAATCCGCCGCTCCAGCTGGTCGCCAGCAGCGCCAGGATCGTAAACAGCGCGATGAGGGCGGTTGTTTGATAAGCGTGGTCGACATTCGTTTGGCGGTAGAGAATGGAAAAATAGATGCTCACGAACCAGAGAAACGCCAACAGTGAGTAAGACGCGTTCTCCAAGATTGGGTATGAGTTCCCGGCGAGCAACATGCCGAGAGCGACGAAAAATCCGAACGCGATAAGTGGGACTTGTATGACGTAACTGCGAGGTTTCATCGTTTGCGCCTTCTCGCGGCCAGCCGTTTCTACCGTGAACTGAGCCATTATTGTGCCTTCCGCCGAGGGGTCGCAAAAGGACCATTTCCCTCAAATAGTTGGATTGCGTACCATAACGCGTTGACCGGCGGCGGGCGCGCGTTCGCCAAAACGACGCCGGCGACGAACGAGGAAGGTATGTCCCTCACCTGGAATTACCCGATCTATTTGCTCCCGCACCAAGGCGGGTACGCCTCGATCGTCGATCCAGATGGCGGCGCCGATCCCGACTATCATCTCGTCGTCTACACGGACGAGGAGATCGCGGAGAGCCAGATGGCCGCTTTTGGATTGTTGGGGGACCCGCGACCACTGCACAACGATCGAGAATTCGGTTGGTTGCTGCAGAGTCTTCAGGGTCCGGTTCGCAAAGTTTCGTTCGACCCGAAGCCGATCGAACAAAACGTCAACGCGAGGTGGACTGTCGAGGTCGCCGCGCTGTTGGCCGATCATCTGCATCCCGACAATTCCCCGTGGAATTACCCCATCTTCGCGATCGCGGAAGGGGCCGGGTTCGCCAGCATTGCTGGGCCGGCGGCGAATGGAGGCGTCATGGCGCTCGCCTTGTTCACGACCGAGGAGCGAGTCCACTCGTACATGAAGTCGTCGAGCGAAGAGGGGACAATCTGTCGGCTCGAGAATCTACAAGAGGCCGTTCGATTCCTGCGCGGGTTGCGCGACTATGTCGAGGCCGTGGCGCTCGACCCAACTGTCGAAGACGGCCGCCACGCCGCTCAGTATTGCTTCACGATCGACACGCTGCTCGAAAAATACTTGGTGCCGAAAGATAACGACTCAGCCAACAGTTGAGCGATTCGAATCCTGTTACTTGGCTTTGCGAGCGTCGAGACAGACGATGTCGCGGTCGTCGCGGACGTAGAGTCGCCCGTCACTCAACGCGGGAGCTTGGCGGGTCATGTCGAGCACGTTTTTCATGCGCCCCAGTTCGTCGTACTTGTCCGGATTCTGCTTGATCACCACAAGCTCGCCCGCCATCGTTGTGACGAATAGTTTCCCGTCCGCCGCGATCAGGTTGCCCTTGCCGAATCGAGCTTGCCGCCACTTGCGCTCACCCGTCTCGGCGTCGACGCACGTCAAATGCATCACGGGCCCGGCCGCGCCGACGTTGTCGAAGCCGTAAAGATGCCCTTGGTGCAAGATCGCTGTCTGCCATGCCGACCGCAGTACGCTTCCGGGTCCGTGAGACGCCCAGACTTCGCTGACACGGTACTTGCCGCCGTCCGCCTTAATGCTCAACAGCGAACTGCCGTGGTTCTCGCCAGCCGAAATGAATACGCGATCTTTGCCGCACAAGATTGGAGTCGCGATGTTGCAATCGAAGTCGGTGACGAAATCGTATCGCCACAGCGCAGCGCCGTCGTTGGGAGCCATGCCGATCGCCGCCTTGCCAGTGAAAGAGACGATCTGCTCCTTGCCGTCGATCTTCAACACGGCTGGTGACGAGTAACCGGCGGGGTCGTCACCCGACTTCCAAACGAGCTCCCCAGTCTTGACGTTGAATGCGCAATTGCACGCGTTCGGCCCGCCCAGCGTGACGACCACCAATTCGCCGACGACAACAGGTGAGCAGGCCATGCCAAAGTCGGCTTCTCGGCCACCCGACTCACGCAACGCGTTTTTCGTCCACAAAGTTCTACCGCTGGACAACTCCACAGCCGCTAACACACCCTCGCCCGTAAACGCGAACACGCGACCATCGGCTACGGCCGGGGTGCCTCGCGGCCCATTCCCCTGCGCATTGCGATAGGAAGGAGCCACTTTTGTTTTCCAGATCACCTTTCCAGTCAGCGCGTCCCAGGCGGACACTTGCTGCGATCCGCTACGCTGAAATGTCGTCACCGCTTTGCCGTCCACCACCACGACACCCGACATCCCGACACCCGCCGGCTTGCGCCAAACTTCCGGCAATCCGCCAGCGGGCCACTGATCGATCAATCCCTTTTCGCTGGAAATTCCATTTCGAGCGGGGCCTAAAAACTGAGCCCAATCGTCAGCGAACGCCGACATCGTCGACAACAACACGGCAACAGCGATCCCGCATCGGAAAGAAAGGATCATCGATGTCTCCACGCGAAGGGGTGCAACTTTAGCGCTCAATTCCAGCACCATTGTTGCAGCGAGCAGTCAGTCGCGCCAACCCACTTTGTCACTGCTCCTTCGTGTGCGGTTTTAAGGAATTCTCACACAAAGCCACAAGGACACAAAGAAGCAGGCGATTCTTGACCGTCGCTCGTCTGTCACAAATCCTTCGTGCCTTTGTGACTTCGTGTGCGGTTTTAAGGAATCCTCACACAAAGCCACAAGGACACAAAGAAGCAGGCGGTTCTTGACCGTCGCTCGTCTGTCACAAATCCTTCGTGCCTTTGTGACTTCGTGTGCGGTTTAAGGAATTCTCACACAAAGCCGCAAGGACACAAAGAAGCAATTTCTGAACGTCACCGCTATGTTCACTGACAATAGTTAGTCACTCGTGGTTGACAATACTGAATTTGCGCCGAGAGAACTCATTTTGCGTCTTCTTGTCGCTGGGGGTCGTGCGTAGGATTCCACGCCACGGGCGCAAAGCCGTGAACCGTTGCGGAGGAATTCGATGTGGACGAGAAACTGAATCAGATCGCTAAGGATGTCGTTGGGTCGGCAATGGAGATCCACATCGCCCTCGGCCCTGGTCTGTTGGAGTCGGTCTACACAGTGATCCTCGAGCGAAAACTCGTCGACCTCGGCTACTTTGTCGAGCGTGAAAAGCCGATCCCGCTGGTGTTTGAGGGAATCAGATTTGAGATGGGGTTTCGAGCAGACCTGGTGATTGAGGAGTGCTTTATCGTTGAAGTCAAGTCCGTGGAACGCATGCTCCCCGTCTATGGCAAACAGCTGCTGACGTATCTGAAAGTCACCGGTTTTCGGCTCGGTCTGTTGGTCAATTTCGGCCAAGCATTGTTGAAAGACGGCATCAAGCGAATCGCCAATTGAGTGGTTACAATATGAAGCCGCTTGTCTATCCGATTCTCGCCCAACCGTTTGCCGGTGAATCATGAACCAACGCCACACGCGACGCGACTTTCTCGCCACCGCCGCCGTCGGGGCGACTTCGATCGCCGCCGCCCCGCTCGCCGCCGCCGAAAAGAACGATCTGCAACTCAAGTACATCGTGGGATCGTCCATGTACGGCTACACCAAGTTGGAGCAGATTCTGCCGGAGGTTGGCAAGACGGGCGCGAGAGCGATTGACATTTGGCCCAAGGTGCACGGCGACCAGCGCGAACAAGTCGACCAACTGGGGGAAGAGAAGTTCGCCGCGATGCTTAAGGAGCACAAACTTCAACTCGGCTGCATCACGCAATACAAACTGGGGCCGTTCGGACTGCAGAATGAAATGAGATTCGCGAAGCGGTTTGGCTGTCGCACGATAGTTTGCGGCGGTCGCGGACCCAAAGGACTAAGCGGCGCGGAGCTCAAGGCGGCGGTCGGCAAGTTTGTCGAGCAACTTAAGCCGCACCTCGACGTGGCTGCTGAAACGGGTGTGACGATCGCGGTCGAAAACCACGGGGCGAATCTGATCGAGTCGCCCGATTCCATGAAATGGCTGGTCGACTTGCGACCCAACAAACATCTGGCGATCGCGTTCGCTCCATACCATTTGCCTCAGGACGAAAAACTGCTGGGTCAACTCATCCGTGACTTGGGGAATCGCATCGAGATTTTTTACGCCTGGCAGCACGGCATGGGTTGTCACAAAAAGTTGCCCAAGGAGGAGGAGCTTCTCCAGATGCCGGGCCGCGGCAAGTTGGATTTCGCGCCCCTGATGGAGGCCTTGCGCGACGTTGAGTATCGCAATTGGACCGAGATATTCATGCATCCCGTTCCGCGTGGCATTCCGATTCTGGAACCGACGTCGGCCGTCACCGCCGAGATCAATCGAGCGCGGGCGTACTTGACGAAGTCTCTTCAATAGATCGCCGCGACAATCAGATGGTCGGCCGCGTTCTACTCGCCGTCACTGCTGATAGAGCGCGTATGTTCGCAGGTGCATATCGGCGTGCGCGACGGCTAGCTGTCTTTGATCGGGTGCGACGCTCAGGCCGCGGCCGTCGTTCTTCAGTTTGAGTTTGAAGAACTCGTGATCTTCGTCACCCTTCCAAAAGCAGAGCCAACCGCCGCCGCCGCCGCCGGATAGCCCAATCCAAAAACCGTCTGGGTGGTGAGCCACACCCCACGCGGCGCCTTTGATCTTGTCCTTCGTTTGTAAGACGCGGCCCGCCTTGTGCCCGGCCAAGTCGACCAGCGCCACGACAACTTCACCGACTCCGGCGAAGGCGTTCGTGACGTTCGTGATACCGCTGAGCGCCAGTTGTCCGCCGCCGCTGTGTACGGCGATGCCGCGCGCGCCGCCCACGTCCGCGCGGAAAGTCGTGTCGTACCCGTGCAGCGATTTGATGGTGAGCGGTTCTCGCGTCGTGTCGCCGTCAGTGTTCCAGCGGCGGACGACTCCCTTCAAATCGCAGGAAATCAACTCGGTCGAGTCGTTCGAGAAGGCGACGTTGTAGACGTGGTTTTCGTGCCCCTTGAATTCGCGGACCAAGGCTCCGTCGGCGGCGTTCCACAGTTTGACTAACCGATCGTTTCCGCAGCTGGCGATTCGCTGGCCGTCGTGGCTGACCGCCAGCGCTCGCACCCAGCCGTCGTGTGCGGAGAACGTTTTCGCGGGACTCGGCTTTTCGACGTCCGCCGGCCAAAAAATGATCCGCCCATCGTAGCCGCCCGTGTAGAGGACCTTGCCGTTGGGCGACGAACCAAAAGCGCGCACCCAACTGTCGTGGCCCGCTAAGGGCGCGGCCTGATTGCTCTTCAAGTCGTAACGGTGAACCAAATTGTCTTCGGCTCCAAAGAACACAAACCGCGCCGCCGGATCCCAGTGGCAGGACGTCAGCGGACGATTGTGTTTGTACTCCTGCAACAGCGATGCTTTGCTAGGATCAACTTTTGCTGCAACTGCCGTCACGCTAACAACTCCTCGATCGGTTCCTTGGACGGGTCGGCAATCGGGAAGCTTCGCCCGCCCACGTTGAACTCACCCAGCGAGTCGACACCGATCGCTTGCATGATCGTGTGAAAAATGTGGCCGTGGTCGACGGCTCGATCGACGACCACCGTCCCGTTGTCATTAGTTTTGCCGATAACGGCTCCCGGTTGGATGCCGACTCCGCCCATTGCCACACTCCAGGCCGTGCCCCAGTGGTCCCGCCCGTAACCCTTGTTGATCTTCGGCGTACGACCAAACTCGCTCATCACGCAGACCAGCGTTTCGTCGAGCAATCCGCGGTCGGCGAGATCGGATAGGAGCGTCGCGAACGGCTGATCGAACTCACCTAACTGTTCAATGTGGTAGTCGAAGTTCTCGTAGTGGGTGTCGTAGTCGGCGTGGTTCACCTGCACGTAGGGCACTCCGTTCTCGATCAGGCGGCGAGCCAACAGGCAGTGTTTGCCGAATTCGCTGGCCCCGTAGCGGTCTTGATCGGCCTGCGACTCCTTGGTCACTTCGAAAACATCACGCCGAGTTTGCAAGTCCTGCGCTTGCTCGTACGAGAAGTTGTACGCTTCCGTGTCGGCTGCGCGGCGGCGGCCGGCGAAGCGGTTATTGATCTTGGCGCGAAACGCGTTGCGGCGCTGATCGGCGGCCGGCGACAAGTCCTCCGGCCGCTCCGTCAAGGCGGGAGGCTTGGCGTCGTAGATCGCCATGCTCGAGAACTTCGGACCCAAGTACGCCGCGTTGTGAAACTCCGACTCCACATTTCGCTTGCCCGGCGAACTGCGAACCAGCACGTGCGGCGGCAACGTGAATCCGGCTGGCAACAGCGACTTCGCGGCGGCTGCACCCAGGTGCGGAAAGTCGACCCCGGCCGTCTGCTTGCGTCCAGTTGTCATCTCGACGACGCCGCGGCCGTGGTTGTTGTTCTTTGTGTCGAGACTGCGGACGATCGACAGCAGATGCATCTGTTTCGCCGTGTGCGGCAGCAGTTCGCAAATGTGCACTCCGGGGACAGAAGTGGGAATCGGACGGAACGGACCGCCCGTATCGGTGTTGGGCTTGGGGTCCCAAGTCTCCAGTTGGCTCACGCCGCCGTGGAGGAAAATGTTGAGCACCCGTTTGTGTGCGG
The DNA here is from genome assembly GCA_030748485.1 of Pirellulaceae bacterium. Classification (GTDB taxonomy): domain Bacteria; phylum Planctomycetota; class Planctomycetia; order Pirellulales; family Pirellulaceae; genus JASMLW01. The sequence continues at coordinate 26,302 of JASMLW010000123.1, forward strand.
TCTTAAACTGCTCAGCAATGCCGGGGGCGGCGGTCAACACACCGCCCAAGCCCAACCCAGCGACTCCGGCGACCGAGCTTTCCAAAAAGGCTCGTCGACTCGCCGAATGCTCCGTTGAAAAACAGGCGTAGTTTCGTTTCATTAATGAAGACCCTCCGCAGCCGTAGGGACGAGCTCGGAATCACCAATCCGAACGCATCAACGAACGCTAATATGGTAGGCGGCCGTGCGGCGGCAAGCAACGTCGATGCCGGGTCAAAGAGAAATCGGGGGTTAGGACTCGCTCATCCACTGGCGGAGTTGGTCCCTGAGAAACACGGTTTCTCGAGCGAACGCCTTGGTATCTTCATTCCAATGCTCAATCGCCCAAGGACCGCGAAACCCGGCCCGCCAGGCGATGTCGAAACACCGGCGGATGTCGTACTTCTTATGTCGGCCATCGGCGTCGATGTCGTACACCTTGAAATCGCAGCTGGCCGCGCCGGGGAACGACTTGGTGAGTCCCAAGTAGCGGATCCCGTCGTCCCAGTTTCCCGTGTCAGGACAAGCGGCGACGTTGGCGCCGATCGCCATGACGACGCGCTTGATCGAGTCCGCGTCCGACTTCAGCCATCCGAGATTCTCGACCAACAGCTGCACGCCTCGCGGTTTGCCAAACATGGCCAGCTGCCGGTGAGCCGTGAGTAACTCTTCGCCTTCGTCGCCGGCGGGCACTTTGGGAACGGTGAAGCGAATCCACCGCGCTCCTAACTCACGGGCGACATCGATGAGTCGATAGGCATTGTCGAGAGCCTTTCGACGTTCCGGCTCCCGAGGGCTGTAAAGGTCGCCGAACGGATGATTGACTTTGAGGTTCGTGATGTAACAACCGGCCTCGTCCACCGCGCTGCTCACTCGCCGCACGTACTCTTTTTCAAATGACTCGAGCCAGCGCGTGTTGAGGTCGATGAGCTGCATTCCCAATTGATCGCGAACAAACGCGGGCAGCGTCAGCGCTGTCAGCTCACGCGTTTCGCGTTGGTGATTCAAACTACCCGTCGTGATCCCGATGACTCGGTCGAGCTGTTTGGGCGCTTTCGGTTTCGCGTCCGCCGGGCGTTGGCTACTGGCGATCAGGCCGGCCGCCAGCGGAGCACAAGTCAATCCTTTGAGGAACACGCGTCTGCGGATCGGCATTGTTGATTCCTGTGAGCGATTGTTCGCGCGAGCGTCTCGGAGACGCAGAGTTTCGGCGAGCAGGGCGGTGAAATCAAGCGTCATGTCGAGCGTACTCTTCCGTGCCAAGGCGACTTGTGCAAACGACGCTCGTTGTCGGCGACTCAGCCGCCAGCCATGATCGACTCACCAGCCACTCACCAGCCAAGTCTGCATCACGTTCCAACAAGAAAGTGAGCGACGAAGATCATACGGAAGTGGCGAGAAAAAATCCGGACAACCCCAAGACAACCAGGAGGATAAGCATGATCGCGGTCTCGAGAATCGTCCAAGCACCGTCGCGTCGCGAACCGTACAACAACCGCTTGGAAGGCACTGCTACGGAACTGTAAATACACAATAGGCTGATGGAAAAGGCGTAGAAGCTGAAAAAATGATTATCCCCGCCATCGCGCAGCACCCACATCATCAACCCCAGGCCAGTCGCCAGCGCGGTGACGACGCAGAACATGTCGAGCAGCGTCATGCATCGTTCATTCATGGTATGCCCGCATTGATTCCCGGAAGAGAAGAATGCGAATGCCGTTGACGGCGTTCTTAGATTCGTGATTGACGCATCCGTGCAACGCGGCGTTGGAGGGCAATTACCGCGGTAAGTTTGGCCTTCGGCCAAAGTGTGAGTGGGTGTGTGTTTGGCTGCTCATCAGTTCAACCGACCAGCGTTTTGGCGACTTCCGCCGCGTCCATCTCGGTGGACAGGTGAAGACGGGGGCGAGCTTGCCGAGCTTTGAATGCGGCGGACGTCCAACGGTAATTCGCTCGCAGTTGCTTGTCGGACAGCTTCTCGCCCGAGCCGGCGACTGAATTGGCGATGACCAGTCGTTTGGGCGCGCAGAGCGCCGCCAGCTGCGGAACGTCGCCAACGTCGCGAAGGATTCCGGGAGCCATGATTCCCAACCGCTGGTTCACATAGGGGACGTCACTGACGAAACTGGCCAACCCACCCAGCGTCGCCGCTCTGTCGACGCGACGGTCCAAGGCGGCCGCCACGAGCGCGACCAGACTCGCCGGTCCGATTCCCACGAGAGCCACCGACTCGGGCAGCCCGCCGGCCTCAGCACCAATGGCGTCCAACAGGCGGCGGACATCCCAAGCCCACTGGCCGAGCAGCGGTCGTCCGATCCACATCGACCATTCGGCCGAGTTGTGATCGGGAGCGCGGCCGATCTTGTCGCCCTTGTTCGCGGTCTCGCCCGTCGCTCGCAGGTCGACGGTCGCCACGTCCCACTGTGCGGCGAGCAGCTCTTTCGCCACCGGGTCCGTCTCGGCCGCGCGGCCGCGATCCAGATCGAGCACGACGGCCAGGCCGCGTTTCTTCTCACCTTTCCGCAGCGTGGCTTCGACGCGAACGCCCGGTTCCGGCGCGATCGTCAACCGCGAGGTTTTTCCGTCTGTTTTCACTTTTGCGCCCAGCGCAGTCGGCTTGGGAAATCGGCCCAGGACGCGCGGCAGCGACTCGCGCATCAGCGTGTTGTTGGCGTCCCAGCCCTCGGCGTGGTCGGGAATCGCGCGGCGGGCCAATAGTTGGCGAGCTTGTTGGGCGGCGAACTGCGGAAGTGTGACAAACGTCGCCGGTCGGCTGTCGTCGGGGAAACACCGCAGCGTTTCGGGATCCTCGTCTTGAATCTTCGGTTCCGCAATCGGCTCGCCGTCACCCTCTCCCTTTAAGTGGAGAGTCATCCATCCGTACATCGCTTCGCGCATCGGCTGGTTGTAATCGTGCTTTGATTCGAACGTCGCGTGCCGCGCGTTCTCGGCTCGGCCGTAGAGTCGAAAGATCGGACGCGCATTGTCAATCGACTTCTTCGCTTCGCCGATTGAAAACTGAAACGCGTCACGCGAAGCGTTGATGAGCATCAGCGCCCGCGGTGCGACCAACGCCAAGACGCCAGCCTCCTCCGTGTAGGTCATCGCGCCCGGTGTGACTTCACACATGCAGCATGCCGCGCCCAGATACGATTGGTACGTGCCGACCGAGCACGCGGGCACGACGCACTTAAACCGTTCCTCGAGCGCTCCGGCGTACATCGTCTGGTTGCCGCCGCCACTGGTCCCCGTGACGCCGATCTTGTCTCCATCGACTTCGGGTCTCGACTGCAGATAATCGACCGCCCGCATGTTTTCGTAGACTTGCAGTCCGGCCAGCGAGAGGCCGGTCGGCCAGAGCGTGCCCGCCACCATCTCGCCGTGATACTCACCAAGCGCCTTGCCGATTCCGCGCTCGCCCGCGCCAAACGCATCGACGGCGAGGACGAAAAATCCCAGTTTGGCGAGTCCCATGCAACGTCGTTGCACGGTCGGTTCCTGTTTGGCCCCTCGCCAATGACCGTGAACGCAGAGGACGGCGGGGTGCTTACCGCCGCCCGCCGGCACGTAGGCGTTGGCCGTCATTTCGATTCCGGGTCGAGTTTGCAAGACGATTCGCTGGACTCGATAGCCATCGCGCTGGAACTCGCCCACGACGCGCGGATTAAGCGGTGCGTGCTCGCGCGGAAAACCGCCCAGCGATCGAATCAGCTGACGCCGCAACCGCAAACGCTGCGATTTCCACTGCTCGAGCGATTTGGACGGAGCGTCGTCTTTGCGCATTTGCAGCGCCTGCTGCTGAACGAAAGAGAGGAACTCGCGCGACGGATCGGATTGAGGCATGGTCTGGGTCTCAGTGATTCGGCGTCGTGGTGAATCTCACCGTTGATGATCGGCTGCGTCCAACTGTTGCGCGCCCGGTCGGCAGCGATATGATCGCTCCGCCACTGGCCAAAAGCAACTGACTGGCCGCGCGCGTCAACCTGCGGACGCAAAAGAAAACCCGCCGGTCGAATCGACCGACGGGTTCTATGTCACTGACCTATGTCACCTGAGCTGTGCTGGCGATCACTGAACCGTGAATTCAGCCAAGTGCTCGTTCGTCTTCGCGAATTCTGTCAGCTTCGCTTTGTAGTCGACGTTGGGATCGACCTGGAAGCTGGCCACTAGCTTGTTGGTATCAGTTTGAATCGAGTCTGCATCGATTCCGTCGATCTTGACCAAATCACCTCGGACCGAGGCGGCGCAGAGACCTCATGTCATGTTGGGGACTTTGAGGGTCACTAGCGTGAGATCAGATGTTGACGTCGGCGTCGTTGTCGACGGAGCCGCCACCTCTGTCTCAACCGGCGTGTTGCAGCCAATGACGGCGGCAAGCAGTCCGGCGGCCAGGAACACTGGCGCGTACTTAGTCATGGAAATCACTCCTAACCGAATGAAACTGAAAACAGGTAACTCGCAAAATACTAACGACTTTGATCTCTCGGGCAACACCAAATGGACGGTGCTCGAGTCGAAAGTCTAGACGATCATAGATGCTCAATCGTCAAATCAGCCGGCATTTCCCAGAAAATGTATGAAAGTCGCGTCCCGAACGTAATCTATCCCACATTCAGACAGAATCTGGTTCACCATTTTCACCCAGAACACGATGAACTCGACCGACCTTGCCGATCGTATTCGTCGAGTTTTGGCGAGTCAGTTCTTTCGAAACGACACTGCCCCTGCTCGGATGAAAGCTCGGATGAAAGCTGACAAACGCGCCGCACCCGACAGGGTCTCTCACATCTCTCGAAGGTGGGCGAGAGCGTCCTGGAGCCCGCCGATTCCGTGATTGAGAATCGAACCGACATTGACGAACTGGTAGCCCTCACGGCGGGCCCGTTCACAGCGTTCAAGATCGGCGAACGTGACTCCCGCAGTCTTGCCTTGCGCGGCGACACGTGCGGGAAACGACGCCAGGAAGTCGAGCAACTCGGGATGGTCTGTCTGGCCGATCACGCCGAGTGAGGCGGACAGGTCAGCCGGGCCGGCGAACACGACATCGACTCCGTCGACCGCCGCGATCTCCTCGACGTTCTCCATCGCTTCCGGAGTCTCGATTTGGACCACCACGCATGTCTCGTCATTCGCCGCGGGCAGGTAGTCGTCCCAACTGACGTCCATCAGCAAGGTCCAGGTGGGCGACACGCCTCGACTGCCGCCCGGCGGGTACTTGGCGTACTCGACAGCTCGGCGAGCTTCGTCGGCGTTATTGATCTGCGGCACCATCACCGTGTTGGCGCCGATGTCGAGCGCCTTCTTGATCCACATTGGGTCGAGACCGGGGACGCGAACCATGGCTGAGCAATCAGCCTGACGGCAGAGGATGGGCAGCCAGCGGACTTCGTGAGTTCCGTACGAACGGTGCTCGAGGTCGATCCACAGGAAATCGATCCCGCTATTGATCGTCAGCTTCGCTACGATTTCGGAGCTGTCCGGCGCGGCGGCTCCCAGAGCGGGGCGTCCGGCGGCGAGGCATGTTTTGATCCGGTTCTCGAACATCATTGGTTTCTCGACCTTTTTGCAATTTGAATCCAGCGAACGGCCGAAATCCAACTCCCTCCGGACGCGATCGGCTATCACGGGCAAGCGTGCTTCATTCGCGATACAATACTCTTCTCACTACTCGAGCACACCATGTCGGCAACACATTCTCGCCGCATCTTTGGAGACCGCGATGAGCAGAATTCTCACCGTTCCTTCCCTGATGTTTGTTGGGCTATTGTTCGCGGGACAGGCGTCGGCCCAAAACGTCCCCAAGTTTGTCAGCCTGTTCAACGGCAAAGACCTCACCGGCTGGGTCGATGTTAATACATCGAAAACGACGTGGTCGGTCAAGGACGGCTTGCTGGTTTGCCGGGGGCAACCCATCGGGGTCATGCGATCGGAAAAGCAGTACGAGAACTTTGTGCTTCACATCGAGTGGCGGCACATGCAGCCCGGCGGCAACTCGGGCGTCTTTGTTTGGAGTGAGGGCAAGGCGGCTCCCGGGCGGCGTCTGCCAAAAGGAATGGAGGTGCAGATGCTCGAACTGGATTGGGTGAATCTGAACAAGAACAAGGACGGCACGCTGCGTCCGATTGCCTACGTGCACGGCGAGCTGTTCGGAGCAAACGGTCTGGTCGTGGAGCCCGACAATCCGCGCGGTCGTCGCAGCAAGTCGATTGAAAACCGCTGCAAAGGGAAGGGAGAGTGGAACGTCTACGACGTCGTATGCGTCGATGGTGTCGTGAAACTGTCAGTCAACGGAAAGTTTGTCAACGGAGTCAGCCAGGCTTCCGTCAAGAAGGGCTACTTGTGCCTGGAGTCGGAAGGAGCCGAGATTCACTTTCGCAACATACAGATTATGGAGCTGCCGCCAGGGGTCACGGCGAAAGAGCAGCAAGCTCCTCTCGTCGATTAGCATCGTGGCCTCACCGTCCCAGCCACAAACTCAATGCGGGTTTCGGAGATGTTGGCGATCGGGGATACTCGACTTATTGCGATCGGGTTGTTGTCGTCGCTGGTTTTCACACCAAGTGCGTCGGCTGAGCCGGATTCTTCAAAGACCGTTCGCACGTGGCGGTTGAAAGACGCCTTCGCGACCCCCAACGCGGTCCCCGCCAACCCGGCGCTCGACGAACATGGACATCCGGTCTGGCATTTCTTGAGGACGACGAAGTTCTCCAACCCAACTCCGCGACGGCGCTGGAATCTGAACGGCGACTATGCGCGGCTCGCCGACAGTGGACCGAAACTCTTTGGGGCGGACGTGACGGGTTGGATATTCAAAGGTCGCGACGGCTATCTCGCGCCGTTAGTCGCCCGCTACGAGAAGCCGTCGACGGATGGAATTACTTGGAGCCCCGGCGATGTCGTCGTGGCGCCGGGTCCGGAACACGCCGTCGTGATCGGTTGGCGCAGTCCCGTCCGCGGACGCTTGGAAATGAAGGGCCTGTTCGAACATGCGCAAACGTGTTGCGGAGTCAATTCGCAGGTCAATTGGTACGTGCAGCGGATGCCGATTGACGATGGGGACCCTCCGGAGACGCTTGCGCGCGGTCACGCTGATTTTGGTTCGGCGACGCCCAGCGGTTCATTTCACCTCGTCGATCTTTCCATCAAGGCGAATGAGTCATTCTATTTTGTCGTCGATGCGCACGCCGATGGCACCAACTCGCCCCATCATGGCGACGGGACGCGATTCGATGTGACGATTACTGTTCGCGACGCGGTTGAACCTCCACCGCCGACATTTGAAAAGGAGATCCGCCCCATCCTGGCGCGCGCATGTTTCTCGTGCCACGGCGAGTCGGATCGAGAATCTCAGCTCGATCTGCGTACGGTGACCAGCATTTTGCGGGGTGGTGAGAGCGGACACGCAATCGTGCGCGGCGATGCGAAGCGGAGTTTGTTGTTTGACCTGGTGGCGCGCCGGGAAATGCCGCCGGACGACGAGAAGCTGACCGCCAGCGAAACGCGACTCATCGAGCGTTGGATCGAGGCGAACGCGCCAGCCGCCGAGAGCGTGCGCATCCTTCCTCCGCGGACTCAGCTGACAGCGGCTGACCGCCAGTTCTGGGCTTTTCGAACGCCCGCGGGCAGCGATCCGCCAGTCGTCGTCGGCGACCGACGGCAGCGAACCGCGATCGACGCGTTCCTATCAAAACGGCTTGCCGATGCGAGGTTGGAATTCTCTCCGGACGCGAATCGCGAGACCCTGATGCGCCGCGCTTACTGGGACCTGACGGGGCTGCCGCCGAGCCCCGTGGACATCGACGCCTTCATCGAGGACGCCGCGCCTGACGCTTGGGAACGGTTGCTAGACCGACTGCTCGCCTCGCCCCAATACGGTGTGCGGTGGGGACGGCATTGGCTCGACGCCGTCGGCTACGTCGACAACCGTCTTTTCGATGGAGACCTCGCCACGATCATTCCCAACGAGGGGATTTGGCGATACCGCGACTATGTCATTCAGGCGTTCAACGAAGACCTGCCGTACGATCAGTTCGTGACGGAGCAACTGGCGGGCGACGAGTTGGTCGACTGGCGCAACGCGGAAACTCTCACGCCCCAGTCGCAGTCGCAGCTCGCCGCCACCGGTTTCTTCCGTTCCATTGAGGACCATACGAGCGAGCCTCAATACGGGATCGACAAACGTTATGAAGTCGTCTTCGACACGATGCAGATGATGACCACGTCGCTGCTCGGACTGACGATGCAATGTTGCCGCTGTCACAATCACAAGTACGATCCGCTCACGCAACGCGACTACTTTCGCTTGATGGCGACGATCGAACCCGCCCTGAATCCTCATCAATGGATCAAGCCGCAGGAACGTTGGCAAGCGGACGTTTCGCCAACCGAGAGAGAGCAAATCGATCAACACAATGCGGACGCGCAGCGGCAAGTCGATGAACTGAACAAGCAGTTGGAGACGGCGAAGAAAGCTCAAACTGAACGGAAGACCGGCGGATCGAGCGACAAGAGTAAGGAGTCGCTTGCGGGGGAGGCCGAAATCGCTCGTCTGACGGCGAAGATAGCCGCCCTGAACGCCAGCAAGCGTAGCTACGGCAAGATGCAGGTATTGTGGGACGCGACGGCGACGCCACCGCGGTCGCGGGTATTGCGCCGCGGTGATCCGCACGCGCCGGGTATTCTGGTGACCGCCGGATTTCCCGAAGTGCTGACCGCCGGCGGCGCGGCCGATGCGATTCGTCCGAAGATGACACAGGGCGCTTCGACCGGCTTGCGGCTGGCGCTGGCGAACTGGCTGACTGATCGCCGCAACCCACTGGTCGCGCGCGTCATCGTCAATCGAGTATGGCTGCACCACTTTGGCCGCGGAATCGTCGCTACACCCGGGAATTTCGGCCGCTCGGGCAGCCCGCCCACTCACCCCGAATTGCTCGACCATTTAGCGATCGACTTCATTGAACACGGCTGGAGCATCAAGCGATTGCACCGTCAGATCATGACTTCGACAGCTTATCTTCAGCAGAGCGCAGCCGTCGACGACGCCACCGGACAGACGATCGACGCGGAGAATCAACTGCTATGGCGGATGAACTTGCGCCGGCTGGAGGCGGAGGTTCTGCGCGACGGCCTGCTGGCGATTGGCGGAAACCTCAGCCTGCGGTCGGGCGGCCCGCCGGTGATGATCACCAAACCGAGTGACGGGTTGTCGCGCGAGACGCCCGGGTCCAGTGGGTACGGCGGCAACCGGCGGAGCGTCTATCTGTTTGCGCGACGGGTCTACCCGCTCAAGTTTCTCGAGACGTTCGACGCGCCGATCGTGCCGATCAACTGCACCAAGCGCAGTCCGTCGGCGACAGTGCTGCAGTCATTCACGCAATTGAATGACGAGTTCATGATTCGCCAAGCCGACCGACTGGCGGCCCGCGTCGGCGGAATGAAAGCGGAGGAGAAAGAACAGATCGAAGTCGCCTGGCGAACTGTGTTGTCGCGGCGACCGCGGCCGGGCGAATTGCAGAGTTGTCGAGTCTTCCTACGGGAGCAACGTGAGGAATACCAGCAGACCGATTCCGCCACCGCTGCCCATCGGGCGCTCACCGACCTTTGTCACATGCTGTTGTGCACGAACGAATTCCTTTATGTCGAGTAACTCTCGATGGGTGTTCCATGGCGATGAACTCAATTATGCGACATGGCGAAGCGGTATCGCGACGAGTGCTGTTGCAGCGGCTCGGGATCGGGTTCGGTTCGCTCGCGCTCGCCGATCTTGTCAGCGATCGGGGTGGCTGCCTGCGAGCCGACGAAGTCGCCGTCGATCTATCGCCGCGGCCAACTCACTTTGCGCCACGCGCCAAAGCAGTGATTCAGCTGTTCCAGAACGGCGGTCCTTCTCAAATGGATCTGTTCGATCCGAAACCCGAGTTGACCAAACGCAACGGGCAGCCGCACCCGAATGAAGTCGAAACGTTTCAGCTGAACAACAAGAACGTGCTGCTCAAGACGCCGTTCAAATTTACCAGGCACGGTCGGTCCGGGATGCCTTTTGGCGAGACGTTGCCACACATGGCGAAGCTCGCCGACGACTGGTGCATGGTTCGATCGATGCACACCGGGAACAACAATCACCCGTTTGCGATCAACATGATGCAGACCGGCAAGACGTTCGCCGGGCGACCGGCGAAGGGGTCCTGGATCTGTTACGCACTCGGGTCTGAGAACGATAGCTTGCCCGGCTACATCGTGCTCCGCGATCCGGCCGGCTACAACACGAGCGGCAAGATGGTCTGGTCGAGCGGTTGGCTGCCCGCCGTGTTTCAGGGAACCGAGTTCAGCACGAGCGGGACAGCCGTGCACCACCTGAAGCCGCCGGCAGGCGTGTCGCCGACTGGACGGGCGCGGGGGTTGAAGTTACTCGAACAGCTCAACCGCCGGCACCTCGGCAGGCATCCGCGGGAATCGGAGTTGGACGCGCGAATACAAAACTTCGAACTCGCCGCGCGAATGCAACTCGCGGCGACCGACGTGCTGGATGTGTCGCGCGAATCGGCGGAGACGCGTACTCTATACGGGTTGGATAAACCGGCGACGGCCGGCTACGGGTTGCGGTGTTTGATGGCCCGTCGGTTGGTCGAGCACGGGGTCCGCTTCGTGCAGATCTTCCCGCCGTTGAAACCCTCTTTTCAACCGTGGGACAGCCACAGCAATCTCGAGTCGGGCATCCGTACGGTCAGCGCCAGCGTCGACCAACCTTCGGCGGCGCTAGTCAGCGATCTGAAACGGCGGGGTCTATTGGACGAGACGGTCGTGATGTGGACTGGCGAATTCGGTCGGCTGCCGATTACCGAAAACGCCA
>JASMLW010000124.1 GCA_030748485.1 Pirellulaceae bacterium
GCGTTGCCCGAACCATTGAATCGCCTCCAGGCTCGCCCCTCGCCGCCGAAACTCCTCCGCCAGGTCGATCGCTGACGCCGGCGGACAATCGCCGACGAATCTGCAAAGAACGGAATCGATAAGTGATGTGACTCTGACGACGTCGTCACTTTGCTCGGCGAAGGCGGCGTCGTCAGCCCCCTCTGGAACGTAATCCAACAGTTTCAATCGCCCCGTCCGTTCAACCCACAATTGACCGAGCGTCAACTGCGGCGGCAGAGTTCCGTCCTCCATGGCGGCTTGCAACTCGTCCGCCAAGTCCCCCAGCCAGGGAATCGCCTGTTGCCACGTCATGGTCGGCGTGGTTTCCAACATGGCCGTCAATGGCGCGCCGCGAACAGCCTCATAAGCGTCCCAGCGCAGCTCACCCGACAATCCGCCGGCAATCCAATGGAGCCGATTGGGCCGAGCCAGCGCCATGCGATTATCGTTCGGCGCAGCGCCATTCCGCCGCGCTACGATCCAAACCGGCCGCTCGAGCGACTCGTCGCGGGCGGTGTGAATGGCGCCCCCTTCTATCTGACTGACCGTTCCGGTGACTCGGTACGAGCCGTACAACTCAGGCGTTTCGTCCGTTTCGCTCCGCGCCAGACCCGCCGCAAATAGCGGAACGAGCTCGCTCGTCGTCCGCGCCGTCACCGAACGAATTACCCGCGAACCGCTCAGCAACTCGTGCGCCCCACGAAAACCACTACTTCGTCTGGCGGTCGCCATACACAACAAGCCAATCCCCCAGCCGACAATTGGGATCACCTGTTGTGAGACCAGCAAGCGGACGGCCTCATACCGATCGCCCGCGGCGGCGCGGTCGAGGTGCTCGAGTGCCACCGCCGTCGTCACGACGTAGACGCAGACGAGCGACAAACCGGGGACGATCACGGAGCGCGCGAGCGACCGAACCAGACCCAACCGCGCGCCGTTTGTCGTAACGACCCGCAGACCCAACAACCGCTTGCCGAGAGTGCGTCCCCAAAGCCCTTCGCTAATGGTGAAGTAGGCCGTCGTTGCAACGGTGATGAACGCGCCGGCTACGATGGATGTCAGTCGATCGTTGTTGAGCTCAGTGAGAGCCGCCCCGTACACGACGACCGCGATCAAGACCAGCAAAAGTGCGATGAGCCCCGTTGCGAAGCTGCTCGCAACGATGTCCACAAAGAAGGCTCCGAGCCGGCGGCCGAGATCGGCGATCGACACTCCGCGACTCGAGAAAGGCGTCAGCGATTGGCGCAGCTCATCGAGCGTCTGCGGGCGCCGCGCAGGGTCCTTCGCCAACATACTGTGAATGAACTCTCGTAGCGGAGCCGGCAGATCCGACCTGAGCCGCCCGATAGGTTCAGCCTCCTCGGAGGCGATCGCGGCGATCACGCGAGCCGCATCACCCTCGAATGGGGCGCGCCCACCGAGCAAGAAATAGAGCGTCGCGCCGATCGCGTAGATGTCGGTTCGCGCATCGACGTCGCCACCCTTGATCTGTTCGGGAGCCGCGAACTGCGGTGTGCCGAGGAACGCGCCCGTGCGAGTCAATGAGGAATCGGAAACGAGCGACTTCGACAAGCCGTAGTCGCCTACCTTCACTCGCTCGTCCTGGTCGACAAAACAGTTGCTCGGCTTGATATCGCGGTGGATCACTCCCAGCGCATGCGCCGCGGCGAGTCCGTCGACTACGTCGAGCACATTGTCGACTGCTTCCGCGATCGGCAGCTGTCCGCGCTGGTCGACGACGTCGCGCAGCGTGCCGCCCGGCATGAGCTCCATCGAGATATAGAACTGCCCGTCGATCTCACCGGCCGCATAGACGAACGTCGATCGAGGGTGTGAGATGGCGGCGGCGTTCTGCCCCTCGCGGAGGAAACGCTCGACCGAAGCTTCCGCACGGTAGACGTTGTCCGGAAGGAGTTTGATCGCGACGCGACGCCCGCTCTCCTCGTGCTCGGCCTCGAATACGGCTCCCATCCCGCCCCGGCCCAGTTCGCGCTCGATCCGGTAGGGCCCCAGTCGCTCAGGGGCTCCGCCCTTCGCCGCCGGCGCGCCTATCGTCGGCGCGCTCAACGTCTCGTCGACGGGGCGGGACGACAGAGCTTGGCCGCAATGACTGCAGAATCGCGGCGGATCACCCGAGTACTCAAGCAGATGGCCGCAATGGGGACAGTTGGTTTGCATGGATGATCCGATGAAGATGCCTTCGTTCGATCGTAGTTAATACGATCACAGCCTTACAAGAGGCCATCGTCTCTCCGCGCCGTAGTTCGACTCAATACCGCCCAGACTAATGAACGTTGGCCCGCTCAGCGGCTCACTGGCGGGCAATCTGGCGAGTCGCGGCGATTCCGTCGCGCAGCGCCTGTTGGTAGATCCACAGGTCGCCGCTGTAGCCGATACAGCGAAAACCAATCGAGTGCACACGCTCCGCCTCCGCCACGCTCATCGCCATGTAGCCGGCGTGTTTGCCATGTCGCTGGGCCGTCGACACGACTTGCTGGAGTGCGTCGAGAAACTTCGGGCTGTCGAACTGACCCGGGATACCGAGCGAACTGGTCAGGTCGGTTTGCCCGACCCACAGCACATCGACGCCGGCGACCTGTGCGATCCCGTCCATCGCCTCGAGACCCGCCGCCGTTTCGATTTGCGCGATAATCAGTCGTTCGCGATTCGCCGATTCGATCTTGTCGAGCAGTTCTCCGGCGGCGTAGTCGTCGTGACCGATGCCGAACGCGGCCCCGCGACGCCCGACTGGCGGGTACAGCGTGGACCGAGCGATCAACTCGGCCTCCGCAACACTTTCGACCATCGGAACCATGACGCCCATGGCGCCAATATCGAGAACGCGCGACAGGTAGTCGTACTGCGAATTTGGAACGCGGACAAAGGGAGCCATCATGGCCTTGTTCGTCCCGGCGATCATGTCGCGAATCGTCTCGAACGACCAACCCGTGTGCTCCATGTCGTAGATGGCGAACTCGGCTCCGGCTTCACCGGCAATCCGGCCGATGCCGACCGTGGCGAACTCAAACATCAGCGTGCCGACAACCGTCTCGCCCGCCGCCAGTTTCTTCTTTACCTGGTTTTCTATCATCGGATCACGAAGTTCTCATTGCCGGAGTCGAAACGGAGATCACTGTTTGTTGGCGGGCTGTTTCTTATTGGTCTTCTTCTTCGCCCCCGCCGCCGCGAAGTATTGAAACTCAGGTTGCGAGTCGAGAACTTTTTGCAGCATTTCATGAACTCGCTTGACCTTCGTCGTGGCGACGCCGACGTCGATCGCGCGACTCTCCAGCACATCCGCCGCCACGTCGTAGAAACGCCCGTCGTCGTACAATTTGAATTGCTGCGTGCGGGCGAATCGTCCCAGTTGCTTCTGCGTTCTCAACTTGGTCAACTTGTTCAGCGCTTGTTGTTTCTTCTTCGGATCCGCCGTCGCTCGCGGCGGACGCGGGTTGTAGTGGCAGAAGACCCATTGCCGCCGCCCCTCCGCGGCTCCCTTGAGTTGCGGTAGGAAACTGAGCCCGTCAGTCTTCAGCTCGCTGGGCGTCCGCACGCCTGCGACGTCAAGCAAAGTCGGCAAGACGTCGGAGAAGTCGACCAGACTGTCGTTTACGGTCGCCTTCTCAATCACCGCCGGCCAACTGGCGATCAGCGGCGCATGGGTGCCGGCGTCGGGCATCGAACCCTTGCCGCCCTTGATGACTTCATCCCCGCGACGGGAGACGATATTGATCGCGCAGCCGTTGTCCGCGGTGAAGATCAAAAGCGTGTTGTCGCGGACGCCGACCTCGGCCAGTTTCGCGTCGATGCGGCCGACCAAACTGTCCAGATAGGCGACCATGTCCGGGAAATACTCTTCACCGCCCGGCCGGCCGTCGTACTTGCCTTTGCGCTCGCGACTGCCGCCGAGGGGGCTGTCGGGAGTTGGAATGAAAGGCCAGTGCGGCAACATCATCGGGTAGTAAACCAAGAACGGACGTTCGCGATTCTGGTCGATGAAGTTGAGCAGAAAATCGCAGACGACGTCTGGGCCGAAGC
>JASMLW010000125.1 GCA_030748485.1 Pirellulaceae bacterium
CAGCGAGATCTGAAAGAAGCCCGTGCGGGAGTTCGCCGCCGCACGAAAGCCGGGAAACACGATCGACGTTTGGGGCTGTTGTCGCATCGTCCGCAGATCGCGCTGGAAAGCGTCGATCCGCATCCCCCGCCACAGTCGCCACACCCCGTGCAGCATGGCCGCCAGAACGACCAGAGAAGCGGCCGTCCACGGGTCAAAAGCGCGAGTTACGAATGTCTCTTCCCACACGTACATGGCGCTGGTCCTCTTCGCCGGATTCGCGCGGCGGCCACCGCTCAAACCCCATTTCAACCCACAGTTATCCTATCTACGACGAGCGGCTGGCAAGCTTGGTTTCGAAAATCTCACCAAGACCCCCCGTTTGGAGTGAAACGGATGTAGGTCCTGCATGCCGGGCAGGACTTCGCGACGAAGTCGCGACAATGGACGTTCCACTCGCTTCACCGGACGATTTGAGAAGACGAAGAGCACGAATCTATCGGCGGCTCTCGGGGTTAACCCGCATTCGACGGCCTCGGAAGGCCATCGTACAAAGCTCCGCGACAATCGACGTTCCACCTAACACATCGCGGCGATTCGAAGTCCGCGCTGAGCGCGAATCAGTCGGCGGCTCTCGGGGCTAACCTGCATTCGACGGCCTCGGAAGGCGCTGTACGATGGCCTTCCAAGGCCGTCGAGAACGGACGTTCCATTTGCTTCACCGGGACGATTTGAGAAGACGAAGAGCACGAATCTATCGGCGGCTCTCGGGGTTAACCCGCATTCGACGGCCTCGGAAGGCCATCGTACATCACGTAAAAAAGGGCCAGGGCATCCATGCCGCCGGCCCTTCTCACGCTCCCGGCCCCTAGGCGGCCACAGGGAGCGCCGTGTGGAAAGTGTGAATGCCCTCAACGAACTCGTCGAAGATGCGCTGGTCGAGCGCCGAGGCCGTTTCCGCTTCTGGATGGAACTGAGTTCCCATGGCGAACCAGTCTTCGCCCGCGTACTCGATCGCCTCGATCACGCCGTCCGGACATCTGGCCGTGACGCGGAATCCCTCCGCCAATTCGTCGATGGCCATGTGGTGCCGACTGTTCACGCGAATCTCGCCCTCACCGTACACCCGCTCCATCAAACTGCCCGGCGCGACTTCGAGCCCGTGCCGGTGGCCCGGATCCTGCGGGTCCTTGTGGGGAATGGTCTCGGGTAGATCCTCGGGTAAATGCAGGAACAGATTGCCGCCCAAGGTGATGTTGAGCAGCTGCAGACCGACGCCGATGCCGAATACGGGCAGCCGGCGGGCATGGATTTCCTGAGCCAACATGCGATCGAACGACTCGCGACGGCCGTCCAGCAGCCGCACCGTGGGGTGCATCATGAAGCCGTCGCGGCGCGGGTCGAGGTCGCCGCCGCCGACCAGCACGAATCCGTCCATCTTATCCAATGCGCAATTCAGCTGATCCACGTCCTCCAGTGGCGGCAAGAGCAGCGGTACGCCCCCCGCTTTGAGCACTCTGTCGAAATATCCCGCCGCGCAAAAACCGAACGCCGGCGAGTCATGGCGAGCACTGCGATAGTCAACATTCAGACCGATGATGGGTTGAGACATATGACACTCCCTTAGTAATGAACCGGCATCCTTCCGGATACATCCGTCGGACCAACTCGGTCGGTCGCCAAGCGCCGATCGAAGGAAGTGTACTAAGAGTTGAATCGGAGGCACCGCGGCGCGCTGAGTGCTAAATCATCGCCACTCGGTGTTTCGCTGTCCCGCGCGCTCGAGGCCGCGATCGCCGCAATGCGATGCGCGTCCCGGTTTTCCTGCGACGGTTTCCCTGCGACGGTTTCCCTGCCGGTCCCCTCGTCGTTCGCCTCCCTAGACGCGACGTTGGGCGACGTCCCTTTCGTGTTGGTCTCGAACTCCAATTGATTGCGTGAGTGTCACTGACGGGGGATGCAGGGACCAACATACGAGTTTCAAAAATCGTTTCAAACGTTTTCATCATTTTGCGGTTGCAAACTGAATACGCACAACATGATGTGCAAGCACTCGCGTGCTATCAGTGCTGTCGTCGTCTGGGCGAACGACTGAGTGAAGTTTGCTCCACCCGCCAACGTCAGGTGGAGCGCGGTATACTCGCGTTTTTGAGTCTTTGGTTGAGTACCCTGAGGGAGCATCGATGGCGAAGCGCATTTTGATGGTGGTTGGCGACTACGTTGAGGACTACGAAGTGATGGTGCCGTTTCAAGCGCTGCTCATGCTCGGCCACGAGGTGCACGCCGTCTGTCCGGACAAGGCATCGGGCCAGACAATCGCGACGGCGATTCACGACTTCGAGGGCGAGCAGACGTACAGCGAGAAGCGGGGCCACAACTTTCAGCTCAACGCCACCTTCGCCGACATCGACGAGTCGTCGTACGACGCGTTGGTGATTCCAGGCGGGCGGGCGCCCGAATACTTGCGGTTGAACGAGCGAGTACTGGAGGTCGTGAGGCATTTTGCGGATGCGGGCAAGCCGCTCGCCGCCATCTGTCACGGGCCACAGCTGTTGACGGCCGCCGGCGTGTTGCAAGACAGGCAGTGCGCCGCCTATCCGGCGGTGGCGCCGGAGATCAGTAGTCAGGGCGGAGAGTTCATTCCGCCAAACGAGACGTTTGACAATGCTCACGTCGACGGCAACTTGGTGACCGCGCCAGCCTGGCCGGCGCATCCCGCCTGGTTGCGCGAGTTCGTCAAGGTGCTCGATTCGCAGTAGCCCCCATCAACAATCGAGTCGATCTGAATGATCGTCTGATCGACTGATCGACTGATCGTCTACTCGTCATCGGTTTCCTCGGAGACCGACAACCGCCTCAGGTAGAAGTGGGAGGCGGTCATTTCGAGCAACGAGAGAACGCCGTTCGTCAGCACGGCCGTGCAGTAACCGAGTGCGGCTCCGGCGAAGAGCGTACAGGCCAAGCCCATCATCAGGTCCGGCAGCTGCCCACCCAATCGTTGATCGAGTTGTTTGAAGATGGCCAGCCACAGCGGCAACAAGAGGGCTCCGACGCCGGTTGCGTAGAGTCTTGAGATCGTACCGGCCCACATGCGGACGACGCTGTAGAAGACGGCCAGCGAGCCGAAGAAAAGATAGACGGGCGGCGGCGCGCCTAAGTATCTCAGTCCGCCAAACAGCATGGCGAAGGTGGTCATGATCGCCAGAATCGTGGCGATCGTAAAACGCTGGCGAATTTGTTGCAGTTCGATGGGCAAGGGATGTCACCAGTCGATAGTGGCTGTGCCACACACAAAGCGAGCTGCCGCTCCCGTTGGTCGCTGGAACTACACCCGAGAAAAATCGCGAACTCTCAACGCCATAATCGGTGCGACACGACCGACGTGCATTGTAACTGACACATCCGCGCGATTCCCAGGTTGGTAAGGTGGGGGACCTGGCGGAGGGTTGCCGATACCCTAAGCACGATTCGTTCCCAGTCGAGTTTCCCGGCTCGACTCACAAAAGATCCCTCCCCATCCAATCGCGCCCGCGGGCGCGGTGTGAGTCGCTCCGCCATGCCAACAGCACCTCACTATCTTCTGTTTGCTCAAACGAACGCGCACGAGTCGGGGGGGCGTTGGCGCTTTGTGCTCGACCCTGTGCAGGGTCAGGATTGCCGCCGGTTCGAAGCGTCGGCTGACGAGTCGGCGCGCGAGGACCGCTTGGCGCTATTGGCCGTGGTCCGCGGTTTGGAAGCGCTCGACCAGCCGTCGCGCGTGACGCTGATGTCGGGCAGTGCGTACGTCAACCGCGGTTTGCGGTACGGGCTGCGACGGTGGTACGAGAACGACTGGTGCTGGGAGAAGTTCGGCGAATTGGAAGAGATCCAGAACGCCGATTTATGGCGACGGGTGGCGCGAGCGTTGGAGTATCACCAGGTAGAGGTGCGGGGCTGGTTGTGCGAATCGGCTCGCGACGATTTACAGTCGTCGACGAAGCAGTGGCGCGTCGATCGGCCCCACGCGGTCGAGCCGGTGGGGGAGGATCGGGGGCGCGGGGCGCGGCGACGTCACTGGCGCGAGGCGGTCAGCGTCGCGGCCCACTGGCTGACCGGTCGCCAAAAAACGACCCACTTGGCAAGCGCGTAAGGGCGCGCGCCGAGCCCCTGGGTAGGAGCCTTGGGCGGTGGGCCCTCCGTTGCTCGACAGAGCGTCTAACAGCTTTGATCAGACCACTTTACGAACGACTTTCGACCGACAACAATCGCCCCAGCTCGGCGACGAGCGTGACGAAGGAGCATCACGGTGCGTACGCAAGTATCATTGGATAACGTCGGAGCCTTGCTGAACGGCCGACATCCAGACCCTTTCCACCTGCTCGGTCCGCACGAAGTGGAGCAGAACGGCCGGCGAGCTCTGGCTGTTCGCGCCTTTTTGCCACAAGGCGATCAAGTTTGGGTCTTGGACAAGGCGCATCAGGTTTCGCACCCGATGCGGCGGATCCATCCGGCCGGTTTGTACGAGGCGATTTGTCCCCTACAGGAAGATCATGCAGGTTATCAGTTGCGGGTTGCGGACGAGCAGGGACGGATGACGACGATGCACGACCCCTACGCCTTCCCGGCGTTGTTGACAGACTACG
>JASMLW010000126.1 GCA_030748485.1 Pirellulaceae bacterium
CCAAGCCGTGGACACCACTCAATCCAACTCGTGGCCGCTCAATCCAAAACTGAGTTCCGCGACGAGCCAGCGAGCGCGATGAGGCCCGCAACGCGACGGTCGCCAAGACTCCGTCGAGATCCGGCGTCAGGTCGATTCCCGTGACCTCGCCGACCACGATGCCGCGGTGCTTGACCACGTCGCCGGTCGCCAATCCGTGCCCCTTCTCGAACTGAATTGTCACGCTGCCTCCCGCCGCGTCAGCCAGCACGGGCGGCGCCTCGAGACCTGTGAACTCGACCTGCCTCTCCCCCGGCTGATTCGCCGTGCGGACGCGCAGATGCTTGGCTCCGACCACCGTCTCCAGTCCGGTGACTCGCGCCAAGCTCACTTGCGGCCGGGCGATCCAAAAGTCCGACCCCGCGCTGGCGACCCGCGTCGCATCCTCCTTCAATCGCACCGTCACGATCACTCCGTCAAGCGTCTCGTCCAGGTCGACCGAAGTCACTTCGCCGATCTCGATGCCGCGATGTTTGAGAGCGTGTCCCTCCTCCAATCCGTAACCGTCGGCGAACTTGATCGTGATCGACAAGCCGCCTGTATCAATCGCCGACACCGACAACACGACGGCGAAGACGAGACACAGTGCGGCCGCCAGCCACCACCAGACGCCGATGCGGCGAGCTGTGGCCAGCCAGCCGGCTTCGCGAACGGTCGCTACGGGGAATTCGTTTTCCATCTCATTCACTTTCACTCTCCCAAATTGCGTGCGGGTCGAAAGCGATGGACGACGCGATGCTCATCGCCACGCACAACACAAACGCCACGACGGCGGGACCAAACTCAAACTTCACCAACGCGCCGAGCTTGACGAGCATCACCATGAACGCCAGCAACAGCACGTCCATCATGCTCCACTTACCGACCAGTTCCATGACGCGATACGTCAGCGCTTTGTGGCGTCGATGCAGAACTCCCAAGAGGCTGAGTTCGAGCAGGAGCAGGATTTTGGTGAGCGGAAAGACAACGGAGAACACGAGCACGACGAGGCCGACGAACCAGCTGCCGTGGTGCAGCAGTTCCATCGTCCCGGTGAGCAGGCTGCTGGAGTGGCGGTGGCCGAGTTGTTCGATCTGCAGGATCGGCAGCAAGATGGCCGGCCAATACAGAAAGAAAGCTCCCAGCGCCAGGGCGGCCGTCCGGCTCGCCGCCCGGCCGCCTCGAGACAAGCCGACGATGGTCGCCGCGCAGCGGGTGCAATGCGCCGTGTGATGATCGTCCAGCGGTGGAATCGCGTGGATCTTGCCGCAGCAATGACAGGCTTGAAGTTGGCTCACCGACTGCTCCTGGCCTTTCGGCTCTCTCGCCATCGCTCTCTTCTATGCGACCCAGTTGCGCTAGAGTCGACTAGCACACAGAGTCGACTAGCACAGAGTCGATTGAGAGAATATGGCAAGTCCCAACGGCTCCGACAAGCAGCCGCGTCTTCGCCAACGCGCCAAGGACAGCGCCTCGCCTGGGCGATCACAAGGCGCCCTACCTGTCGCCGCTATGCACGGCGACCTATGATGCGGGATCCCGTCGATACCGCATCCAATCATCCAATCCAATCTCCCAGCGCAAGGTTGCTTCTCCATGAGTCTCCGACGTTGCTTGCTGCTCGCCGCCGTTTCGTTCGCGTCATTCCACTGCCAACTCGTCCGCGGCGAACCCGCGGTAGTGGCTGGACGGACGTTGACCGAATGGCGAGCCGAGTTGGAGGCTCAGAATGAAACGGTCCGTTTGCGGGCGGCGAAATCGATCGGGCAATTCGGAGTCGCCGCGATCGACGACTTGGCGGACATGCTGAGTCATCCGGACGACGCCGTTTGCTATTGGGCGGCGAGCCATTTGGGCGACATCGGCGTCGCCGGCCGCCCTGCATTGTCCGCCGTTGAGGCGAGGATGGCACGAGCTCCGCTGGCGGTTCAGATCGCGCTCGCTTACGCCGGCTGCCGAATTGATGAGCCGACCGGTGAGCGCTTGCAGGTTCTCCGTTCAGGCCTGTCGTTTCCGGAACGCGGCATGGCCTGTTCCGCCGCTGAGTTTCTCGGCCGCATCGGTCCGCCGGCCCGCGCCGCCTTGCCGGCTCTCGAAGCCGCCCTGAAGCAGCACGCCGAACGCGGCGGCGACTACCACGTGCGCGGCGCGGCTCAGAATGCAATTCGCCAGGTTCGCGACGACAAGGAACTGGTCAACCATCAACGACCACTCAAAGGAGGCGCATTCCGCGGATTGCAGTTTCGCGACAAGACTCCAGCGAAAGTGGTCGCCGCCGATCCGAGCGGCCGCCCCAATATTCTTTGGATCAGTTGCGAGGACATCAGTTCCAACCTCGGATGCTACGGAGACAGCTACGCCCGCACGCCCAACCTCGATCGGCTCGCCAGCGAAGGGGCGCGTTTCGATCACGCGTTCACACCGGCCGGCGTTTGCGCGGTCGTGCGATCGGGGATCATCACCGGGCTCTATCCCATCTCACTCGGTTCGCAACATATGCGGTCGCGGATCGTGCCGCGGCCCGCTGTCCGCTGCTTTACCGAGTACCTCCGCGCGGCGGGATACTTCTGCACGAATCGGTCGAAGACCGACTATCAGTTCGACAACCCGCGCTCCGCCTGGGACCGGCAGGGCAATGGCCACAACGACTGGCGCGACCGCGCGGCTGGACAACCGTT
This sequence comes from Pirellulaceae bacterium, assembly GCA_030748485.1. Taxonomy (GTDB): domain Bacteria; phylum Planctomycetota; class Planctomycetia; order Pirellulales; family Pirellulaceae; genus JASMLW01. Next base: position 2,697 of record JASMLW010000126.1, read on the forward strand.
CTTTTCCGTGATCAACCTCACCGTATCGCACGAGAGTCAAATCCGTCACAGCGAGGAAGTGCACGCCAAACTGATCGCCGGGCTGCAACCGGACCAACGCCACGATCCGGAAGAGGCCGCCAAACACTTGCCGCCGATCTATCCCAACACGCCGGAGGCGCAGAAAGACTGGGCTTGGTACGCGGACAACATTTCTGAAATGGATCGGCAAGCCGGGTTGATTCTCAAGCGGCTCGAACAAGACGGCCTGGCCGGGAACACGATCGTCGTCTTCTGGTCCGATCACGGTCGCGGGCTGCCGCGCGGCAAACGCTGGATCTACGACTCGGGCGTCCACGTGCCGATGATCGTGCGGTGGCCCGAAAAGATCACGGGCGGCTCCGTTCGCAACGATCTGGTCTCAACTCAGGACCTACCTTCGACGATGCTGGCCCTGGCTGGGATCGACCCGCCGGCCTACATGCAGGGCCGCGTCTTCCTGGGCGAGCGAGTGGAGCGCGCGCCGGAGTTCCTCTTCTTCCATCGCGATCGCATGGACGAGGCGCTCGAACTGATGCGCGCCGCGCGCGACCATCGATTCAAGTACATCCGCAACTACGAACCGCGCAAGCCGTACGCTCAACACATCGACTACATGGACAAGATGCCGACGCTGGTCGACCTCCGCCGGCTCGACAAAGCGGGCGAGTTGACGGGAGCCGCGCAGACGTTCATGCGGAAAGAGAAACCGCTCGAAGAGCTTTACGACCTGCAAGCCGATCCTCACGAGACAGTGAATCTGGCGGACTCGACGAAACACCAGCAGCGGATCGCCGTCATGCGGGCGGCGCTGGAGAGGTGGCAGGAGCGGATCGGCGACCTGGGATTGGTGCCCGAGCCGATCTTGATGGAACGGATGCGGGCCGGCGGACAATGGCGGACGACAGCCGAACCAACCATTCAAGCCTCGCCACAACAACAGGCAACTCTGGTCAGCATCGCCTGTGCGACCAACGGGGCGTCGATCGAGTTCGCTGTGGGCGACGGCTCCTGGAAAATCTACGACCGACCGTTCACCGCCCAACCGCCAGTGGCGATCAAGGCTCGCGCAGGACGCATCGGCTTTCGCGACAGCCCGATCGCCACGACCAGAATTGCCAACTGACTGAGGCGTAGTCAGAATATTCGCATCGCCGTCTACTCTCCGCAGCTCGCTATCGATGTTCACCACTCTCAAACCACCTCCATCGGCCGCATCATGAAAATCAAACTCGTCCTCGCACTGTTGCTACTAACCGCTCAACTCGCCTCTGCTCAGGACGCGAACAAGAAGGCGGCCAAGCCGAAACGAAAAGTGAATCCCGTCTTCGCACCCGTGAAAGACGACCCCAACTTGCCGCGCGTGCTCTTGATCGGCGACTCGATTTCAATCGGCTACACGCTGCCCGTGAGGAAACTGCTGGCCGGCAAGGCGAACGTACACCGCCCGCCCACCAACTGCGGCCCGACGACGCGGGGACTCGAGCAGATCGACAGCTGGCTCGGCGACGGCAAGTGGGACGTCATCCACTTCAACTTCGGGCTTCACGACCTGAAGTACCTCGGCCCGCAGGGGCAAAACCTGGCCGACCCAAAAGCACCTAACAGCAAACAACAGGTCCCGCCGGACGAGTACGAAAAGAACCTCCGCCAATTGGTCAAGCGGATGCAGAAGACGGGCGCGACGCTGATCTGGCGTTCGACGACACCGGTGCCCCAAGGCGCGAAAGGCCGCGTTGTCGGACACTCGGCCAAATACAACGAAATCGCCAAGCGGGTGATGGCCGACGCGGACGTCACGATCGACGACATGTACGCGTACAGCAAACCGCGTTTGAAGAAGATTCAGCGACCGGCCAACGTCCATTTCACACCGGCCGGATCGAGCGAACTTGCCGCCGGAGCCGTGAAAGCGATCTCCAAAGCACTCAAGTAACGCGTACCGCCCGAACAGTTCCGACGTGACATTTGCGGTTTTTTTCCCCGAATAACTTGACGTCTCGGCGGCGAAACCTAGTGTTTTCATGCCGCAAATGAAACCAATGCTAATCGCCATCTCGCGTTCGGCCGGGGCAGGGTCGTGTAACGGGGTGGCGAAGACCCGCTCGCCTCATGCAGCAACCGCGCCTGAGGCGAGCGCCTTCGGATACGGCGAGCCGGTCGGCGGGCGTCAATCAACACGCCGCCGTTCGCCAGCGAAAAACGGGCGCGACATTTTCTTATGTCGCGCAGACGCGCCCCAGAACTCGTGACGCCCGAGTTCTGCCGGACGCGGGACTCCGGGCGCCGCTCTTGCCGGAATTTTCTTCTCTCCAACTCGCTTTCCGTTCGCCCTCAGGTTGACCGTCACACTCAAAATGTGGACAGTTGAGGGACCAACTCACACACGCCCCGCCGATCGGCAAGGAAACGGAAACATGGAAGCCGCCACAGCTACACCACTTCTCTTGGGAATCACCGCTCTTTCTGGAATCATCGGGCTGGTCTCGTTTGTTTGCCTGATCATGGTCTTGATAAAGATGTTTCAGCATGGTGAAACGACGATTGCCATCTTGTCGATCGTCCTTTGCCCGTGCGGAGGTGGATTGATCGCATTCGTTTACGGCTGGATGAAGTCATCCGAATGGGACATCAAGGGGCTGATGATCACTTGGACAATCTGTTTCTTGCTCACGATCCCATTGTACGTCACCCAAATCGTTTTGAGCGCTTCGGTTGCCGCCCAAAACCAGCCGCAATACGATGTTCCGGATCTGCCGATCATTGAACCGGGCGACGTGAATTTCGACTTCGGCGACGGAGCCGCCCAACCGTGACCAACGGCAGCGGTTAAGAACAGCTTCTTGTCCTTGGTGGATTTGTGTGAGATTCCGTTAAACCACACGACACCATTCAACTCGACACTTGTTCGCGAGCCAGCTCGGCGAACAGTTCGGGCCGGCGAGTCCGCAGGGTGTAGTTGGGGTGACTGCGAGCTCGCGCCAAGACCTCGGCGTCCAGATCGGCGATCACGATCTCGTCCTGAATCTTTTCAATCTGCGCGTGGGCGACGATATCGCCGAGCGGATCGATGATCATAGCGCCGCCCGGATGATTCGGTTGGTTGTAGTGTTCGCTGGGCAGAGATGACACGACGCCGGCCGACCCAGCTTGATCGGCGTAGACGCAGAAGCAGGCGTTTTCTCGAGCCCTCATGCGATAGCTGCTGGAAAACAGGTCGAACACCTTTTGGCGAGCGGCCGTTTCCGATGCGGCGTCCTGCCAGCGCCCCTGGCGTGCCGCGTGCGGCATGAGAATGACATCGGCTCCCCGCAAGGCGGCAATGCGGGCGATCTCCGGGAACTGATTGTCGTAACAGATCACCGTCGCCACCTTGCACTTGCCCACATCAAACACGCAAATGTCGCGGCCGCCCTTGTAGAAAAAAGATTCGTCGCGCGACATGTGCAGTTTTCGCTGCTTGCCGATGTACCCGTCGGGTCCGGCGATCAACTGCGTGTTGTAGACGATGTCGTTTTCCTTCTCGCACAGTCCCACCGAAATGACGACGTTGAACTCCCGCGCCCACTGCGAAATCGTCTCGGTCGTCGCGCCTCCCGGCACGGGTTCCGCGACTTCCCACGTTTGCGGATTGCAATGTCCGTGCGCGACCAGTTCAGGGAAGAGCACCAATTGCGCGCCGTCTCTTACGGTCTGCTCACAGTAGGCTCGCATTTGAGCGAGCGTATCGGCCTCCCGCCCGAGCACGCTGTTCATACTCACCGCAGCCGCGCGGATCGATTGCATTGAGATCTCCTTTTCAGATCGGTCGCCGACGCGCATCGTAACGAACGAGCCGACCGAATCCTAGTCGCCCGTCGACGGCCGATCGTCCCGCGGCGTTTCGCCGGCCCCTTGGATGTCGGGATCGTCTGCGCCGTGGTCATCGGCTTCTTCAGGTTCGAGAGTCGGCGCGTCGCGTCCGCCGCCGTCGTTTTGAACGAAGCTGATTCCCGCGTCATTGCGATCCTCGAAATGCACGCCGTCTTCGTCTTTCCTCTCGCTGCTCGTCAGCGGCGTGATCGAGCCCGCGTCGTCGAGTCGCGATCGGGTGTACTCGATGCCCTCGCGACGAGATTGCGCGTCGATAGCGGCTCGGGCCATATGCTTCGTGGCGCTCCTCACATACGCCAGCCAGGCGATGGTGGTCGCAATCGCCCCCGCGTAGACCACGAGTCCGGAAAACGCGTACCCGTCTCCCTCGACGATCGCCTGAATCCCCATTAGCGCGGCCCAGGGGCTGGTGATCAACAGTGGAGTCACGACGGCTCCGGCGAGCATCGTGAACGGAACCAAAACGCCGGCGAACAGCCACCGCGATTTCGTCTCTTCGACACCCGCATTCGCCATCGCTCGAATGCCGGTGACCCAGGAAATCAGCACCGGCATCGACAGGAAGAGCATTCCGACGACGATGTCGCTACCGTCGTTCGCTCGGTAACCGAGCGCACGTAGCCGAAAAAAGATGGCTGAGCCGCCGGCCGCCAATTGGACATGGAGTAGGAGCACGACCAAGTCCGAGATGCGAAATCGGCTGTTGGGCTGAAACAAGAGGGTCGGTTCGAAGAGCGGGGCCAGCGCCACAAAACGGGCGACGGCCCAACCGACCAACCACATCACCATCCAAATGCAGAGGCCTTCGATCACACAACACCTGCTCTCGTCCACGTCGTACAATTGCGATCTTAGCGGGCGGAAAGAAGCTGTGCACGCGCACCACCCCGCCAAAAGCGGCTCAAATCTCACTCGGAATTCGTCATGTCTAGATTCGTCATGCTCGCCGTCGCCGTCGCCGCACTGATGTTGGCGACCGGCCGTCAATCACACGCTGACCAATCACTGCGAATCGACACTCCCGTGTCGCCGCCGGCCTGGGCCCTCTTGGAGAGAGAGCTGTTGAAGCAGAGCTCGCGGGCGTGCGGCGAATTCTATCGGCGCTACTTTGACGAAAGGGGTTTTCTGCTGTGCGTCGAACGTTGGGGCGGCGACGACGGACCGGACGATGCGATTGAGAACTGCAATGACTGGCCAATTCTCCACGCCCTCGGCGGCGAAGATCGCATCCTCACTCTCTACAAACGCGCCTGGGAGGGTCACCTCCGGCAATACACGCTCGCCAAGACGACTCAAGTGCCCTTTGCGCGAGATGGGATGTACTACAAAGAGTTTCCGGTGATGTTCGACTGGCAGCACAACTGTGAGGGACTCACCGTATTCAATCTGCAATCGCTGTCCGACCCGCAGGATCGCGCGATGCACCGGCGGCAGCGCCGCTTCGCCGGCTTCTATCTGAACGAAGATCCGGGCGCTCCCAACTACGATCCCCGGCACAAGATCATCCGCAGCCTGTTCAACGGTTCGCGCGGCCCGCTGCTCCGCAAGGCGACGGCTCTCGACTGGACGGGCGATCCAATTGAGGTGGAGAACCGGTTCCACTTGGGACACGGCGAACGCTCCTACGAGGAGATGCTCGCTCACTTCAAAGACTACAACGACATCGTCGGCGATCATCCGCTGAATCTGCTCTCGACAACGTTGGCGCTCAACGCCTACATGATCGACCACGAGCCGAAATACCGCGAGTGGCTGCTCGACTACGTCGACGCCTGGGCCGGTCGCATGAACGCCAACGGCGGCGTGATCCCCAGCAACATTGGACTGGACGGCAAGATCGGCTCCGCCGCCGACGGCAAATGGTACGGCGGCGCTTACGGCTGGGGTTTCACCGTGACCGTGCCGCAAACAGGTGAACCGGCTCACCGCAACCGGCAGCACTGGGGCTTCATCGGATTCGCCAACGCCTACCTGTTGACCGGTGACGATCGGTATCTGCAAGCCTGGCGGCGCCAAGCCGACGTCGTCAACGCGCAGATGAAACGAATCGGCGGCGAACCGCACTACCCCAGAATGTACGGCGATCAAGGTTGGTACGGTTACACGCCCGAACCGTACTCCTACAACGCCCGCGAAATCTGGTACCTCTCGATGCGGCCGTCCGATCGACGGCGCGCCCGAGCCGAGCCGTGGATCAACTATCTGGAAGGTGGAGCTCCCGGTTATCCGGTCGCCGCGCTCTCCTCAGCGCTGGCTAGCGTCCGCACCAAGATCGCCGCCATGCGAGCCGACACGACAACGCCCGATACTCGACTCGCCGACGATCCGATGAAATTCAATCCCGCCGAAGTCACAGCTCTCGTTCAACTCATGAACGGCGGAATTCACATTACTCGCCGCGCGTCGGTGCTGCACTGCCGCCTCCGCTACTTCGACCCCGTGCGGCGGCGAGCCGGAGTGCCCGATGATGTGGCCGCCCTCGTCCAGGAACTCTCCGCCGAGCACGTCACCGTGCAGCTCGTCAACACAAGCCAATTGGAAAGCCGCGAGGTGATCGTGCAAGCCGGCGCCTACGCCGAGCACGAATTCGCTGGGGTGAGTATCGACGGCGGACCGCGACGGCAGCTGACCGGCTCTCACCTCACCGTTCGGCTCGCACCCGGCTCCGGCGCGACGCTGCGGCTCTCCACCAAGCGCTACTCGCGCCAGCCGACAATGAAGTTCCCGTGGTTCAACTAGAGACCGTTCGCGCTGGATGAGATCACTTGGTGAGCACGATTGGAACGCCCGATCCGCCGTTGGGTCGATACGTCGGCGAGTGCATGGCGCGACGGACCATCTTCTCGAAGTGCGGAGCGCGTCGCACAACGCAGCGCAACTCGTCTTCCATCAGCCGCAGTGCATCGTCCTCACGGCCGACGTACGCCAGCGCGGCCCCATGCTGCAAACGCCCGGCGACGCGACCGAGCCAATCCGACGCCGCGGTGGCGTCCGCGACGATCGTTGCGAACAGGCGATCCAATTCATCGGCCGCGAAACCGTCGGGCTCGTCAGGGAATCGCGTCTCGATCTCCGCGGCGCGAATGGGGGACGTCAGCTGAAACGCGTATGTACTGTCGACGTGTCCGTAGAAGCGAAACCGATCGCGAAACGCGGCGACGAACGCCGGCACCCAAAAACATGTGTAGTGACCGTAGTCCTGAAGAATATAGAAAGCGCCCGGCTGTGTCTTCTCGACAACCTGTTGCATGAAGTACTTCGTGCCGAACCACGATTTGCAACCGTCGACAAACACGCTGTCGAGCGACGACAGATGGCTCGGATCAAATTGAATCTCCGACTGATCGACTTCGCTCGCCCGCTCCGGCAACTCGCCCGTGTGAGTCTTCAGGATCGAGGAATAGGGCTGCCCGGCGTGCAACAAATCAAAGACCTCTCGAAAACTCGTCGTGGCTTTGATCCGCTCGCAGGTGCCTTCGGTCAACTTGCCGGATTGCAAGAACGGTCCCAGCGTCTCCACCAACTGCGCGCCGCCGTAGTAGTGACTGAAGCGATCGAATGTGTGCAGTCGCGAAGCCGCGTCGCGTCGCGGATTGGCCAACATTCCCAGCGAGATCGATCGGCTCGTCCCGCCGAGAAACGGTCCCACTTCCAGCACGTTGCCGCCGGACCAGACCGCGGCGAAGAAGTTGAATAGGAAGCGACGCTCGCGAGGTGTCGTTTCGGACGGAAGTTCGTCGAGTAGAGTCTCGGTTTCGCGGTCCGCCGCCAATGACATTTGAGCTTCGCTCAGTCGAGTCTCGCAGGCCGCCTGAATGGCCGGACTCATCCGCAACACGGCCTTATTGACGAGCCGGTGAAGCGATCCCGGCAGTTTGGAACGAGTCAGCCACTGGAGTGAAGAACGCGCGTAGGCGAGCATGAATGCGTGCTCCGACGTAGTGATTCAACGAAACAATCACGCAGTGCGCAGAAAGGCGCGGGATCATAGCGAGAAGTCGACAATGGCTGTAGGTCAGTTTGGGATTGCGAAACGTCGAGCGTCCACAGCGGCCATCCTGACCTTTGGACCGTGCTCGGACCGCCCCAGTAGTGCTGTACGGGCCAAATTGGAACGCCGTGCGGGTCGCGACTTTGTCGCGAAGTCCTGCCCGGCAGGCAGGACCTACTTTTCAATCCCGCCCATCAGCAAGCGGTCGCCGAAAGCCGAACGCAGCTCTTCCCAACGGTCGAGCGACGCGGAGATCGCGCGCTAGTCGAGCGTCGATAGGCCTCTTTGCAGTGCGCGGCTGGCGGCGAGAATTCTCAGACAGCCATCGCTTGGTTTCACGTTGCGAACCGTCAATTGACGAAGTTCGATCGCGCTGCTGGCAATGGTGTGACTGATCGCCACCGTGAGCGCCGAATCGATGACCAGCTCGCTCAGGCCCGGACGGCCCGGCGAGTGGAGCAGACGCGACAACGGCTCCGGCTCACCGTCTCCGCGGATCACCAGGCGACACCACGATGTGGGTGAATAGACACTCGACAACGCCAGCATCAGCATCTGGGCATGTCGGCCACTCCCGTCGCGCCAGAACGCAACAGATTCCGCCGACGACGGAGCAGTTCGGTGAAACTAGCCGTGCTGATCGGCAGGTTCACAGCAGGTTCACAGGCGAAAAAAAGAGCTCTGCCGCACTCTAGGAATTCAAACGGCCGTTTAATACAATTGTTTGAATATGTAACCACAAGGGAGTTCACTAGATATGAGCCAAGAGACGCGCGACCGGATCTTGGGCGCGGCCGGACCTGTGTTCGCTCAGCACGGATTTGAAACGGCGACCGTGCGCGACATTTGCGAGCGGGCGGGCGTCAACTTGGCCAGCGTCAACTACCACTTCGGCGATAAACATTCTCTCTATTTGGAGACCGTTCGCCGCGCTCACCAATTGCGAGTGCAGCAGGTGCCGCTTCCCGCCGCCGACCCCGACACGAGCTGGGAATTGCGGCTGGAGACGTTCATCAAGACGCTGTTGTCGCGGATGGTGGGCGTGAACGCCGAGCCGT
>JASMLW010000127.1 GCA_030748485.1 Pirellulaceae bacterium
CCAAGAATCGCGGCGCCCGGCTTGGACGAGTTGCTGGTCCACCATGCGGTCGAACGCCCGCAGCAGTTGCTTCAACCCGTTTGTCTCCGGCTCCAAACTGGTCAGCGCCGCGACCGTCGCCTCGACGGTGGAAAGGCTGTAGTCATTTGGTTCGCGTCGGATTCGATATTGGCCGGGCGAATCGACCGACAATCGGTAACGAGGCAGCGCGGCCAATTGGGCGACATCCCGCACAATCGTCTTCGCCTGGCTCCACGTGCCGTCGACGATGACCAACTGGTCGGGGCGCTCGGTCGGGCCGAGTTCATCGAGCGGTATCGCGTCGTCGCTCGGAAACAGCAAGCCGGCGTTGGAGACAATGGGGAGTGAGCGCGACGAGAAACTCCGGTTGTGATCGGTTATCAAGTGGCAACGGTCCAGCGCGCGGTGCACAATGCGAGCCGTGTTGAATGGGTGCCGCCGCTCGCCGACGTGCTGAAGTAAAAGGACGCTCGTGCGGTTGTGAATCTGTGGGATCGCGTCGCAAAAGCAAAGCGGCTGTGGACGAAAACATCGATAACAGCGACCGCCGGCGGCGGCTGAATCACTCGATTCGGCCCCCGTGCCGCCGGTCGGTTGTTCGATTTCTGATTGACTCAACGTCCAGTTTCCGTAACGCGAAGTGGATGATCAGATGCGCACAGCGGTGGCTGACAGCAACCTGCCGTTTTAGCGAATCCCTCCACAAACCCTCTTTGTAACAGGAAAACGCCAACGCCGAGCCGAGAGTTCGACGCGCGCCGGACCGCACGACTGGCTGTCATGCCTGTCTGACATGTCGCCCGCTCGGGAATCGGCGTCCGCGGCGGAGGCCGTGTGGCGTAGTTGGAATGCTCGCGTTGACTATAATAGTGGCCAATTCAAAAGAGCAGGACCGGTGTAGAGGTGCAGCATGATCCGTGGAGTCACGATTCTCTTGGCGGTGGGGAGTGGACTCGTCGCCACTGGCGCCGAACCGTCAATCGATTTCTCTCGAGAGATCCAGCCGGTCTTTGCGAGGCGGTGCTACAAATGCCATGGACCCAACGCGGACGAAGGTGGTCTGCGGCTGAGTACGCGTGAGGCGGCGACCGCCGAGCTGGAGTCTGGGGATCGGGCCGTCGTGCCGGGCGACCTCAAAGCCAGCACGATGATGTCGCGAATCCGTTCGACCGACGAATCGGAGCGGATGCCTCCGGAGGGCAAGCCGCTGACGGCCAGCGAGATCGCGGCGATCGAAAAGTGGATTGCCGGCGACGCGCCGTGGGCGAATCACTGGTCGTTCGCACAGCTCAAACGGCCTGCCGTTCCGCAACCGCGAAACTCCGACTGGGTGAAGTCGCCGATCGACGCCTTTATCTTGCATCGGCTCGAAGCCGCCAATCTCCAGCCGGCGGGTCCGGCCGACAAAGTCGCTCTGCTGCGGCGAGCTTACTACGATTTGATCGGCTTGCCGCCGACGCCGGCAGCCGTCGATGCGTTTCTGGCCGACGAGTCTCCTCGGGCGTTCGAGAAAGTCGTCGACAATTTGCTGGAGTCGAAGCAATACGGCGAGAAGTGGGCCCGACATTGGCTGGACCTCGTCCGCTACGCCGAAACGAATGGTTATGAGCGCGACAGTCGTAAAGATCTGATTTGGAAGTATCGCGACTACGTCATCCGCGCGTTCAACGAAGACAAACCGTACGACCGCTTCGTACAGGAGCAATTGGCCGGCGACGAGTTGCCGGACAAGACTGGCGACAGCGTGACGGCGACCGGTTTCTACCGGCTGGGGATCTGGGACGACGAACCGGCGGATCGCCCGTTGGCTCGCTACGACTACCTGGACGACATTCTGCGGACTACCGGCGAGACGTTTTTGGGAATGACGATCGGCTGCGCTCGCTGTCACGATCACAAGATCGACCCGTTGGGGCAAAAAGACTACTACTCGATGCTCTCGTTCTTCGCCGACATTTCACCCCACGGCAAAGGCGGAGCCAATCACGTTCAAATCTCGGCGGCCGATGATCAAGCGTCGTTTGACAAGAAAGTCGCGGAGAAAGAACGCCGCGAGTCGATGATGACCGCTCAGCTCGCCGAGATCGAGCGGGAGTTCATCGAGCGGCTGCAAAAGGCGCGGCCCGAACTGAAGGTCAAGCCGGAGAAAACAGTCGGACCGCGCGACGGGGTCGTCGTGGCCGACTCGCGGACGGCGGGGCAGGAGTGGGAGTTCACGACCAAAAAGCCGGCCGACAACTGGTTCGAAATCGCCTTCGACGACAGCAAGTGGCGCAAGGGTCCCGGGGGATTCGGAACGAAGGGAACGCCCGGCAGCGTTGTGAGGACGGAATGGCGCAAGCGCGACATTTGGTTGAGGAAAGACTTTGGGCTAGAAAACCTGCCGGCCAAACTGACGCTCAACATTCACCACGACGAGGACGCGGTCGTCTACCTCAACGGCAAGCAGATCGCTTCGTTCAAGGGCTACGTGACAGCGTACAAGCAGGCCGACGTCACGGCGGCCGCTTTAGACGTTCTGCAAACGGGCCGCAACACGTTGGCCATTCACTGCCGGCAGACGGGCGGAGGACAATACATCGATGCGGGGTTGGTTGGCGACTTTAGCGTCACTCCGACCGTCAGCCTGGCGAAGAAGTACGGCAAAGAGATTCTCGGCGCTGAAAGGCTCGCCAAGTGGGAAGAGATCCGCCGCGAGCTGGCCGCCAGCCGCTCGGTAAA
>JASMLW010000128.1 GCA_030748485.1 Pirellulaceae bacterium
TACGCATCGTTCAGGGAATCGGCAAACGCGGACATCGCGCGGGGCGATACGGCAGCGACTTGTAATCCGGAAGTTGTGCGTTTGGAGCCGGGAGCCGGACGGGATGGCGGAGCGCTTCTGTTTTCGGCCGCCGATTACGGCTGGGCGGAGGACGAGTTCACGTTTGCGGCGAGCGGGAATTTTCCCTATCAAACGGGAAAGTTCGACGGCTCGATCTCCATGTGGTTGAAGTGCGATCCGGACCTCGACCTAAACGATGACGTTCCCGTCGATCCGTTTCATATCAGCCGACATGCCGCCGACGGGTCGTTCTATCTCGACCTCACGCGCCCCCTCGACTGGCGATATGGGGCGCCGAGAAAGCTGCGATTCGGAATCTACGGCGACAGTCCAGAGCAAGACATGTTCGTCGGTGGACAGCTACTGGTTGTCGGAGATTTGAACTGGTCCGCCACCGAGTGGAGCCATGTGGTTGCGACGTTCGCCGGCGTCAATAGTGGGGCCGACAACGCTGTTGCTGAAATCTACATCGATGGTCAGCGGCGCGGTTGGATGCGCGGTTACCAACATCGTCTGACGTGGGACATCGACGAGATGACGATCGGACTGGGGCAGCGGTTTGCCGGAGCTATCGATGAGTTGTTGATTCTCGACAAGCCGCTTGGCGAAGAGCAGGTCAGCGAACTCTATCGCTGCGACGGACTTCGCGAGCGGGTCTACGGCAACTGATTGACGAACAGACCTCTTTCTACAAGCCGGCTTCCGCGTTTGTCGGAAACGCGTCGCAGTGCACCGCCCGGATGGCCTCCCGATCAGTCTCCCGGGCTGGTCGAATCCGCATGACGGCCATCACTTTGGACTGGTCAGCGCCTCGAGCAGGGCCGCCGGTGAGGGTTCGTCGGGTCGCAGCTCGACGAGTTCTTTCGCCAGTTTGATCGCTTCGGGTATGCGCCCGAGCTTTTGGTAGAGCAGCGCCAAGCCGAGGACGAAGTCCGGTTGCTTCGGCTCCAACTCGTACGCCCTTTTCAACGCGCGAACAGCGTCCGGATAGCGGTGATGCAGATAGAGCGAGAGCCCGTAGCGGTACTGAATCGGCGCGTTGTCGGGAGCCAATCCCGCGTCGCGGGCGAGCAGCTGCAATTCCTCAGCCCGCAGTCGATCGAGTTTCGCCTTTTTCTCAGCGGCCTGCTGGGCGAGCTTCAGCGCCTGTTCCTTCTGCCGCTGGATGGTGAGCTGCTGCATTTCGCGCTCGAGCGGCCGCAGCTCCCGCTCGTACATCGCGGCGAGATTGGTGCGCGGACCGGTGACCGACGGCTCCACTTGGATGGCCCGCGTGTAGGCGGCTTCCGCTCGGCTGTTCTCACCGAGATTCTCGTAGAGGATTCCCATCGTCAGGTGCGCAGCGGCGCGATCGTTGTTCAGCATCATGCCCTCGCGGAACTCGTCGAGCGCCTGATCGTGCAGCCGCCGCTGCGGTCCGGTCATTTCGATTCGCGGCGCGAACGCCAAGACTCGAGCTGCTTCCGTGCGAACCATGCGGACTGGGTCTTCGAGCAATGGAACTGCGTGTTCGATCAGCTCCCGCGGCGGCAGCCCCTGCAATTGAGCGACCGCAGCGGAGCGCACCTCCGGGTTCGCGTCCTTCACCGCGCGAAGAACTTTCTTTAGATTTCCGTCACTGAGCGGCGCGTGCATGGCCAGTTCGGCAAGCGCTGTGGCGCGGACAATGGGCGCCATCGTCTTGCGAACCGCCAGATCCGCCAACTCGTCTTGAGCCTCGTCGCTCCGTTCCCGCCCGGCCGACAAAGCGATCGCGAAGTGCTCTGGTCGACGCGTGTTCGGAAACCACTTGGCGACATGGTCGGCCGACCATTTGTCTCGGCCGTGAACCCACGTGCGGACATCCTCATCATCGCGCGCGGCAAGCAACCAATCTGGGTACAGCTTGAGCGGTTTGTACTTGTCGCCTGCCGGTCGCTCGTCATCGACATGGCACCGCGTGCAAGCGTTGGGAGTTTGCAAGTCAACGCTCAAATCGGGTCGCGGGATTCGCAAACTGTGATCGCGGCGCGGGTCGACCGCCATATACGTCGTTTCCGGCATGTGGCATTCAACACATTGAGCGCCCGGGGAGCCGATTTTGTGATTGTGATGAGCGGGCGTGTCGTATTTGGCCGGATTGTGTTGATGACAGCTCGTGCAGAGTTTGTTTCCTTGATGCTTGAGGCGGGCCGTATGCGGGTCGTGGCAATCGGTGCAGCGGATTCCCTTGTGGAACATCTTGCTCTGGATGAACGACCCATACACATACACTTCGTCCATGATCTGGCCATCGGCGTGATATGTGTGGGATTGCAGCAACTCGGCGGCGAAGTGGTTGTGGTAGTCGTCGCCGCCGGCGAAGTTTGGATGCACCAACCGTCGCCGGGAGTGGCAAGGCGCACACGATTCGATCTCAACCGTTGAATCGACCGACTTCAACTTGGCGAGTCCGTAACCTCGCTTGCGATCCCAGAAGACGCGACGGTTTTCGGCAAGTTCGACATGCAAGCTACCCGGGCCATGACATGTTTCGCAGCTGACGTCGATCTCCGAGAACGTCGTGCGATAGTGACCGGTCTTATCGTCAAAGTTCTTTTGCAGGTTGGTCGTATGGCAGTCCGCGCACATCGAATTCCAGCGCTGAGCGATGCCTGTCCAATGCAAGTCGTCCGTGGGAGCCAACTTCTCTGGCACGTCGGGAGGAGCCAGGTAAAACCAGCGCTTCTGCTGGGTGTCCCACGACAGCCTCAAGACTTGCAGTTGGCCGACTTCCTTCGCGCCGGCGTTCTTATCCCGGTTGAACTCGACCATGTATTGTTGGAGCGGTGTCACGCCCAATACAAACTTGACTTCGAAGTCACCCATCTCGCCGTCAGGTCCTTCGGTGTGGACCATGTACTTTCGGCCGTCGCGAAACATTCGTGATGTCACGTCATGATGAGTGACTTCGGCGTCGTCGAAGTCGCCCAATACGGTCGAATCGGAGGCGTGATCCATCGCCAAGTCGTGGTGTGATCCCTTCCACAGCTCGGTTTCCTGCTGGTGGCACTCAGCGCAGGTCTGTCGCCCCACGTAGGTCGCGTGAGCGTCGTCGGGAAGGCAACTCCACCAATCGGCGAACAGCCCGCCGCCAATCGACAAGGCGACCGCCAAAGTGGCGGCGATAATCGCCCGTCGCCGGTTCCAGAATGGCTCGCGCGGGGGAGGGTCTTTGGGCGCGCTCTCTTGCGCACGTTGTTTTCTTCGACGAGACAAGGATCGATCTTCGCGTGGATACCAGTGGTTGCGGAGGTCGGGCAACGGCATCCTTGCGAAAAGCGCGCCCAGGGCTGAATTGAAATCGGCCGAATCCTTTGATTATCAACGGCCGAGCCCAAACCGACAACAGGTTGAACTCAAGCTGTTGGGCCCGGCAGCCGCCAATTCTCCTTACAACCAATACAATTACCCCAATCCGTCGACGGATGACGGAGTGCTGGGCGAATGCACTTAAGAAGGTTTGCCGGCGACTTGGATCATCAGTCGACAGGCGACCGATGCGGGCTACGATTAAGCAGTCGTTGGATTTCGTCGAGGAGGGTGCTATGCCAAGTTTTACGCTCGTTTCGCTGGGGCCGGTCACCGCCGCTTTGGACGCGATTTCGCGCGTTCACGGCGCGTACCGAGCGATTGATCTGCTCGGGCAAGCTCTCTCAGAAGTCGAAGAATCGGACGAGTTCTCGGACGAAGCCGAACAGGCGGAGCGAGCCGAGGGGCTCGCGTATGAGGGACCCGATGGACTCACCCGCAACGTCCTCAAGGCGATGTTCACTGGAGTCAACGCAGGGGGCCAATCGCAAAACGCGCTGGCGGAACTCGTCGCCCTCGTGATCACTCGGTTGAGTGTCGGACACGGCGCCAAAGTGCTCGCCGCCACATTGGCGGTCGCGGGAGTTCATCCCGGGCTTACTCTGTTGACGATCAAGGTCTGCCTGTTGCTGCTCCGCACCGAGCGAGGAAAGAAGATCGTCCGCGAAGCTTTGCCCAAACTGCGAGCGGCCGTTGAGCGTTCCGGTGAGGCCAAAAAGGAGTGGTCCGAGCTGCTCAGCAGCGTTGGCGACGACCCCAAGCAACGCGTTGGCGGCTGGATGCAACAAGCTCGGTCCATCACCGCCTCAACCGCTGATCGGATCTCAGACGCCTCAAAGACGGTTAAGGCGAAGTCGTGGGACCGCGTGATGGACGGCTTGGACCTGGCCGGCGAACAGACGTCTGAGCCGACCGATGAGAACTAGCACTGGACCGGTCTTGAGGTCGGCGGCGCGGTCTGTCCGTCTTCGCTAGTTGCCGTCTTCGCTAGTGTCATCTTCGCTGAGTGTTTCGCTCGTCTGTTCCTCGAAGCGTCGTAATCGGGCTTGCGCTTTTCGCCGTTCAGCCGCCTCGCGTTGCAGGCGCGTTCGCGCAATCTCCAATTGTTCCCGGTACCACTCGGCGACTTTCTTTCGATTCAGTGCGACCTGCCGGACGTGCCGCAGTCGCTGGTCAATGTCGGCGTCCTCGTCTTCCGATCGTTCCAGGCGATCGAGTTCGCGTCGCAACTGTTGCAGTTCGATTTCGCGATGAGCCAGCAGCGCCTGAAAGTCCTCTCGGCCCTCTTCCGATTCCTCCCAGTTTTTGCGGAGATCGCTCGAGGCCTGCTCCAGGTCCTGCTCAATCGCTCGCCGCGTTTCCTGCTCGCGTTGCGAACGTTCTTGCCATGCCGCAGATGTCGCTTGCAGGGAAGTCACTAGCAGTTCTTTCTGCTTCAGGCGAGTCTCCGCCGCCTCTCGCGACTGTTCGTGCTCTTCAATCCTGGCCGCCAATTGCGAGTCTTTCTCATCCTGCTGCGACTTCAGATTGTCAATTTGCTCTTGCAGTTCGGCTACTTCGCGGCGACCAAGGTCTCGCTCCTCCTCGGCAAGTTGCAACTGCCGGCTGAGTTTCTCCCGTTCATTTTGCGCGACGAGATGAACCTCCTGCAGTTGTTTGAGTTCATCGCGATCGTTTCGCAGCGCAGCCAACTCCGAGAGGTGTCGGTCGAGCTCAGCTTGGGCGTCCTCCAGATCGCGTTGCAACTGAGCGGCGCTAGCCTGGGCGTCCTTGGCCGCCTGCGAATTGTCGATCGATTCGACCTCCGCGGCGCTGAGCGACTCGTGTTCGGCCGCAAGTTCCTCGGCCAATCGTTCGACATCGGCGGCCAAAGATTGCTCGCGCTGGTCGGCTTGTTGAATTCGTTCCAACAGAGCAGCTTTGTCCGCCTCGGAGCCCTCGATCTGGGCGAGTTGCTCAGCCAGTCTCTCAGCAGCTTGCTTCAGTTCGGCCTGCTGCTCTTCAGATTTACCTTGCCAGCGGTCAGCCTGTTGTTTCCATTCGTCGAGTCCAGCCGCCTTCTCAGTCAACTCTCGCCGCGCATCAGCCGTCTCGCGTTCGGCGTCCGCAAGCCGGCTCGTCCAGGCCGCTTCCGCTTCAGTGGCTCGCTGCTCCGTTGCCGCTATCGAGCCGACGAATTGGCGGCGCTCCTCCTGGAGCGTATCGATCTCGCTGCGCAACTCCGCGGCCGCTTCCTGCTCCGCCCGTTGCTCAACGTTCAGTCTCGCGATTACCTGGGTCAGTTGGTCATTCTTATCGACCTGTTCTTGGAACTGCTGAGAGAGCGCGGCGAGTTTGGATTGCGTTTCGTCTAATCGCTCCTCCACTGTCGCGCGGTCGCTGTCGAGTTGTTTCTTCAGTCGGTCGAATTCCGCCAAGTCGGCTTCCTGTCGGCGCTGCGTGAGTTCCAACTGAGCGACCAGGGATTCCTGCTCGGCGGCGGCGCTCAGCTCAAATTCCGCCAATCGATTCGCCGCGTCGTCGGCGGCCCGCTGCGACTCTGACAGCTGCTGGGTCATCCTGTTGAGCTCAGCGGCGCCGTTCCGCTCAAACTCCGCCAACTGCTCGGCGCGGTCGTCGAGAAGTCGTTGTGCATCTTCCAGTTGCCGCGTCAATCGGTCGATGTCGGCCGCCGCGTCGGCCCGCGCCTTCTCCAGGTCGTCACTCAATTGCTCGGTACGAGATTGCAGCAGTTCAGCCGTCGCGTCACGCTCCGCATCCGTTTCATCGCGCTGAGTTTGCAGTTCCGCAAGTTGAGTTTTTTTATCTTCGAGTTGCTGGATCAGGCGGTCGCACTTCTCGGCTAAGACCTGTTTTTCCTCGGAGTCTCTCGCCGCCAGCGCCCGCCCTTCCGTAATCGCCTCTTCCTTGGCGTGGATCTGTTTTTCGAGCTGCTTGATCTTGGTGGCGTCTTTTTTCTTGGTCTCGCTGCGTGATTTCCGCACGTCGGCCAGTTCACGGTCGGCCTCGTCGATCGCCTGGTGCGTTTGCGCCAACTGGTCTTTTGAGTCAGTCAGCTGCCGCCCGCTTTCGGCCAGGTCATCGACGAGACGTTTGCGCTCGTCCGCGGCGGCTTGGATCGCGTCGGCCGCTTCCCGATCGTTCTCGGCAGTGGACGCCTGTACGGTGAGCTGATAGTTCTCGTATTCCGCCTGAAGTCCCGCGACTTCCGCCTCCAGAGCGAGCCGTTGGGAATCGGCTTGATCGCGGTCGCCGCGGCGCTGCTGTTGTGTCTCCTCGAGCTCGCCTTCAATGCGGTCTCGTTCCTTCTTGGCGGCGGTCAGTTGCTTCTCTCGAGCCGCGATGTCCGATTGATGCGAGGTTTTCTGTTTCTCGCGCTCCTGTTCGAGACGCGTGATCGTTTCCTCGTGTCCAATGTTCGTCTGCTTCGCGGCGGCGGCGGCGGCGTTGCCTTGCGCCAGTTGCTCCTCGAGTTGAAGGACTCGATCTTCCGACGCGGTCAGCTCGCTTTGGGACGCGGCCAGTTCGGCGTCCTGCCGGTCGATTCTCCTGTCGGCCTCTTCAGCCCGGGATTGCAGATGCTGTAGATCGGTCTCGAGCTCTTTGACGCGCCGGCGCAATTCGGAGATCGTCTCACTGGCTTCCTGCCTGGACTGATCCCACTCCTCGGCTCGTTGCTGATCACTGGCCGTCAAAGCTCGCAGCTTCTGCTCTCCATCGCGGAGGCTATTTTCCTTCTCCTCCATTTCGAGTCTTAGAGAACTCAGCTTTGCTCGCAGGGTGTGCAGATCGTTGGCTGCTCGTTCATTTTCGGCCGTAGCTTTTGACCTGGCCGCCGCCAACTCGGCTCGCAACTCACTCAATTGCATGTCGGCGTCGAGTTGTTCGCGTTTCAATTCCGCGAACGTTTGATTCGATGCGGCCGAAGCGGATCGTTCGTTGACGAGGAGCTGTTTGGACTCGGCGAGCTCGATGCGAAGTTGGCGATTCTCGAGATCGAGTTTTTCGATTTGCGAAAGTTGCTCGTCTTCGCGGCGCTGCAGCTCATGCGTCATCCGTTCGGACAGTTCCTCCTTGGCTTTTTTCAAATGCGCTTCGTTTTCGTCGGAGCGGCGACGCTGGAACTCAATTTCATTGCGGAGAGCCTTCGCCTCGCGCTGGCTCTGGGTGAGTAGGACGGCGAGCCGCTTGCGTTCCTGGCGAAGCAGCTCGAGAGCGTTGTGCAGTTCGGACGGCCGCTGCTCCATCAGGCTGGCGATTTGCAACTCGGGTGGAGGCTCGGCGTCGTCGGTGTCCTGGACGGGATCTTCGCCGGGCGGGACGTCCTGGTGATCGAGGAAGCTAAGGACGGCTTTCAGGTTGTCGATGACCTCGGGTCGATCCTCTTTCTCTCCGTTCGCGTTGGCCGCGCGAGCTCGCTCGATGAGTTCACCGAGCTCCTCTTCAGCAACTTCCTGATCCATTGAGCCCGGGCGTTCGCCGACGACGGCGACGTCCGCTGCCTCGTCGGCCTCGAGCCGAAATGTCGTGTGTCCAATCTGAAATTCGCCGCCGGGAAGCAGAGTGAACTGGCGCTTGCGCTCACCGGCGAAAACAGCCGGATTGCGAGCCGTTTCGAGACAGCGGACCTGGACGGAGTTCTCCAGAAAGACGAGATCGGCGTGTTCTCGCGAGATGCGCACGTCCCACGGCACCGCCCAACCAGTTGTTGGTTCGCGGCCTAGTCGGATGGTCGTGTCGGTTTGGATCTGCCGACGCCAACGTTGCTTGGCGCCGGGTCCGATCGCGAGAAACTCAAGCACGCCTGCGCGGCCTTAAAACTGTAGAGAGTCAGTCTTTATGGACATTAACCGCTGACGGCTGGACATTCAATCCATTGGCGGCTGTCCGGTATGCGATTCCCTCGCACCAACACCGCAGATGGCCGGTTGTGAGGGTTCGGGGCTTTGCTGGTTGGTCGCTGGAGTCGATCGAGGGAAGTCCCGCATCCTCAACGCCACAATTGGATTCGCAGCGGCCTCAGCTCAAGTCCAGCAGCGCGGCGGTCTCGTCCCACGGCCGAATCGCTTCGGCCGCGCCGTGTCCTGTGACGCAGCAGGCGGCCGCGGCGGCTCCCATTCGCGTTGAGTCGACGGCTGACATTCCGCGACAAAGGCCGGCGAGCAAACCGGCCATCATCGAATCGCCGGCTCCGACCGTGTCGACAACGGGTCCGGGCGCGTCGACCGCGGGAACTTCGATAAACTCGCCCGGCCGCGGGCTGATCAACGCTCCCTGCACGCCGCGCTTGACGCCGACAAAACCGACGGCGCCGCCGTCGCGATACGTCGAGATCATCTCGACAACCTCCCGCCGACCGGTCTGTCTGGCGGCCTCCACTTCGTTGGGAAAGTAGATATCGACATGAGGCAGGATGCGGTCGAGCGGACTGAGTTCGCCTCCGCCGCCAGCGGTGTCCATGGCGACGCGACAGCCGCGCTCGTGCAGCAGCGGCAGCAGATCCGGCAAGTCGTGTTCGAGGTTAGGCAACAAGTGGTAGTAGCCAATCAAGGCGAACCGCGATCGCGAGAACCAATCCAGTCCTCGCTGCAGAAACGATCGATCGATTGCTTCGGGGGCGCCTTCATTGAACGCGAAACTGTGATGCTGCTCTTCGTCGACGATGCCGACCGTCGTGCTGGTCGCCAGGTGAGGATGGTTTAGCAAGCCGGTCACGTCGACACCTTCTCGATGCAGACGCTGGCGAAGGATCGCGCCCCAATCGTCGTCGCCGACCCAAGTCAGCGCGGCGGCGTTCATTCCGAGTCGAGCCAGCGCGACCGCGACATTGCAAACCAGTCCGCCCGTGGTCGCTTGGACGGGCTGAGTTCTCAACGTCGCGCCGCGGCCGATTGGCGTCGTCAACGGGATCGGACGCAAAAGGAGGTCGAGGCAGCATGTGCCCACGACAACGCAGTCGAAATCTCTGTCCGCACTGTTCAAAATCACGATCTCCGCGAGGACGTCTAGAGTTGCGTCAACACTAGATCTTCCTCCAGCGTTCGGAAGGGTGCGATCCGCAGCTTCTCAAGTTCCCCGTGGTAGGCGCGCACCGCTTCACGGGCCGGCAGGTTGCCGTCGGCGATTTCGCGGAGCATCCGCACGATCGTCAATTGGTGCTCCGCATTGTTGATTTTTCGACCGAAGAGCGCGGCTCGCGCGCCGTACTTTTTCGCGTCGGCCAACATCGCGAATGCGTCGTGCGTCGTTCCCGAGGGTCCACCGAGAATGCCGGGGATAATCGATGAATCGTACGACGCCAACTGTTCCATCGCCTCGGGGCCGAAGTAGGGTATCTTCAGAAACAGCGGCCGCCCGCGCTTGGTGACTCCGGCGAGTGCTCGCGCGATGCAATCGTTGACATAGCGGCCCACGTCTTCGACCGGATGAGTCAATGCGTTCGGCGCGAAGACTTCGAGGAAGTGTCGAAAGCCGACCAGTTCGGCTTCTTCCCGGAATCTCGAATACTCCTCCAAGGCCGCCACATCGTGATCGATGTCGTTGTTGAAGGTGATTGAATAGAGGCCGAGATCGGCGCCCGAAACTTCGTCGTCAAAGCGAGCCTCCAGTCGCCCGTGCTGGATGTGTTCGATCGACGCGGTGCGGAACGGTCGCGACGGCGACTGCGCATAGGCGGCCGAACTCGCCATCCAGATGTCCGTCGTGTCATTGGCGCGGGCCGCCGGCGTGACCGGCGAATCGTCGAACAAACGCTCCTCGATGGTGAGCACTTCGTTCGTGCTGGCGCTGATCAGCATGATGTCGACTAGCCCCTGCGCGGTCACATCGCGCATCGCTTGCCGGTACCAACTCATGCTCCGCGGCGCGCCCGTCTCCCGATCGACGCCCGCGGCTCCGACGCCGCCGCCCATGTCGGCGTCTTTGGCGTCCGCCAAGATGAAATCCCCGCACATGGAATCGCTCAAAATGTTCGCTAACTTGATGTCGAGAGTCTTTTGCATGGCCTTCGTTGGATGTTGTAAGTAAAGCTGAGGTTTCGAGGAGGATCCGATCGACCGGCGGACGCGCAAAGCGAGCAATCCGCCACCGCCACCAGGCACTCAGGCAGTGCGAATCGTAATCGAACGACGTTCGATGAAGAACCGGTCGACAGCGGGCGCAAGAGAATCCCGAATGGGTTTCTTGTAGAATTGAGTTTTCGTTCCACCTTCCACAGCCGGCGACCGCAACACATGAAGACCTTTCTCATCACACTCGCGCTCGGTGGCGGGGTCTGGCTCGGAACGCAGAGCCGAGCCGCGGAACCGACCGTGCTCACCTCGGCGGACACCGGACCGAACAACCAACTGCTGCGAGACCAACTCCGCCCGCTCGTGCACGCCGCCCTCGATGAGCGACGCCGGCAGACCGAAGCGTTGACTGCCTCGGCGGAGATCGTCGCCTACCAGAAGCGGATGCGAGCGGCGTTCTTCAATTCGATCGGAGATCCGCCGCGGAAGACGCCTCTCAACGCGAGGATCGTCGGCAGACTGACCACTGCGGGGATGACGGTCGAGAAACTCGTGTTTGAGAGCCGGCCGGGATTTCTAGTCACGGCCGCCGTCTACTTGCCGGATCGCGAACCGCCCGCCACCGGATTCCCCGCTGTGCTGGTTCCCTGCGGCCACAGCGACGCCGGCAAAGCGACACCCGCATACCAACGGATTTGCATGCTGCTGGCTCGCAACGGTGTCGCTGCCCTCTGTTATGACCCCATCGGGCAAGGTGAACGCAAGCAGATCCTGAGGCGGGACGAGCGCGGCGACGTGCTGCCGATCGGCGTGCACAGCGCTACGGGCGAGCATTTGGTCGCCGGCGTGGCTCCGATTCTGCTCGGAGAGAATCTGGCCAGTTACCGAATCTGGGACGGCGTTCGAGCGATCGACTACCTGGCGGCGCGGCCCGACATCGACGAGTCGCGGATCGGGTGTACCGGCAACTCGGGCGGCGGATTGATGACGGCCTACTTGATGGCGATCGACGAGCGGATCGTCGCCGCTGCGCCTTCGTGCTTCATCACAACCACGCGAATCAAGAACGAACGACCCGGGCCGGGCGACGCCGAACAGAACCTGTTCGATCAGACTCGTCTCGGGTTGGACCACGCAGACTACATCATGATGCGCGCCCCGCGGCCGACGTTGATCTGTTCAGCGACGCGAGATTTCGTGCCCATCGAGGGAGCTTGGGACTCGTTTCGACAAGCCAAACGGCTGTACGCCAATCTCGGCTTCGCCGAACGCATTGACTTGATCGAGGTCGATGAGAAACACGGCTTCACGAAACCACTTCGCGAGGCGGCCGCGAGGTGGATGCTGCGGTGGCTCGCCCAGCAAGACGTGGTTGTGCGCGAGCCGGATTGGGACCCTTTCACCCTGGCTGAGCTGCAATGTACGGTGAGCGGACAAACGCTGCTGGAGCAAGACGCCCGTTCGATTTTCGATCTGTACGCCGAACGAGGTCGGCGACTGGCTCGACAACGTCAGGCGGACGCCGCGAACTCCGACGTGATTCGCCGCATCGCCCGCATCGCGCCCGCCGATCAATTGCCACTCAAGGTTGAGAGAAGAAAAAAGTACCGGTGGCGATCGTTTGCGGCCGAGCAATTCGTTCTCCGCTTGCGACGCCAGTCCGTCGACTTCGCAGTGCCCGGCACGCTCTACAAAAGTGAAAAAGCCGGCACCAAGTGGCAGTGCCACACACAAAGCGAGC
>JASMLW010000129.1 GCA_030748485.1 Pirellulaceae bacterium
ACTACGCGCTGGTCAAGTTGAGCGACCACCAGGTGCGAGCTGCGACGGACGCCGACGACGCCCAGTGGTTCGCCGCCGCCGCCGCCCCGTCGATGCCATTCGACCACGATGAATTGCTCAACTGCGCCTACCACCGCCTGCAAAACAAAGTTCGTTACCAACCAATTGGCTTTGAGCTCCTGCCGGAGAAATTCACGCTCAGCCAATTGCAAACGATGTACGAAGCGATACTACAACGGCCGCTCGACAAGCGCAACTTTCGCAAGAAGATCTTGGCGATGGACCTGCTGGCGGGGCTGGATGAGTACGACCGAGACGGGCCTCATCGGCCGGCCCAGCTATTTCGATTTGACCGCGAGCGGTACGAACGGCTCACCGAGAACGGATTCAACTTTGAGATCTAGGAGCCGCGCTCGCCAACGCTCAATCTGCTCTTCACTCGATCTGAAGCCGGAGCTCAAACGATGGACGCACTCATTCTGATCGACATCCAGAACGACTTCTTGCCCGGCGGAGCCCTGGCTGTTCCCGACGGCGATCAAGTGATCGACGTGGCCAATCGCGTGCGGGCCGCCTTCGAGATGATCGCCGCCACACAGGACTGGCATCCGGCGAATCACGGCAGCTTCGCCTCGAATCATCCGGGCGGTGAGGTTGGCGAACTGGCCGAACTGGACGGCTTGCCGCAAGTCCTCTGGCCCGATCACTGCATTCAACAATCGCTGGGGGCCGAGTTCGCCGCCGAACTTGACAGCTCGCGATGGTCGCGAGTCGTGCCCAAAGGATGCGATGTCAACGTCGACAGCTACAGCGGTTTCTTCGACAACGGTCAGCGAGCGGCGACCGAACTTCACGACTTTCTGCAGTCGATTGATGTGGACGCGGTGTTTGTGATGGGACTGGCGACAGACTACTGCGTCAAGTTCACGGCGCTGGACGCGGTCAAGCTCGGTTACCGGACCCACCTGATCCTCGACGGTTGCCGCGGTGTCGATCTGCAGCCGGGCGATATTGAACGAGCCGTGGAAGAAATGCGAAACGCCGGTGTGGCGATTACCAGCAGCAGCGAACTCATGGAACGCAAAGAGAACTATCGATGAGTACGGATCCAATCTTGCACGAGGGAAGATTCCTCGCCGTCAAGTCGCGCAACGGCTGGGAGTACGTCACTCGGGTCAACGCCAGCGGCGTCGTCGCAGTGATCGCCACGACGGTGGACGAAGAATTGATTCTCGTCGAGCAATACCGGCCGCCCATCAGGGGCCGTGTCCTCGAACTTCCCGCGGGATTGGCGGGAGACCTCGAAGACGCCCGCGATGAACCGCTGATCGAAGCCGCCAAGCGAGAGTTGCTCGAAGAAACCGGTTTCGTCGCCGAGACGATGGAATCGATCGGCAGCGTCACCAGCTCCGCCGGCCTGACCGATGAGCAAACGGAGCTCTTCCTGGCGCGACGCGCAACCCGCGTGGGAGTCGGAGGCGGCGATGAGAGCGAGGAGATCACGACCCACCTCGTCCCCGTCGCCCAGCTCGAAGCTTGGTTGGGTGATCGCCGCCGCGCCGGTCTGCACATCGACTCGCGCGTCTACAGCGCGCTCTACTTCGCCGCCCGAGCGGAGTGAAACGGCGGAGCCCGCACCGTGTCCGACGCCTGGCCTCAGCGGTTGTGGCGTTGAGGAAGCGGGGCTTCGCTGTTTGGATTCCAGCGACCAACGGGAGCGGCCGCAGGAAGGTCGAGCGGCAGCTCGCTTTGTGTGTGGCACTGCCACTTGTGGCGTTGAGGATGCGGGGCTTCCCTCGATCGATTCCAGCGACCAACGGGAGCGGCCGCAGGAAGGTCGAGCGGCAGCTCGCTTTGTGTGTGGCACTGCCACTTGTGCTCGCTACTCAAATTCTTGGCCGCGTTTGGCCGGCTTCTCGCCGGGGAGCTTCACGCCCGCCGGCTTCTTGTCACCATTGAACATGTTCAACACGGGCGGCAAGACGAAGCGAGGCGTCTTGGAGTTGCGCTGCATGTCGATCTGAGCATGTACGACGACGCCGGCGGGAGTTTTTCTCAGATGAGCGTTGGCGCCGCGAAACCACTGCAACACGGGCGATTGGTAATCGGGCGGAACGTCCAACTGATCGGTCAACTTGCTGGAAGTCCACCAGCGGTCCCCGCGGTCGTTGCGCATCAGTTTGTAGTCGCCGCCCAGAGTGCAAACCAGCGACGCGTCAAAGAGGTCTTCCAGCGTGGCCTGCGATTCCTCCAGCGGAACGGCCAACTGCCGGTGAATGTGTTGCATCGAGTCGAGATTGCCGATCGTCGTCTGCCGCGAGCGCTCATAGTTCATCGCGTTCAACCAATGCCGCAATTGCGCTTGTGAGAGGTCCCCGACCCGAACTCGCAATTGAGCGGGCACGGGATCGACGACGGGTCGCAAGTGAGGGCTGACGTACTCCAACAGCCCGCGGTCAAACGAGAGGACGGAAAACGCGTCGAACTGCCGCCGCCAAAGACCGAACAGCAGTTGAGAATAGCCGAACGGATCGGGGTCGGATCCGCCGAGCCCGAGGGGCAGCCAATCGAGATATCCTGGCTTGGGCCAGCCGCCCAGGTATCCCGGAGTGGTGCGGAGAATCTGCAGCATCTTGAGCAAGCCATCGGGTCGCAGATCGGTGGCCGGCAGCGTGTCGCGGACACCCAGGAACATGTGGTGCGGTGGAATCGAAGCGTCGAGCAAGCCGCCTTGGACGTGCGCTTGGACGGAGATGATGTCGTCCGGCGCGGTCTGAATCCGCTCTTGTGTCGCCGGACCCAACACGGACGCGACCCATCCGTACTTGGTCTCTTCAAACGGGGCGATGACCGCATCGATAACAATCCGCTCCTTGCCCTTGTTGTCCAAAGCGTACCGCTTGATCCCGGCGGCTATCGGATCCAATTGCTTCCAGTTCCGCATGTAGTACTCGGCCTTGGCCGCATACTGGTGCGCCTCGGTGGGCGTGACTGCTTTGAGCGGCGTGTCTGGGATCGGCAGAAAAGACCCCTGCGGCCCGCGCAGCGAGTCGATCACCGTCTCGTCCGTCAGAATCGGGCCACTGCCGTCGGGGCGGCGGCCGAAACCCACCGGCAGAAAGCCGCCGGCGATCAGTTGATCCGTGCTGACGCCGGGAAATCCCTCGCCGCCGGCGGCTAACTGAGCCAGCTTGATCAGGGTCAAGTCGGTCGACGCCTCCAACCGTCGAGCAAGTTCGACTTGGTATTGCGGGCTGACCAATCCCTGAAAGAAGGCGCGGGAGAAATAGACGAACACCGTATCGCCGCGCGCTGTGGGCATGTGCGCGCGAGCAAACCGAAACTCGTCCGAAGCGCCGAGCGCCCCGCGGCCCGCGCCGGTTTCAAAGAAGCGTTCGACGATTCGCCGGCAAGTCGTCACCAAATGAAAGTCGCCATCCACCGCGTAAAACGACCGCAGGCGGTTGTCCGGAGTCGACAGGAACAGCACCTCGCGGCCACCTACGTCAATTTTCTCGAGTGTGGCGTGACGCTCTTTGTTCTTGTTGAGGGCGTCGGTCAATTGTCCCCGCAAGTCTCGCCCCAACAGCTGATTCCGCGCCTGGAAGAGAATGCCCGCCGCAGCTCCCTCTTGTTCGTAGGCGTCCATGCCGATGATGGCGACATCGGCAATCACCTGCTCGCCCAGCAGATCGCCGAGCGTTGTCTGCTTGAGCGCCATCTGTTCTTCCGGCCCGCCGTGGGAGGTCTCAATGCCCCGCTTGGCGACCATTCGACTGATGTCGCCGCCGTATTCATCGGTGAGGTGATCGAGCCAAAGGTAGTTCGAGAAACTGCCGAACCGCACGTAAAAACATTCCTGCGGCACGTGCATGGCGATCGGTTCGATGTCAATTCCGGCGGGCTGATCGTTCCACGTCCAGGGCGTCCAGGCGACGTCGCGCGGCGGGGGCAGCGTGGCCGCCTCGCGCCGCAAGATTCCGCTTTGCATCGTGCGGCGGAGCGCGTCGGCGCGAATCTTCTCGGTTCCCGCCAGCAACTCGAGCGTCCGCCTTGTTTCGGTCGAAGCCGCCGTTGGGTTGGTAACCCGAGTAAGCAACGGTGGAGCTAGTTCGAGCCGCTGTCCCAACATTCCGATCAGGTAGTCGTGCACAAAGGTCGGGTAGTCCCCCGCCTGCTTTTGACGACGGGCGTGCGCGTTGTACTCACGCCACCATTCGTTCAACATCCGCGCGTGCGCGCGGCCCGGCCGTCGCTGTGGAGCGACAACTATCTCTGTGGGCGTCGGCGTGTTGAGCGTCAAAGTCAACGGGCGATCGCCGCGAAAGAGAAAGAGCACGGTGACCGTTTGCGCCGGTGGATTGTCGGCTCCCAGCAACTGACCGAGAACTCGGCGGAAGCCTCCGCTGGTGACAACCGGATAGTGCAAGCGGCGCTCAGCATCACTGATGGTCAGCTGCCGGGGGTCCAAGGCGGCTCCGACTCGCGCCGGCAGAGTCACTGTGGCGACGCCGAACGGCTGGCCGGCCAAGGCGGTCGCCTCCACCCGCGCGCTCGCCTCCCGACTTGATGACACAACGGCCAGGATGGCCGCCACTAGCATTAGCTGTCGCAGTTTTCGCCCACGAGGCGCCACCGACAATTCCATCTCGCATCTACTCCGTTGATCCTGATTTGGGGGGTGAGGCTCTGTTGAGCGTCCCCAATCATTGAAGCGGAGCGAGTTTCGGTCAAGGGCCGATGGCGACTCGTCTCGCGGCGGTCAGCGGGGGGTGACGTAAACGTCGACGCCGAGGGGCGTTCCTTCGACGGGCGCAGCGGCGGAAACCGGAGCCGCCTCGACCGGTGGCGTGACATGGGACTGGGCGGTTGAGATCCGCGGTGCGGAAGAGCCCTGCGTGGCCAGCCGCTGACCCATCTCGCCCCGCTGCTGACGCTGCGACACGGCCAGGTGGTGGTGAGGGCCGTTTTCTTTGAGCCGCTGGAGGCCCGCCGCATAGAGCCCACTTGAATTCCGCTCCAAGGCGGCGTGCAAGTAGCGTTCGGCGGCGACGAAGTCGTGCCGCGCTTCGCTGGCGACAGCCAAGTTGTATAACGCCTCGTCGGACTGCGGATCGGCGTCCCAGGCGGCCAACCAGGCGGCCTCCGCCAAATCCCACTGGCCTCGCTGAGCCAAAGAAACGCCCCGTCGTATCTGCTTGGCTCCCGTTCCCCAGTACGGCTGAGCCAAGCGAACCGGCACCCATTCCCGATGGGGGGCGAGCATGTAGGTTATGTCAGTCGCACATGCATGGAGCAGATCCTGAAGCACTCGTTCGCGGGCCGGCATGCCAACTTCGCCGCCAAGCATCTGTCCGCGAAACGTATGCGACGCCGTATGGGCAGCTCGGATGTCGCCCGTATGAGCGTCCACCAACTCGAACGAAACGGTCACCGTACCCTCCCGATCGACAGTTTCGGAGTTGTCGAAGTCGACGTTCCCTTCCGACACCGAGAGACTTTGATTCTGATAGACGTCGTCGGTGACGTGGTAGCTGACGACGTGTCCCTTCAGCAGGGCGTCGGCCCCCATGCGCTGAGCCGCCACCAGCGGAGATTCTCCGGTGGGCACGGCCGAGGGCGGCAAGTCTACTAGCCGGTAATGGTCGGCCGCCGCCAGTTGGGACACGACAGCCGAACGACCGATCGGTCCACTGCCCTGAACACCGGAGAAATGCCCCACGGCAACCGTCCCGATTCCGTCGACATCGGCCGACGCGGGCCGCCACGCCTGGTACTGTGCGAACTGCGAACAGCCCGACAGGGCGATGCCGAAAGCCGCAAAGATTCCCCCCCACAACATCGCCTGCGAGTCACGCATCGCCAATCCTGTCGCTAGCACGAACGGTCCAGTGGAACGGGGGGCTATACCGAAATCCCATGGCGCCAGCAATACCAACCGACGGTTGAGCCGAGCGGACTTGAGCTACTCGGCGACTTTGAAGAGTTCGGCAAAGTCGGGGTGCAGGCCGAGGTCGATCGGTTCGAGAAGGCCCTGCTCGTCAACCAGTTCTTGCCGCACCCGTCGTCGAGTGACGAAGTCAGTGAACCCGTATCCTTGCCCGCTGCGCTCTTGGTCGATGTCGTGCCAATAGACAAAGACGTGAGTGATCCCGGCCGCTCGCAGGGCCGCTCGGCGCTGTTTGGCGTCCTTCCCTTCGAGCAGTGCGGCAAAGATCGATTTATCGAATGTCGTGTTGTAGAGCACGGGCATTTCAAGATCGAACGGTTTGGCGTCACCGACCAACAGCACGGCGCCGCAGGTCGACGCGTGCCGATTCAGATACCGGTGGACGGGGTTGGTTCGCGAGAACAGGGCGTCGCAATCTCGGGGCTCGTCGTCTCGAAGTTGCTCGAGCGACACGAGCATCCGGTTATCACCCATCGCTCGCGAACTGACGACCAGGAAGTTGGACATCAGCCCCAGCAACAGCATTAGATGGAGTGCGGGGCGCCACCGCACGAGCTCAACCGAGCCGGCGGCCACAAGCGCCAAAAGAGGAACAGCCGGCAGCCAAAAACGATCGATCCGATGAGTCAGCAGCCACCAGCCGGCAAAGTAGACCGCGATCAATCCAACAACTGCGCAAAACTCCCACCTTTGCTTGCGGGCGAAGAAGGCGAAGCCGAACATTGGCAGCAGGATTGGATTCAGCCAATTGCTGTGGCAGGTGACTTGGATCGTCGAGTGGATCAGCTGCCGCGGACTAAAACGCCAGCCGGCGGCGTCGCGAGGCGTGGCGTGCGCTTCTCGCCAGCGATCGTTCTCCTCCACGGATTGGCCGCCATCGCCAAATACGTCGCTCATGAGAGGGTAGGTTGGGTTGCCGAGCAGCGCGGCGTTCTTGACGAACCAGGGAGCAAACGCGGCTGACGCGGTGAGTGCGAGCAAGGCGGCGCCGGCCGAGGCCCGCTTCCAATTCCACTTGGCGCGTTGAGGGCTCGCGGCTTTGGCGATCAAGCCCGCCAACAAGCACGTTGGCGCGACGACAAAGATGAGAGCCGGGTATTTGCAGGCGGCGGCCGAACCGGCCAGCCAGCCGGCCAAGGCGATCAAGCCCCATCCGCCACCGTGGTGATGGGAGAGAGCGAACCGCCGCCGAGCGAGCAAGAGCGCCAGCGCAGCCGACATGAGGTAACAACCGACGACCCCGTCGATCAAACCACTCGTCGAGACGTACATGATCCACGGCGTCGATAAGTAGAGCAGCGCTCCTACCGCGCCAGCCCAATCGCTCCAGAGCCGCCGCCCGGCGGCGTAAACCAGTCCGGCGGTCAGCAGAGTGTAGAAGGCGATGACGACTTTGCCGACCAGCGCTCCCCACCACCAGCTGTCTTCGCCAAGCCACAACTCCATCGCCATCAGGACGTGCATCTCGGCGCCCAACGGCATGTTGGCGTAGACGTTGTGCGACGGCGCGCCGATCTGCCCAGCCTGGTGCCATTCCTTGGGAGCCTGCAGGTGGTAACACCGCGCGTCGTAACTCCACGGCGGCAGCGCGGCGAGAAGCAGCAGCACGACGACGAAGGGAGCCCCCATCCACAACCACTTCGACGGTTGACTCGATACGTCGTCAGTGGCAACGGGCTGACTTTCAGCCGCCGGCGGAGTCGATCGGTTCGACTGCCGGCGACAGACATTGACGGCCTCCACCAATGCGCAAAACGCCAGCGGCGACCAGAACCAAATCGGTTGGCCGAGCCCGCCGGCCAGGCCGACAAATAGCGTCCAAAGCGACACCAAATTCAGCCCGGCGGCGAGTGAGAACAGCACGGTCTCGAAGCGAGTCAACGCGGCGCCAACACGAAAGCCGCGCAGCAGCAGTCGTCCGGGCGCATAGCACGCGGCGACTAGCAACGCGGCCGTCGCGATCACGACAATTCGATCGGCGAAAACAACTCGACTGACATCTCCGCCGGTCCATTGCCCGATCAGGAACGACGGCGCCTGGACGAGCAACAACTGGAAGTCGATTCGTGTAAAGGGACGGCCCGTCAGTGAGTCGATCCCCAGTGCTCCGATCGGCGTTTGCAAGAAAGCCGCCAGGTAGGCAACCACGACCGCGACATAGACGATCAAACAAGTCGACCCGATCGTCCGGCGAGTTGACCTGGTGAGTTTTCCGCTTAAGTTGCCAAAGACGCCCATCGCGCACCCGGACCAAGTAGGAATAAACGCCCAGGCAAAGATAGGTCCCCAGCCGGGAATTCACGCGCCAAGGCCGAGAGGGCGACGGCGATTTCTGGTTGGTCGCGAGGCGGCCATGTCGCTCAAGACGACAGATCGCGAAAAAAGAAAAACTCGCTATAAGGCTCCCAACCGTCATCTAAGTGACGAACGGAGCCGGATTGCGTGAAGCCCAGTCGCTGGAAAAACCGGTGAGCCCGCTCGAATCTCGTGTCGGACCAGAATTCAACCCGCTCAAAGCCCCTGGTCTTGCTCCACTCCACGGCCCATTCCATCAGGCGGGCGCCCCAATCGCCGCCGCGCAAATCGCTTTCCAGGTAGAGTCGCCGGAAAGTGCAAACACCAGGCTGCTCTGTTTCCCGAACCGCGTGCGTCCCGACCACCTCATCGTCGTTCGCCAACACGACGAACTCGCCGCCGAACTCTCGATAGCTGGCCGAAATGTCCAACAGGTCGGCGTCGGCGTCGTCCAAGCAGATTCGGTCTCCGTACTCTCGATAGACTCGATCGATCAACGCGATGATCGAATCGCGATCCGCAGGCGTCGCCGGCCGCAGGTCGAATTGTGAATCGCTCGCCAAGTTATTCTCCAACGGCGCGCCGGCAAGTGGTTTCTATTGCCAGCGGAGAAGGTCCCAGCGATCACGTTGGCGCGAGCGTTAGTCTGGCAAACGAAAGATGCGTACGTTGCCGTCTTCCAGGCCGATGACGGCCCCGCGCGGATCCGGGAGATACTCAACCGCCGAGATATCCGTGCTGCTGGAAAATCGATCCAAACGGCCGATCACCGCCTTGATGACCTTGGCCGATGCGGCGTCCCATAAGACAGCCCGACCGTAATTATCTCCAACCAAAATCCGATCCCCTTGCGGAGACCAACTCAGCGCGTTGGGCGAGTTGATTCCGTTGGTCAGTTCCAACTTGTGAGTCATGAGACCGGCTTCGGGGTCCCAGATGCGAACATTGCCGGACACGACCAGCGCGACGCGGTCGCCATTGGGAGAGAATTTCACGTCGGTCATCGACCGATCAACCGTGGTCTCGGCAATCGGAGTACCCTTCGTCAAATCCCAAATCACTACGTTCTCACTGGAATCGATCGTAACGGCCGACTGGCTGTCGGGCGCGACGTCGAGTCCGCGGATGTATCCCCGCGATTGCAATTGGCCGATCGGTCGCATGTTGGTCAGATTGGTCAGCAAGACATTGGCGCGGCCGCTTGTCGACATCCCGGAAACCAGCTTTCGTCCATTGGGCGAGACCCCCAATGAAGCCACCGGGTAGGGCGTGGCAATCTCGCCCGCCGCCTGTCCCGTTTTCAGGTTCCAGACAGCGAGCCCTTTGAGGTTTCCGCCCGCGATGACGAATCGTTCATCCGGCGTAATCGCCACACTGGTCAATCGCGACGCCTGCGAACGAAGCTCGTGGACCTGGGCGCCGGTGGCGAGATTCCAAACTCGCACCGACCCGTCATGGCTAGAGGTCGCCATCCAACGCGCGGTCGACGAGATAGCGATATCGATCACGTCGTCGGTGTGACCTTGAAACGACTTGACTTCGCCCTCGGGAGCGTTGAGCCAGGCGAGCGTGGTGGCGCCGCGATTCGCGCCGCTCAACGGGATCACCTTGTCGACGATTTCCTTGAGCAGCTTCGCCGCTTTGGGTTGATCGAGGCCCGTCAATTTGGGTTGAGCCCGCTCGATCCAGTGTTGAGCTCGCAGCCACGCGCCGTTTTGCACAACCGCGTCCTTGTGCTGATCGCCGTACGTCTGCCACTGCTGCCCGAGAGCCAGTTGTTCCTTCGGATCAGTGGGCGCCTTGGCGTCGTTGGCGACGAGCGTTTTGACGGCGGCGTCATCACTTTTCCCCAAGTGATCGAAGCCCTCTGTCCAGTTCCCTTTGACGAACGCCAAATAGCGACCCAACGTGCCGTGCGCCGCCGGGTCGTCGCCCGCGGCCAAGGCCGTACGAGCTTTGTTGGCGTCATCCCAAAGCTTCTGATCGGCTTTGAGTTGCTGGTTCCTTTGGTAGGCGGTCTTGGCCAAGTCCGTGTCGCCGCCTTGCCTGGCCTCCGCGGAGGTGAGCTTGCACAGTTCGAGCGCCGCGTCGTACTTCTCGGCGATGACCGCGTCGTCGACCATGTCGAAAACTCGAACGGCGAGCCGCACGCGGTCAGCTTTTGCGCGAATGCCCTTGAACGACTCCTTCGCCAGATCTCGGCACCGCTGCCAGGCGTCGACCTCGTAGTGCTTCTCCAAATCGTTGAGTATTCGCAGGGCGAGGTTGAGATCATGGCCCGATGCGGCGAGCTGCGCGCTTTCATCGAACAGAACGAACTTGGCGGCCGTGTCCTTCGTCTCCCCCGCCTGCTTGAATAGCGTTGAGGCGAGTTCGGCTTTGTCCGCTGGTGCGACCGCCGCGTCGTACTCATCCTTGAAGACGTCTTTCACCTTGGCGAGCGCCGCGGTGATTTCGGCGGCGGCGGGTTCCGGCTCCTGTTTGATCGGGGGCTCGGGAGGCTTGGGGGGTGTCCCCGTTCCCGTTCCCGTTCCCGTTCCGACTGAAGCGGTCGCGTCGGGCAGGGGCGTCGCCATTCCTGGCGATTGAGCGGGCGAACCCCAAGTGCTGGCGACCAGTGTGCCGTGTCGCTTGGAGTTCGTCAGATCGGTCACCGTCGAACCAGTTTTGGAGAAATCCCAGCTCGCCATCGTCTCGGCGCCGGTGACCGGCAGGGAATCCGGCGCCGTGAAGTCGTCGCTGTAGAGCGGCTTTCGCGACAGCCGAAATGCCTGCACCAGCATCTCGGCGCTGTGAGGCCACTTCAATTTCGGCGGCGCGCCGATGGCCAGGTCGTCGAGCGAGGGAGCAACTCGTGTCGTGAAGGGCAATGACTGCTCAGCTATCTTCTTGCCGTCCACGAACACCTGCGTGCGCCATTCGGCTCCGGGCACCACCTCATTGCAAACCGCCACGTGCCTCCACGAGCCCGGCTGGGACGCCGTCTTCCCCTCGATCACCCGCTCCTTCGATCCGTCGTTCCAGTGCAAGCGGAAGATGTTCTCCCGCGCTCCCGCCGGTTGCTCATTGACCAGCAGCCAACCTCGTTCCAGGTCCTTGACCCCACTGGCGTTTCCCATCAGTGTGTGCGCGAACTTCGACGTTGGGTGAGTTGCTTCCTTGACAATCATCTCGGCAGTGAACGTCGACCGGAGCATCGCTTGGCCACGCGTCCTGTCGACCGAAACATGACCGCCGTTGCCGACGCGGACAGCGACCTTCGCCGTGGTCGACGCGACCCCCGTCCCACCTGTTTTGCGGCGTGCGGCGAGCAGACGAGCAGACGGCTCTGAGCCCTTGGGTAGGTGCCAAACCGATGCGGAAGTCGAGCGTCCCTTCGACGCCGTGGCGACGGCGATCGACACCGGTCGCAGCCCCTCCTTCGCGAATTCAACCGCGCGGGAAACGTGCTCCGTCGGCGACAGCGCGTGAACCTCATCCCACATGTCGATGCTCTTATCGAACACCCCGGAATAGAGATAACTGAAACGCGGGTCCGGATGCAGCGACATGTGCAGGTCGGTCAAGCCGTCGTCGCGCTGTTTCAGTAGATTGCCCAGGTTGATTCCGCTGCCGCGCCATTGGAAAAAGCGGCCGGACGGCTTGACCCAGACGTGACTTCGGAATTCCACGTCGTCTTCACTCGCGAAGTGCATGACAGCGGGTTGGAAACCTGCCTCGGTTCGCGCTTTCCAGCTGACGCTCCCCTGTTCGTCGGTCAATCCGACGGTGACCGCGCTGTCGGTGACGCCCTCCGCCAACTCGCCCCACACGACTGCGTATGTGTCGTCGTCGTAGTGCGTGACGTCGATTGGCACAAGTTGCTGTGACCTTCGCGTCTCGGCGCTGAGTTTGGCGACGTCGTCGCGCCTCACTCCAACGGCGACGGCGGATGGTTGACCCGTCCGGCGCCACAAGACGGCCACTCGCACTCCGGCAGGATTCTTGTACGGCCGCGCGCGCTTGACCGCGTACCCATACATCCCGAGCGTCGAGAGCATGGAATCCAGTTTGTCCAACGGCAATGTTTGCACAAAGGCGAATTCACGATGTAGGAAACCATGCGCGCCGGCAACTTGCGCCTGCATACTCGTTGGCAGCACTCGCGATAGCGCCGTCGGATTGGCAGGAATCAATCGAACTGGATTCTTGCCAGCTCCCTGAGCCCCCGTGCCTCCCTGTCCTACAGTTCCGCCTTGACCGACACCACCCTGACCACCGCCGCCCTGACCGACACCACCTTGACCAACGCCAGCCTGACCGACACCACCCTGACCACCGCCGCCCTGAGTTCCCGTTCCGCCAGTCCCTTGTCCTTGGCCATTCCCACCGCCCACTTGCGGACCGTCGTCTCCACTCAACAGGAACACGACCAAGCCAATCAATACGGCCGCTGCTCCCGCGGCGCCGCCGATCAGCAAAATCGGGTTGGTGTAGAACGGCTTTTCAGGGGCGCGCTTGACGCGGCGTGAAGCGACAGGAGTGGCAGGAGCGACAGCGGCCGCGGCCGAAACAGGGACCTTGGGAGCCGTCGTTGGAGGCGCACTGGCGGTCGCTGGAGCGCCCGCCGTTCGGCGTCCGCGCAGCGCCCGGTCGTATTCCTGTTTGCGCTCAGGTGTCAGCAACTCCACCTTCGCTTTGGATATTTCGTTGAGCAGTTGTTGGGATGCGTCCGAGTGCTTTCCCGATTGGAATGTCCGCAGGTGGGCCATCTGTCGGTCCGCCGCGTGTTCAATCACCGACAAATCCGATTCGAATTCTTCGATGCCCAACAACCGGTAATGGTGGGGGGGCTGGTCTTTTGGGGGAATCCCCAACCAGACGTGATATGGGTCAAAAGCTTGTGACACGACGAATTGAGTCCCTGCGACCAGCGGGTTTTTTCACCCCACCAGTGTAGTGATCCGGCCGTCGTAAGGCCAGTTGCCGGCGGCGTTTCCCCAACGGCGCTATCGCTCGGGTGTCCCTTCCGCCCCTCGCCCGTGGGCTCTCTATCCGTATCCAAGGCGAGCCAGGTCGCCCTCGTCCAGACCGTGAAGGTGCCCCAATTCATGCAGCACAGTGATCCGTATCTGCCGCCTCAACTCGTCGGCGCGAGAAGATCGCCGCAGGCGGCTCTGTTGGGCCGCCAATCTCCTAACCCCCAAGCGATAGATGTAAACACTCGTCGGAGGCTCAAATGGCAAGCTGGGCGACCGATCGGTGAGCGCGACACCGGAAAACAGACCGCAGAGTTCGGCCCGATCGACGCCCAGGGCGTCCAGGACATGCCGAGCCGGCTCGTCCTCAACAATCAATGGCGTTTCGTCGAGCAACTTGGTGAGTTGATCGGGCAATTCCTCGACCACCTGGTTGACGAAACTGTCAAATTCTTCGCGAAGTGCCTCGTCCAAAACGGACCTCTGAAAACCAAAGAAAAGCTCGCAACTTACGGGACATATATTCACATTCTGGTTATTCTGTGCAAGCTCAGTGGTCTTCGGCTCGCAGTCGCCTACGCAGTCCCGCCTACAGTGGCTACGCACACCAACGAGCGATGGAAAGGCGGTCAGACCAACCGCCAAGTTGCTTTAATCCATATGGGGGGGAATCGTCATGCACCGCGAAGGGAGCTGGACTTGAGAACCGCGAGGAGTCAGAGTTGCCTTGCCGATCGGCTAAGTTGTGTAATAATCACGCATTAGCGATTTCTGGCCACTCTCATGGAACTTTCTCGCCGGCGCCAGCGTCCCAAGGCAGTAGCGTGGTAGGTACCGACGAATCTGATTGGATCGACGAAACTCTCGCAGGCCAGGCCAGTGCGTTTGGACACTTGGTGGTTCGCTACCAAGATCGGCTCTTCAACGCCGTGTTCCACACCCTGGGAAGCCGACAGGACGCGGAGGATGTGGTCCAGGAGGCGTTCGTCCAGGCCTATGTGAAACTGGCCACCTTCCAACGCCAAAGTGGTTTTTACACATGGATTTACCGCATTGCCTTTAATTTGGCCGTGAGCCGAAGACGGCGGCAGAAACCGGTCCAGTCCATCGACCAAGTAAGGGAACATACGGGCATCGAGCCGCTTTCGGACGGCGAGCCGGTGGACCGAAATCTGGAACGAGAAGAAGGCGCACAAGCACTCAAACAGGCATTACAGAAACTGAATGAGGAACACCGATCGATACTCGTATTGAGAGAACTTGAGGGTCTGAGTTACGAAGCGATTTCCGAAATCCTCGATTTGCCCGTGGGCACCGTTCGCAGCCGACTCCACCGCGCTCGAATACAGCTCCGGGACCACTTGAAACCGGGAAACAACTGACCCCCACGCTTCTCATTTTTCTCGAACCAGCTTTGTCCCATGTCCAACGATTCCCACGAACTGATCAGCGCCTATTTTGATGACGAATTGTCATCGGATGAGCGAGTGCGCGCTGAGGAGTTGCTTCGCGAGAGCGAAGAACTCCGCGAGTTCTTGGAGGAACTCCAGGGCGTGCGGAACGAGCTGACCGCGCTGCCCCAAGAGTCGCTCGATGCGAACTTTGCCAGTCGCGTGCTGGCCGAAGTCGGTGAACTGAAACCTGCTGCTCCGGAACCTGATGCGCCAGCCGAACAAGCTGGTCCGGCGAGCGCGGAGACAGCCCGAGACAAGTCGCAGCAATGGTTCGTCGTCGCCGCGATCATCGCAACCGCGGCCGCCATCACCCTGGTGGTCTCATTCTTCCGCGACCCGGGCGACAATCCCCATGTTGTGACGCCGGAGGCGGATCCCGACAATTCGGTCGTCGAAGTTCCAGTCCCGCCCGACCCAGGTCCGGACGTCGTCGAGCCACCCGATCCAGGACCCGAAATCGGCGTCACGCAGATGGTCGAATTCGCCGGTGTGCCGGTGAGGGCTGTCGTCGTCGCCGAGTTTCATTTGACCGAACGGGGTGTCCGCGACCGCGTCTTCGACGACGTGCTCGAGCGATTCGAGATCCCCATGCGGGACACCCGCGAAGTCGACGGTCCAGCAAAGACGGCGATTGAAAAGAGCCAGATGTTTCGCGGCAAGACGGGAGATGCTACCGGGAGCGTTCGCATGGCCGTTGTGCTGGCGAGCATCAAGCAGCACACCGAAATCATTGAGTCGCTGGAAATGCAAGACGGCTCAGTCGCCGGCACACGATTCAACATCAGTTTGCACTCGAGCGACTTCGATGTGTTTCGCGAATTCAATCGCGTCAACCAAGCCGTCACCCAGGCCCGCCCCGACGCCGAACAGATTCACGTCTTCCAGTTTGAGCTGGGCGAAGCGCTCGAGTCGATAATCCTGCAGCGGGAGGCGTTGGTTTCCAAGTTGGCCGGTCAACTCAACACCACCAAGAACTTCTTCCGAGGTGAGAAGCAAGTTCCGCTCATCTACCTCGTCCGCGGACCCGCAGGGCCGGGGGAATGACCCGGGAATGACTAAGGCCTAATGTCTAATGACTAATGAATGACTAGGGCCTAATGACTAACGAGGACGGGCGCCGGCGTTGGGCGCGAGTCAGAGTGTCAGAGGGGCGACGTGAGTGTGGAACGCGGCAGCGCGGGGCAGCGCGAGAATGGAACGTTGGATGCCGCCGTC
Organism: Pirellulaceae bacterium; assembly: GCA_030748485.1. GTDB lineage: Bacteria > Planctomycetota > Planctomycetia > Pirellulales > Pirellulaceae > JASMLW01. The sequence continues at coordinate 15,873 of JASMLW010000129.1, forward strand.
ACGTCTGGTTCACCCGTGCTCAAGCACGGGCCTATGCCGCCTGCGGCGGATTGGGGCGTAAACGCCCCTCTGACTCTTTGGAGCGGTGGCGCGGGGCGACGCGAGTGTGGAACGCGACAGCGCGGGGCAGCGCGAGAATGGAACGTTGGATGCCGCCGTCACGTCTGGTTCACCCGTGCTCAAGCACGGGCCTATGCCGCCTGCGGCGGATTGGGGCGTAAACGCCCCTGACTCGCGCCCAACGCCCACTCGTCCCCAACGCCCCCCGGCCCCGTCCTCCTTAGTCATTAGGCCTTCGTCATTCATTAGTCATTAGTCTTTAGGCCTTAGTCATTCCCCCGGTCATTCCCTCGGCAGACGCAGCGCAAACCTGGCGCCTGGGCCTCCGCCTCCGCCTCCACTCGGCGACTCCAATTTCAATTCGCCGCCGAGATCGCGGGCCAGTCGACGGGAGAGGGCGAGCCCCAGTCCGACACCGGGGGCTGAGCGGGCTGCTTCGTCGGCCGATTTGGAGAACGGCCGAAACAGTCGTTTGCGCCCCGTGGTGGAGATTCCCGGACCGTGATCGATTACTCGCGCAACCAGACGCCGGGCGTCGGTCGACCATTCCAAGTGCACGCGACGATCCTCCGCGCGGACGGCGTACTTGCAGGCGTTGTCAACTAGATTGAACAGAATCTGCTCGACTGCACTGGCGTCCGTCTTGACCTCGAGTTTGTCGCAACCGTCCTCCAGCGCGACGACCAATTCCATGTCGACTTGGGCCAGCCGCTCCCTCAGTCGCGCCGCCACGCGCTCGTGCAGCTCGCCCACCGACATCTCGTCGAACGACCGCGCCGTGCGACCTCGTTCCAGCCGCGCGTATTGCAGCACGTTTTCAACCAGGTGGGTCAGCCGATCTGCTTCGCGTCCCAAGGTCTGCAGGTATTCGCGCTGCGACTTCGGCTCGGACACCATTCCGGTGGAGAGCATTTCGGCGTACATCCGAAACGTGGTCAGCGGTGTCCGCAGTTCATGCGTTACGGCGGAGACGAACGACGCGCGGCGTTCGCTCAGAGTCGAAACACCGTGCAACAAGAATGCCAGAGCGAAAGCGGTTAGCCCGAGAAACCCCCAGGCGATCAGCAGCGAAACTCGCACAGGCGTCATTTCGGATGGCCCGGGCGCAACGGGCGGCGTCACGACTTGCACGGGCAGCGTCGCCATGACTCGACTGAGTTTCACTTTGCTCATGTCCTGAACGGGCTGCAAATCGGCGTCCGCCAGTTGATGGTGCAACAATTCGATGAGTCGTCCGCGTATCGCCGGCCAATCGAGCCAACAACCTTGGATCACGAGTTCGCCGTGAACGGAGACGAGTCGGGCGAGCAACAGGTCGGACTGATACCAGAGCGCCTGCGTTACTCTCTCGTCGACGGCCGCCTCGGGCGAAAGCACATCGACGAACTCCATCTGATTGGCCGCCACTTGATTGCGAAACTGAGCTCGTCGACTGAGCAACTCGTAAGCCTGCCTCAGTTGGCGATTGGCCGCCTGTTGTTGAGGCTTGGATTGAGCCACGTTCGCCAACTGTTGTTGCTGGCCGGCCTGCGCCGAGATTTGGCCATCGTAAAGCGTGCTGTTTCCGCCCCGGCCAATTGGATTGGCGTTGGCCAGGTCCATGGGACCATTCATCAACTCCATTTGCGCGGCGAGCGCCATCTCCGCCGCCTCCAGCGGCAACATGTCCGCCAGCGTATCGAAACGAATGGCCTGTTTGAGGTCAGCCAGCAATCGCTGATCGGAATCGACGCGATGAACGGGCACGCCCAGCGAGAGGGCGGCGGCGCGGTAATCCGATTCCGGACACTCCGGCGACGTCCATTGCTCGTTGGAGCGCAACTGGAAATGGAGTTTCACATACGGCGACTTAGGTTCCAGCAGCAACGGAGAAGGCTGCCCGACCGCGACGTGCGCCGGCTGTTGGGGCTCGACGCTCTGCGCTGGCGACTTCCCCCCGAACGATTGCGACTTACCGGCGGCCGGCGCCAGGAACGGTTGAAAGTGGTCGAGCGGGCGGGCGATTTCAGGAGCCAGGAGCCGGCTCAACTCAACATCCAAAGTCCACAACGCGGCGCTGACCTCTTCCTCCTGCAACGCGCGACGGCGGGCAATCGACTCCGCTCGATCCAACTCCAGAGCGCGACTGGTCAACCACGCCATGGCGACAAAGACAACGAGCGAACAGCAGCCGTAGAGGCTCCAAATCTGCCAAGGGTGTTTCATGGGGAGCTTCCCTCGTGAGACTCGGCGGCGAACATGTATCCCTTGCCGCGAACGGTGAGCAGCAGAGCGGGCCGCGTCGAGTCGTCGCGCAGTTTCTCCCGCAGGCGAGCGACATGCATGTCGATGGTGCGAGTGGAAACGCCCTGCGGACTGATCCGCCAAACGTTGGCCAGCAACTCGTCGCGGGAGATCGCGCGGCCTTGGTTCTGGACGAGATAGCGGAGCAGCTCCGCCTCTCGTTCTGAGAGCGGTTCGCGATCGCCGTCGAGATAGCGAATCTCGCGGCGAGCGAAGTCGGCTTCCCCGGCGGGCAATTGCACGTGCTCCATGACGCCGGGCCGCTCCGGCGATCTGCGCAACACGGCTTCCACCCGCGCGAGCAGTTCCTTCACGCTGAACGGCTTCACCACATAGTCGTCGGCTCCGCGTCGAAGCCCTTCGACTCGATCGTCTTCGGCGCCCTTGGCGGTCAAGATGATGACGGGCTGAGTTGGGCGAAGCTCCTTGACTTCGCGGAGAATCTCCAAGCCGCCGTGGCCGGGCAGCACCAGGTCGAGCAGCAGCAGGTCGTACTCTTCGCGCAGAGCGCGCACGCGACCCGAGTCGCCATCGGCGGCTTCGAGAACGCGAAATCCCGTGTACCGCAACGCGTCGACGACCCCGCGGCGGATCGCCGGATCGTCTTCAACGGTCAAGATCGTTCGCATGGAGCACCTCTAAGGACTGCCGGCGTCCGCTTGGCTTTCCGGTTTCGTCACCCGCCCCCCATCTCGCAATCCAGTGTACACGTCCTCTCCGGCTAACCCCAACCAAGGATCGTCCTTCGGTGTGAGGAACAACTCAGCGTAAACGCGATCGTTCAAACCAATCAGTTCCAACGGTTTGTCGGCATTGAGGAACCAAGCGTGCGCCTGCCGGTGCAGCTCGTATTCATTAAAGACGGTGTCGACAGCGAGCGAATCTCGAAAGTTGTTCACGAACGCCAGCGTCCGCACTTCGGCTCGACGCTTCGTGACGGCGAGCGCCGTGGCCACGGCGGCCGATGGGTTTTCCCGCCGCATCAAGGAAGCGGCGCTGGTTGAGATGTCACGCCACTCCGGGTGCCGCTTGGCGATCAACGAGGAGGCCGCTTCCAACCATCGCTGACGGAATTCTGGATCGGTCCAGGGTGAAGGTCGGCCCAGCTCGCGCACCAATCGCAACTCTCCCGCCGACTTCGGCTTCGCTCGGAGCGAAGCCTCCGCCGCCGTGGGGACCCGTTTCAGCTCAGCAGTCGACAACTGCTCCGGCGTCTCGACGAGGAACCCCATGCCGATTTCGCGCAACTCGCGATCTCGCTTCTCATTGATGGCGGCTAACGCGGCTGTGTGGTGATCGCGAAGAACTTGGCTACGGCGGTCGGCCGGCGCCTTGTTGTAAACCGCCGCCAAGCTGGCTGAGTTGGTCAGCCACTGTCGGAAAGCGGACGGCGCGTGCAGGCCCGGCAACACGTCCAACGGTCGGCCGTCGTGACCCAAGACGTAATGGGCGCTGTTGCCGGTAATCGTCTGCCGAACGACTCGACCATCGCCAAAGTCAATGGTGACCGTCGGCACGGGCCGCACACTTCGCCAATGCAACACGAATCGTCGCCGCAGTTCGTCGGATATTGTTGGGTGGACGTACAACGTCGTGCGGAAAAAACGGCTGTTCGCACAACTGTACTCTTCGGTCAACTTGCCCAACAGGGCCAGACTGAGAATGGGCTTGCCTTCACTGCGAGCCCGCTCGAGAGCGGTGGCGAGATCGGTGTGCCAGTAGAGCCCCGACTCGGAGCAATAGCGAGCGCCGCCAACTCGGTCGATCAGTTCGTTGATGCGCGAGTAGCGAGCCATCAGCTCTTTGCCCTCCGCCGCCGTCTCAGCGGTGGAAAGCTGTTGGGCAATGCTCGCGCGACGAGCGCGGAGACTGTCGACTGCCGCTTGTCCGGCGACCCGCAGTTCGTTGACCGCATCGAGGTCGCCGCCGACGGCCGCCGCAATCAGACGGTCGTGAGCCGATTCTGCTCGCAGTTCGCTTATCGATAGGAACGACAAAGCCGACACAATCGTCGCCACTGTCCAAACTCGTCGCAGCATCGACATGACTAGTCTCCTTCGCGTGAGTTCTCTTGCCCCCGAGCACATGCTGGCGGGACGCCCCAAATGCTGGCGGGACGCCCCAATTCTACGGAGGGTAAGGCGCCCACCGGTGTAAATCATTTGTAACGGCGCGGGCATTCGCCCAAGGCGACCGCCGCGATCTATGTTTTCCATGGCGATGAGGTCGAGTAACGGGGATAGACATGACGGCAACTCGAAATAGCGGTCCGCGGGACCGCCGGCGGCGGGGCGCGACGATCGTCGAATACGCCGTGATCCTCGCAGTGATCGCCGGCGCCGTCACGGTCGGGGCCGGATTCCTGTCCAACTCGGCCGCCCACACGTTCGACTCGATCAACGACGCGGTCGCCGATGCTGAATCGCCAACATCGACTTCGCGGCCGCCGGTCATCGTCGAACAGCGGCCACGACTGACTCGGAGCCAATGGTTGCGAGTCTGGCAAACGCCCGTGATCTCACTCAGCATTGTCGTCAACCTACTGCTCTGGTGGCTGCTGAAGCGGCGCGACCGTCTCAGACGACTGAGCGAGCAGAACGAAGAAACGACTCGGGAATACGACTCCGACTGGATCTTCCAAAAGCGGCAGGAGATCTTCAAAACGCTGGCGGCGGCGCCCGAACGATTTGGCCGCAACGAAGTCCAAGTGTGTCACCTGATGTCGCGAGGCTTGGCGACCGTCGCGCCAAACGCATCTTTGGCCGAAGCGGCGGAGATCATGCGGTCCGCCAAGATCCGCCACCTGCTGGTCTGTGATCAAAGCGGACGACTGGTCGGCATCATCAGCAACCGAGACTTGGTCAAGACCAACCGCAGTCGCGTCGCCGACGCGATGTCGAGTGCTCCGTTGACGGTCGCGCCGAATACTCCGATCAATCCGGCCATTACGATGTTCCTGAAACAACGGATTTCGTGCCTCCCCGTGGTGTCCGACGAAAAACTGTGCGGCGTCCTGACGACGACGGACATCTTGATGACGATGCAATGTGCGCTGCATTTGCTTAAACGCCAGTCGGAAAGCGAAGCGGCGGCGAACGCGACACCAGCTCATCAACATGCGGCCACCTGACGCGATTCGCCCGATTGACGCGATTCGCACGCCTGACGCCTGGCGACGTGCTACCGTTTCAGGTGACCGGTCGCGCCAGTAGCCAGCGCCGGCTCGTCAGTTTCACCAGTCAGTTTCACCAGCGACGAGAAGAACCATGTCGTTCCGAACGATTGTTGCGGCCGCCTTCGCTTGCTGCTTCACCGCCGGCTGCGGTGGTTCCGCCGACATGGACGTGCCGCCGCCGCCCAGCCTGGGGTCCGATGGATTGCCGATCGTGGAAACCGAAGGGAGCGGTGGAGCCTCGCAAGGACGGGCAGTCGACTTTGACTGGTCCAGTCCAATCAGCTTTCGGCCGCCCCGTCCGCAGCGGGCCAACCCATTCAGTGTCGCCAAAGAACAGACGGCTCGAGCCGCGACGTTTGATGAGCAAAGTAGTCGCCAATCGAGCGGCCCCAGCTTGATGGGATTTGTCAAAGTGCGGGAGCCCCGCGCTCTGTTGTCGGTGGGCGGAAAGCTCACCTCGTTTAAAGAGGGCGAACAGATCAAGAACATCCGCATGGTGAAGATCGAACCGCCGCGTGTGACTTTCTTGCACAATGGGTCCGAAGTGACTCAAGCTCTGACAGACGAGCGCAAGAGTCGCCAGGACGATGAGTTTGGCGGCGGCGGTGAGAGTTCGGACGGTCCCGGCGATTGGGACGAAGGCGGCATCGACTCATTGCCGGGCGACGGGTTCCCCAGCTAGGCCCGGCTCCGCCCACCGTGTGAGAGGAATCGATGCCACGCATTCCCAATCCTCAACGTCACATGTGTTGCAGCCGGCACAATCGAATTGTGCCGACCAACTCGGCCGCAACGAGCCGCTGACATGTCGCAGCCGGTTCACCGCCAGCAAGTCTCCACCGGCGATTGAAAACGCTAAATCCCGAGCTACGTTCTCCTAGCGTCCTGCGCGGACGCCGCGCGCGATTTGCGCAACTGTGATCCGCACGGAGGAGCGAGTCGATCAGGAACTAGAAGATCTCGAGGAACGCAGCGCGCTCTACTTGTCGCTCGGTCCCGGGCAAAAGGCGCTCGGCGGCACGATCCGCCAGACCGACGCCAAACACCAGCACGCCCTGCTGTCGGTCGTCAATCAGAAGACACTCGAATTGTTGATGGAGTTGGCGCAGCAGGCGGACGTCGAACTGCGGATCATCGAGCCGTCGTTGTCCGCGCTGTCACGCGTGTTGGGACATTGTGGAGCCGACGCCGATGGCCCGACTCTGATCGTCAACGTCAATGACCTAGGCGTCGAAGTTGGCATCACTCACGAAGGTCAACTGCTGCTCGATTACCGCCCCACCGGAGATCTCGAACCCGACCAGATCGCGGAGACGATCACACATCACCTAAGTCGGTTGCAGAGATACTGTGACCGCTACGTTCGTTTCACGAATGGACGGTTGGACCGAGCTGTTCTCTGTGGTCACTCCGCCGATCTCCTCGAACTGCGCGACGCGTTCACGCACCACGGATCCATCCGAGCTGAAGTGGCCACTCCCGACGAAATCGATGAGACGTGGGACTTCTCCAACAGCGATGTCGACCCGAGCTTCTGTCCGGCCCTGGGAGCCATGCTGCTGAGGATCAACAACGAAACCTCCTACACGACTCCCAATCTACTCGAGCGGATCGCGTCCCAATCGAGCGGCCCGCTCATCCCCGGCCTGATCAAGGCGTTCCTTCCGCTCGCCGCCGCGATCGCGTTGGCGGCCGGGGCTTGGGTCCTCGTTTTTCAAATGCAGCGAGGTGCGAGCGAGACGGCCTTGCAAATCGCCACCTTTGAACCGCTGCGGATCGAAGCGAACGAATTGGATGACGAGTTGAGCGCCGCCCGCAAACTGCTCAGCCACTACGAGACCGTGGATCTCGGATTGGTCGGGCCGCAATGGCACCAACTCTCGACAACCATTACTCAGTGCCTGCCCGATGACACGTGGCTGGAGAGTCTCGAAGTCGACGCCGACGGCCGCGTCGTGCTCAAAGCAAACACGTACAACGCGGAGAGCATGTACAAGCTGCGGGACTGGCTGCGGAAGTACCCCGGCTTCTCGAGCGTCGCACTCCGCGAGGCCGACGCGGGTGAGTCCAACGCCGAAGACGGCGCCCAGGCGCCCGGCGCGCCCACTTCCAATGTCAAAACAAAAGCGGTGACCCGGTTTGACATCCAATGCCAATTAGCCGGTCGTATCAGTGGTGAGGAGAGTGATAGTGCTTCGCTTTAAACTTCTTCTACGTAGGGTGTTAGAGCATCCTGCGAGACGTTTGATCGTAATAACCCTAACCTTGCTCGTTCTGTTCGCAGGCCTCGGCATGGCGGCCGATAAGTACTTTGCGCTAATCGAAGAGGAAGGACAGCTGGCGATGGATCTCGGCGACGCCGAAACCGAAGTCGGCCGACTCGACGACCTCAAAAATCAACGCGTCGAAATAAACCAGCGACTTACCCAACTGAAAAACCGGGCGGTGACCGAGAGCGACATCAAAGTCATCCCCGACGAACTAACTGAACTAGTCAGAAAAACTGGCTGCCAATTCCGACGGATTGAAGTCAGTACTCCCAGGACCCGTTCCTGGAAAACCGATGACCATCCGCTGTTGGACAACAGCGGCGAACAAGAGACCCAATCAGGAGGAACTGGGTACGATCTGCTTACGTATGAGGTCAGCCTGAACGCCACCGGCAACCTGGACAACCTCAAACGTCTCTTCGCGGGCATCCACGGAATGGATCGAATGCTGCACGTCAAAACGTTGCAGGTTCAACCGGACGCGCAGACGAAGAGCATCCAGATGCGGACGGATCTGCTTCTCTTTGGGCTCGAAAAAGCGAAACAATCAGAATCATCCGGCCCGGCGCTCGAAGGAGCCCCGGAGCCGCCGGGCGGTTCCGAGTAGATAGCGAGCAGAGGCGCAGGGCGTCTGTTCGCCGTTCGCAGGCACTGACTGACCTAGGAAGGGTGTCTGATCCTCCCGCGAAGCTCCGCCGCTTTGGCGCGGGTGGATCAGAACTGTCACTGGAGGATGCATGTCAATCCGCTCCCCGTTTACGCACAGCGTCACCCGTCTGCTCATCGCGCAGATCGTTCTGCTCTCAGTCATTCCCGCGCCCCGCGCATGCGCGCAGGGTCCCGGATTAGGTCAACCGGGCCAGAGCGACGGTGGCCGCCAGCCGCTTCCGCCGCGGCCCAACGCGCCGCGGCCGGTCGCGCCGACGAAGCCGGGCGGGCCACCTGAATTCCTGTCGCGCTTTCCGGCTGACGTTCGCGACAAGTTGATGCAGAAGGGCAGCCTCTCCGTCCGCGATACGTCCCTGCAGCAAGCGCTCACGCTGATCGGCGAGCAATGGGAGTTGAGCGTCGTCTACGGCAACGACGTGTCGGGCAAGGTGAACGGCTCCTTCCCCGAATCGACGCCGCTCTATCAGATCCT
>JASMLW010000130.1 GCA_030748485.1 Pirellulaceae bacterium
TGGACCCGATTCTGGATCTGATCCCCGATGCTGAGGTTTGGCATCTGGGGTTCTATCGAGATGAAGCGACCGCGCGGCCGGTTGAGTACTACAGCAAACTGCCGCCCGCACGGCCGGTCGACACGGCTCTCGTTCTCGACCCGATGTTGGCGACCGGCGGCTCAGCCTCGCTGGCGATCGACGCTGTTCAGAAATGGGGCGTTCGCAAAGTCAAACTTTTGTCCATCATCGCCGCTCAAGCGGGTGTCGACATCGTCCACGTGGAATACCCCGATACGCAAATCTACGTTTGTTCGGTCGACCCCGAACTGAACTCGCAAAAGTTCATCGTACCCGGCTTGGGAGACGCCGGAGATCGCACTTTCAACACCTGAGTCGCCGTCGGCTGGTTGCTTACAGAAGCCGTGCCTCCTCGAAATCAATCCGAAAATCCGCGAATGGAGAGCTCACCATGGTTATGGATCGTCATGAGCATCAACAGCTGAATGAGGCACAGGACTCGGCGGGACGAGCCGCGCGGCAGGGCACCGAGCTGAAGAGCGAGATCAAGAGTCTCGAGGCGAAATTGTCGACCTTGGCCACCGCTTGCCAGGCGATGTGGGAACTGCTGCGCGACAAATCATCGCTGACTGAAGAGCAGATACAGAGCAAAATCGAGCAACTCAGCGGACAGATGGGCGAGGCGCTGCAGTGTCCACAGTGCGGACGGCAGGTGAGCCGCAAGAAGAATCGCTGTCTGTTTTGTGGCATCGAGGCCGAGAGCGATCGCGTCTTCGACGTGTGAGCCTTGTACATCCCTAGTACATCCCGCCTGCCGAGCGGGACTTCGCGACGAAGTCGCGACGGGTAGGACGTTCCATTGCCCACAGCGCGGCGATTCGATTCGACGATGCGCGCCTGGGCGCGTGAATCGAACGCGATCGTTAGCTCGCGGCAGCGGCGGCGGTGAGCAACAACAACAAAATGGCAATATTGATCAGCACCATCACGCCGCCGAGAATGATCCCGATCCACGCGTGCGCGACGCCGTGAACGGCCGGGTTCTGCTTGTGTTTTTGCAGCCCGATGAACCCGAGGATGACTGAGGCGATTCCCAGCGGCCCACAGATGATCGAAAAGATCGCCAAGTAGTAGGCAAATAGGGCTGGAGGATTCTTGTAGGGAACTACGCCTCCGGTGGCGTCGGAATCGTGTTTCATTGGTGTTCTCCAAACCTGCGGCGACGAGACAGGAGGAAATATAACCCCTCCGACGGGCTATATCTGGTGGTCGGCCGTCAGAAACTTCTTTTTTCCCAAAAGGTCCAACCATTGACCGGCGGAAACTTAGTGAAAAGCTTCAAGAACGGGGCGAGATCGAGCGAATCGGCGTCCTGTTCAAGTTAAGCAGCCCGAGTGGCGCGAAGATTGCGTGATTCCCCAGGCTCGACAGGCGGCTGTCAAATTGGCCGCCCGGCCGTGAAACAGGAGCAGCCACGTGAAGACAATCCCTCCTCCACCCGGTGCGATTCGAGCGACTGCGTGTGCGGCCTTGGTGACTGCGGCGCTGGCCTCGGTGGGAGCCACAGAAGGCCAGGCCGTCGAGCAGTTGCAACGTTACTGCACGGCGAGTTGGCGCAACGCCCGGATCGCTCAGCAGGACTGGGACGATTGCACTCAACAGGCGCTTGAGCGATTGCTTGAGCGAGTGCCTCGCCAACGCTTGCCGGTGGCGATCGGCAGCGCAGAATCGAGCGAACGGCGCGAGCTGAACCGCGCGGTCTGGTGCACGGTGCAGCGCTGGCGGCGGGCCAAACGGCATTTCTCGCTCGACGCCATCGACGTGGTTGATTCGCGTCCCACCGACAGAGCGGACGAACACGAGTGGTCGCAGGACTTAAGCTCGGCCGTGGCGGAGCTGACGCCGCTACAGCAGCGAGTTCTCAAGCAATGGAGCGAGGGTTCGACCGTTCGCGAAATCGCTCGCGAGATGGATCTGCCCGCTGCCCGCGTCTCGGATCAAAAGTACAAAGCGATCCGCAAACTGCGCAATCTGATGGACGAACCGGTCGCCTGACAGTCGGCTGTTTCGTTGGAGATGAGACGGTTGGGTGCGGCGGTCGGCGCGGACCGGATCCATCAGTTCATCTGATCCGATTGTTTCGGTTGCCGCGGGCCGTTTGCATACGGTCGCGGGTTCTCTTAAACTGCCGTGAAAATCACGCAATTGGAGAATCCCATGCGCCAGCCATTACAGATTTTCGCGATCTCATTCATCGTCGTGTGCGCCAGCCAGGCGTCACTTTCCGCTCAACAGTACAAGCACGGTGATCTGGTTATCCCGTCGGCGTCGTCTGACGAAGCGAAGCTCGACAAACTCTCCGTCGACAAAGCGACGTCGTATTTGGAAGGCGGCGGGTCCGCTTGGAACAAGGAGCGCAAGTGCATCGCCTGCCACACGAACGGCACGTATTTGCAATTGCGGCCGTCGCTCACCTCTGTCTTGGGTAAGCCATCGGACGAGATGCGACAGTTTTTTGTCAGCCGGCTAGCCGCCCACCAGGAGACGTTTGAGAAGAAGCCGGAAGACTTGAAGCGCGGCATTCGGCCGACTCAAATCGCCTACATCGCGCAGGGTTTGGCGGAGTGGGATGCTCACGTCAGCAAGAAGTTGTCGGCGGAGACCAAACAAGCGCTCGAGCTGATGTTGGCGCTTCAATCCGACGATGGATCATGGGGCAACACCGATTGCTGGCCGCCGTTTGAGTCGAGCGATTATCAAGGAGCCACGATTGCGGCGATGGCGCTGGCGGCGGCTCCCGAGTTCCTCAGCAAAGCCGACGAGAAGCAACAAGCGGCCGTCGAGAAGCTGAAGAAGTACTTCCGCGAAACAAAGCCCGCTAACGAGTACATGAATGTCCTGCTGCTGTGGACGGCGACGCGGATGCCCGACTTGCTGACGGACGCCAAGCGAACCGAGTTGATTGAGCAGTTGTTCAGCAAGCAGCAAGCCGACGGAGGATGGGCGATTCGGCAATTCGCCGAGCCGGAACAATGGGGACGAGGAAACCGAGCCAAGAAGTTGCGCGATGAGAAAGGATTCGATTCACCGGCCAGCGACGGTCACATGACCGGGTTGGCGATCATGGTGTTGCGCGACGCCGGCGCGCCCGCGACCGACGCCCGCATCAAGAAGGGCGTCGCGTGGCTAAAAACCAACCAACGCGTTTCCGGACGCTGGTGGACTCGGTCCCTGAACACCGACAGTTTCCATTTCATCACCTACAGCGGCACGCTTTACGCGCTCGCAGCGCTGCAGAAGTGCGATGAGTTGAAGTAGCCGAGCGGCCGCCCTGTTGCCCGGCTTCCGCGGTTACCGGGCGATCCATTCGGGTGTCGCCAACACGACGCCTTCGCCTTGCAACGTGTGCAACTGTTGTAGAACTCGCGACAGCGCTGCTGCTCGGTGCGGTTCAAGCTGTTTTAGCGTCGGCAACACCACCTCGAGAGCGGCACTGGCGGCGAGCTGCGGTCGCGGGGTCTGAAGGGACAACCGGTGAGGCTTGGAGTCGGCCGAACTGGGGTCGCCGATCAGCAGTTCGATAAAACTCTTTGGTTTGGGCAGCACGCGGACTTCGTATTGTTCGAGTTTCGCTGTCTTGGCGGCGAATTTGAGGGCGTCATCCAACGTGCCGATCTTGTCGACCAGGCCGAGTTCCAACGCCTGGCGGCCCGTAAAGACTCGCCCGCCCGCGAGTTCGTCGATCTCCTTCTTCAGCTTCTCGCCGCGAATCGCGACTACGTGGCTTTTGAAGACATCGTAGACCTCGTCCATCCAGGCTTTCATTTTGGCTCGTTCATCCTCGGTCATACGCGCGCTGGAGTTGAACAGGGCGGCGTTTTCTCCACGTTTGATCGGACTGAAGTTGACACCGACTTTGGCGAACATCGCATCCGTCGAGATCTTGCCTCCGACGACGCCGATGGAGCCAGTAATCGTCGATTCGTTCGCGAAGACCGTGTCGGCGGCGCAGGCCACGTAGTAACCACCGCTTCCGGCCACGTTCCCCATCGAGACGATAATCGGCTTGCGTTGCTTCACGAACTTCGTGGCGTTCAAGATGATCTCGCTCGCCAGTGCGGAACCGCCGGGCGAATCGACTCGCAGGACGACGGCTTTGATGTTCTTATCTTCGGCGGCGTCGTACAGCGCTTCGCGGATGGTCGAGCTGAAGGTGCCCGAAGTGGGTGACAACGAGAGCGGGCTTCCCCCACCGGTTCCCGTCATGATCGGACCATTGACGTGGACGATGGCGATCGCCGCATTCCGCGACAACCGCGGCTTGGTCCCGCCGGACAGCAAGTCGGAGTAGAGCTTCATCAATCCGAGAGGCGACGAGAGATCGATGGTCGCGGCCTTCGCTTGACCGTAGCGTTTGTCGAAGACCAGATCTGCTTTGTAGTGCTTCTTCAATTGAGCAACGAAAGCCTGCCGGTCAGCAACGCCATCGATGACGCCTTCTTGGCGAGCTGATTCGGCGCTGAAGACGCCCCGATCAATCCACTTCTTGACTTGAGCGGGTTCCTTTCCGCGTCCGGCGGCGATCAACTTGACATACGTCTCGAACATGCCGTCGAACAGCCAATTCTGGTTCTCTTGAGCCGGCTTGCTGGGGCTGGTGCGAGTGAACATTTCGGCTGCGCTTTTGTAGTCTCCACAGGCCTGGAAATCGGGATGGACGCCGAGCCGGTCGAGCAACCCGCGAACAAAAATCCCCTCGCCGTAGAGACCGGTGATCCAAACATCCGCCGTGGGGGTGACCGTAACTCGGTCGGCTCCCGAAGCGAGTGTGTAGTCACCCATGCCAAACGAGGTGGCGTGGACGTGGATTTCTTTGCCTGCCGCTCGAAAACGACTCATCGCCTGGCGGAGTTCTTCCAGTTGGCCCAGTCCCAATGATGCGTTGTCGGTCAACATCACAACGCCGGCAATTTTCTTGTCGCCGGCAGCCTGGTCGAATCGCTTCGCCAGTTTCCGAAGTGTGGTCCCACCGGCGGCGCCAAACAGAAGGTCGTCGCCTAGTGGAGCTTCCGTCACCATTCCCACCGAGATGACGGCGAGTCGCTTCGTCTCCGCCAGTAGATGAGGAGCTGGGAGGAGGCAGGCGGCGAACAGCGCGACGGTCATTAGTCGAATCGATCTCATGGGAACACCCTTCGATGGTGAATGAAGCTGTGGGTCTCTCAGTGCACACTCAAACGCATTCGGTCGTTCCGCCGGATTCTTGGCAGCTTTGCAGTCGACGATGGCGGTCACGGATCCGCGCGGTCAGTTGTGTTGAATCGTAATCACATCTCCGTCCTGGATCACGTACTCTTTGTGCTCTTTGCGAGCCAGATTCTGAGCTTTCACCTCGCGTTCGCTGCCGAGTCGAACGAGGTCGTCACAGGTCATCGTCTCGGCTCGAATGAAGCCCCGCGCCAGATCCGTGTGAATGTTACCGGCCGCTTCAACTGCCGTGCCGCCCTTGCGAATCATCCACGTCCGCACCTCTTTCTCGCCCGCCGTGAAAAACAACATCTGATTGGAGACGTCCATGATGGTGCGGATGAGCGAGTCGCGGTCGGCGGCCTCAATCCCCATTTCCTCCATAAACGCTTCGCGCTCGGCGGGCTCCATTTCGGCGAGTTCAACTTCCAAACGCAACGGAGCGAAAACCGTTGTGACTCCGGCGGGAATCTCGAAGCGATCGAAGTCGCTGTCGTCGTCGGCCGTGTTAACTACGAACATCCGCGGCTTTTCCGAAAACAGCTGGAACGCTCGAATCACCTTCTGCTGCTGTTCGCTCAATTCCATGTCGCGCAATGCCTGACCGTTTTCCATCGCCTCGTAGAGCGGCGTCAGCAATTCCAGCTCTTTCGCCAACTCCTCCCGATTTGGTCGCGGCTTCTTCACCTGCTCCCGCAATCGTTCGAGCCGGCCCGCGATGATGTCCAGATCGGCGATCCAGAGATCTTCATCAAACCCATGAAGATCGGCTGAGGGATCGTTGCCGCCAAACGCCGCAGCGACGACGACCAGACAGCCCGCTTCGCGAATCGTCGCCAGGCGGCCGGCGCTGCCCTCGTGGTCGCGGCTGAGTCCAGGGGTATCGACGATCTCCAATGACGCCAACGTTGTCTTCTTGGGCTCGTAGATTTCGCAGAGCTGAGCGACTCGAGGTTCGGGGACCACGCACATTGCACTTTGGCTCGTGTGCGACAGAGAGGGGTCGGGAGTCTCGCCCGTGAGCCATTGAAAAACAGTGCTTTTACCAACGCCTTGGTAACCGACGATGCCGATCTTCATTTCAATTCCCAAAGCGAGCTTTCGCTCGGTGTTCGTTTGCCCGCTAAGCGGTGGCTGGATCTGGCTGAACCGGGCCGAGGCGTCGTCTCTGGACGCGTCACTCGTTTGCGCGGGTCAGGCCTCGCGGAGAGTTTGCAAGGCTCTTTCTATCTGGCTCCCTTCCTCTTTGTCCAGGGCGCGGCCGCCAAAGCGGACCCGATAGAATGCGTCGACGATCATCGCGACGGCGGCGGCGAGTTCGGACGTTGGGCCTAGCGAGGCGATCACTTCGTCCGCGAACTCAAGTTGGGTCGCCTGCGGCTGCCTGCGGAGCCCGCGTTTGGCCATCAGCCGCTCGAATCGTTCGTAGAAGGGAATTGGCGGACGCTCGCCCGATCGCGCTAGCTCGCCAGGTCGCCGTCGTGTGCTGGCCCGCAGTCGGTAGACGACGGCGGCGGCCGCCACCGCCAGCAGCGCCGCGCCGCCGATTCTCAACGCGTACCTCCGCACAGAGCCGGCGAAGCGACTCAACCATTCGCTCCAGCGTTCCTGGGCTCCGCGCCGCCGCCCGCCGCCGCCGATTCGATCCGCCACGTTCGACAAAACAGCGCGCTGCCGGTCGCGGTTGAGGCCCATCACATAGTCATTCCAGATCATCTGTGAGTAGTCGAGCACTTGATCGATGGCTCCCATGATTCCACCGCGGCGGAATTCGTCGGCCGTCTGCCCGGGGGTTGGATCCAAACGCAACCAGGCTCCGCGGCCCGGACCGATGCTGGCTCGTGAATCGGAAGGGATTTCCGCCGGATCAATGTAGGCCTCGACCCAAGCGTGCGCGTGCCGCGAGCGGACTGTGAAGTAGCCACCCACGGAATTGAAATCGCCGCCCTTGAATCCGACGACAAGTCGAGCGGGGATGTTCTGGCTGCGGAGCATCATGACCAACGCGCTGGCGAAGTACTCGCAATGCCCAGAACGGATGTTGGCGAAAAAGTCTTCGATCGGGTCGACGCCGCTGGTCCGCTGAGCGGCGACGTCCGCCAACTGCACGGTGTACGTGAATCTGTCCGATCGTAGGTAGTTGGATAGCAGGCGAGCGCGGAATATCTGAGACTCTTCCTTGCCGCGCGTCATCATCAATTCGTCGGCGACTTTCTTGATCTCGGGAAATCGACCTTCGTCGAATCGAGTCAGCTCCGTTCGCTCGCGGTTTGAGACCTCAAGTTGCTCTCCCGCTTGGCCGTACGTGCGATAGGGCGTGAGCGACAACTGCGAGCCGGTACGGAACGCGTCGGTAACGACTTCGTAGCGAATGGGATGGGCGCTTCGCTCTCGGCTTGTTCGCGTCAGAACCCCCTGCCTGACGTCCTCGCGCACCCAACTCTCCGTTGTTCTCGCGCGGAAAGCGGGCATCACGGCGAACAGCGCGTCGCGATTCGTGGGCTCGAGAGTGATCGATTGTATGACCAGTTCGTTCTTGCCGGCGGGGATCGTGGCCAATCGATAGCCCGTCTTGCTGGTCGAGTACCGCCACTGGGGACTGCCGCGAAAATCAGGGTTGTACGAATCCATAACGGCGCCCCGAAAATACGGATCGCCATACACCTTGTACGGCGCGTCGAGCCGGTAGTCGGAGAACGAAACTCGCATGATGGACTGGTTGCTGACAATTACATTGGCGATTTCATTCAGGGTCACTTCGCTGGTAAACCCGACTTCCGCCTGCCGCTTGCCACGTCCCGCCCAAGCCGACCCGGCGGCTCGCGGCGAGAAATAGAAAAAGAAAACCGCGAACAAGACGGTGATCGCCCCGAACGCCGAGATCTGTCGGATGAAGGCGTTCTCAACCAATTCCCTGGCGAGAATGGTTGGGTCGCGGCGGAATTGCAATGACGGCTCACCGCCCAAAGCTCGCCGCCATTCGGGCTGCTCCTCGGTCGAAGTCGCGGCGGGAGCTGATTGCCCACGCGTGGCTTCGCGGTGAACAAAAAACAGCGACATCGCGAAGAAGCTGACAAGCAAATACGCCAACAACAACACGCCGAATTCGAATCCGACATTCAACAGCGCCGCCACCACGACCTGCAACACGCTAAAGACCGCCAAGTGCGAATAGATGCGAGACGTCTTCTCGAGGAACAACAGCACGATCTGGATAAAGACGAGCATGTTGGCGATCGCCACTAGTTGCTCTTCACTGTTGTTCTGCCAGAACCCGCGCAACGACATTCCGGCGGCCATCACCATGGCGAAGTAGGCGATCCGCCGGTCCAATCGGAACCACTGCATGCGGTCGGTAAAAACGACGGATGCGACGGCGGATAGACAAGCGAGAATCGGCAAAGTGGGATTGCGCAACGAGAACCCGAGCAGCACGGTCGCCAGCGCCGACGAAATGGCCATCAGGATCTGTAGCACGCGTTCAACCACAACTTGCCCTCAACGTGCGCCTATTCGAGAGTAAAGAAACGCGAGCGTTCTTCGCCGCGGACATCGATCCAACGCACGAAGGACGAGTGGAACTGCGCCGCTTCGTGCGCGTCGGATAGCGACCGAGTGCTGATCACGACGACGGGAGCGCTCGCGCCTGTTTCATGCCGCACGGCGTCGAGCAGCGCGGGCACTCCATCAGCGACTCCGCCTTCGATGACCGCCAACCGCTGGAGCAGGTCTCTGTTGCTGCGGGCGTCCGATTGACCGCCCCAAAAAGACGACTCGCGCCCGGCGGCGGCAACTCGCAAGATATCGTTCGTCGTACGGTGTGACTCTGTCAGTACGGTCGCGGCGAAACTAATGGCCAACTCCAACGCGCCTCGTTGTTGGTCGGTGGGATCGTCCGGCAACCACAGATCAAGCACCAAGCCGATGTCGCGGCGTTGCTGATCTTCGAATTGACGGACGACGAGCGTGTTTAGGCGAGCCGATGTTCGCCAATGGATCCACCGCCGACTGTCGCCCGATCGCCACTCGCGAAGCGCGTAGTAGTCTCCATCGGAAACGCCTCGGCGGCGGGCCGACGACTGCACGCCGGGCTGCGACGAGTCGAGCATGCTGGTCCATTGCGACGACAGTTTTCCCAGCCGGGGCAAAACGATCAACCCCACCTCGTCGGTCACGGACACTTGAGACCGGACGAGCCCCAACGGGAATCGAGTCGACATCTTGAGCGGTCCGAGAACATGCCGGCCGCGCCGATT
>JASMLW010000131.1 GCA_030748485.1 Pirellulaceae bacterium
TTCCACACTCGCGCGGCCCCGCGCCACCGCGTTCCAAAAGCCGAGGGCGTTTACGCCCTCTTCCGCCGCAGGCGGCATAGGCCCGTGCTTGAGCACGGGTGAACCAGACGTGGCTGCTGCAACCAACGTTCCATTCTCGCGCTGCCCCGCGCACCGCGTTCCACACTCGCGTCGCCCCGCGCCATCGCGTTCCAAAGACGAGCTGTGACATCTGTTGGTCACTCGACGCGAAAAATCTGCTGAAAACGAAATTGCTTGGTCGTAATTGCATCTTGCCCCGCGACCATTTCTTGCGAAAGTTGAGGAGAGCAGGCTGAGCTGGGCGCGCGCGGTCTGCCAGGAGCCTTACGCAAGGATGGGTTGCATGACCACGGCGCGCTCGAATTCCGTGACCCCGGGCGAGATCGAATTCCATCACACCTGGTCGCGCTGCGTGCAGCGGGCGTGGCTGCTGGGTAAAGATCCACAGACGGGAATCGACTTCTCCCATCGCCGCAAACCGATCGTCGATTTGCTCAGCTATCAGGCGAATGTGTTCGCTGTCGATGTCGGAAACTTTTCGGTGCTGACGAGTCATTCATAATCCCCTCCTTGATGCGACTAGCGCCTGATGGGCGGTTTGGGTTTGGGAGGCGTGATAAGGGCCGCCGGTGGTGTGCGGCACCTGGGACTTCTTTGATGTTCGGTCAGATTGGCGAGACGATTCAGTTCATTTTGATCAGCCCAGATAACGAGGCGTTTTCCACTTGGAATCGATGCTAGCCAGCCGCGACTTTGCCAGTTGCGCAGTGTTGATATCGGTAGCCCCAAATGATCAGCGAGCAATTGAGGCGTCCAGTAGTCTTCGTATCCCCCGATCGGTTCGCAACTCTCGCCGGCAGCAGTGAATTGCCGGCACAGTTGCGACACAACCGCTTTGGTGAACGTAACGCCTCGAGTCGTCAGGTAACCCGACGCGTTCAGATCGCGAGCGACTGTCCCGTGCGTATGTCCGCGTCGTTTCAAACGGAGGATCCGCGTCTTGATCGCGCTGGCCGTCTCAAGTTTATTGAACTTGCCGACCGCGCGGATGATCTCGTGCTGGCTTTCGAAACCGCCACACCAGCGAATGGTCACACTGACGCGTTCGTTATTGCCGATAACTTCCGCGGAGACCTCCTCGATCAGCGTGCGAACGATTGTTTGTCGGTCGACGGATGACGTTGTGGGACTATGCCAAAGCGACGGGATGTCTTGGGAAAGCGATTGGACTCGCGAGACTTGAGCTTCGGTCAATCGGCTCGAACTACTTTGCTGAGCTCGACTCAACTGTTCCTCGGCCGCGCGCTGTTGAACCAGGGCAGCTTCCCAACGACGCTCCAACTCACCGGCTACCAAACGATTGCTGGGATCGACTTCTTCATAGCGGCGTCGCGCCAATTCACTTTCGTATTCCGCGCGCTTGATCGCTTGTTGATGATGCTTTTCGATCGCGGAAGATTGCCAGCAAAGATGCGCTTCTCTGTTTCGCGACTCTTCTTGTTTACGGCTCTGGCGGGGGCGTATTTCGGTCTATGGGAGCAGACCAAGCACGCTGGAGAATCTCTTGACGATGCGGCAGGGTACGTGAGGCCTAGACGTAGTTTCGTTGTTCTCATCATTGGACAGCATCGGGATTTCACTGCGAGCTGTTCTCTTCTGTAAGACCTCGGGAGTTCGTTTCCTGACGAAATTGGATTGATTCGATGTTCAGCACAAAGTCACAAAACCAGCGAAAACGTGCGACATCTCTGTACCAACGGTCATCTGGGTTCGACCGCACAATCGTATGCAACCGACCTCGCTCAGTAATCTCCAGAACCCAGCATTCACCTTGCTGCTCGTATTCCCATTCTTTCATCGTCCCATCCTGGGTGATGTACTCCCTCGGCTCCTCGCGTGGCATCTGGCGAAAGCCCCACTGTTTGGAGATTGACTTCAACCGTGCTTGGTACTGAGCATCGATTTGCAATGGCTTTAGGGGCGACATGGCCTCGTTGGACCAAATCGTGGCGATCGCCGTACCGTCATTACGTTCTATCATTCGCACAAATTCGAGTCTTCCCTCTTTCATGCGAGTCACACGCAATGCAAATGGCGCGAACCATGATCCGATCAATGACGGCTCTTTCAATTCATCTAGCTCGGCCGCGAACGGATGATTTCGTTCGACTTTGGCAGTGAAAGGTGCCTGTGGCGCACCACATGTCAGATGCTTCACACGGCAATTCGGAAGTGCGTTTCTGATTTCATACGCACCTTGTGGCGATACGTCCGTTCCGCTGATAAACAGGGAACTGAGTGATCGCATACTTGCAAGCGCCGGAACGACATCGTCATCAATTCGGGCATCGACTAGCGTCAGATCTTCTAGCGTCATCATTTGGACAATGTGACTGATTCCTCGCGCAGTGAGTGAAGTGGTATTCAGTTCTAGTTCTTTCAATTCGAGATCTGCGATGAGCTCGATATCTGAGTCATCAAAGGATCTTCCAGTCAAAGACAGAGCCCGAAGTTCGGGCAAGAGCCCGAGGTGTTTTATAGCTCTTTTGCTGCCGCCAGAGTCATTTAGGAGAATTCGGTCGGGGAACATGGATCTGTCGGTGATCGCAGTCGCATACTCCTTTGACGACCCAAGAACACGTTTACCACTTCCGTTGCGAAACTCGACGTCGCCGCCAGCCCTCTCAATTTCAGCTAACAGTCGGAGTTGACGATTAGTGCGCTGACTTGGAAGGGAGACGAATAGCAAGCCTCCAAATACGGCGAATGCACACAAGGAGAATCGCAGGCCGAATCGCCACCCTGTTGGTCTAAACATCCTAATTCCTCAGGAGCTTGGATGAGGCTCGGAAACGTCCGTAGGGTGTGGCAAGGGTCTGCGTTTGTTGGCCCTTCAACCATCCAATAGTCACCGATAACATAGAATTCGCCGCATGTCGAATCTCCGTAACTCGAGTCAAAAAAATGTCAATTGACTGGGCGACATGAGTGGCACTGCCACTTGGAGCAGCTGAGTGAGTTGTGCGAACCGACTTGGCGAATTGGACGTAGACGGATAGTCGTATATTCTCGATGTACAAATGACAGCTGGCCGGCGTCGAGATGTTGGATGGATCGAGGATTAAATGCACTGGCGAAGTCTGTTTCAGTTTCGTCTCTCCGCCCTATTGCTGGTGGTCACTGTCGCCTGTTGCCTAATGGGTGGGTGGTACTATTGGGAGATCACGCGCCCGAATCGAGAAATGGCGCGTGACATTGAAGCCGCGACGTATTTCTCACCCGAGCAAAAGCGGCTGATGATCAATCTTGTCTGGCGTCGCGACGCCGCGGCCGCCTCCTTCAAGAAGCATTTGGGGATCGATCCCAACGAGCCGCTGCCGGCGGGGCAAACCGCCATCCGGACGATCCAGTGGAGCGGTGAGCATACGGATGACCGCGATCGCAAATTGCGAGTTTTCTTGTTTGGACACTTTTCGGCTTTCGATTCCGTTGTCGTCACCGACGAAGATTACCAGCTGCTTAGCTGGACAGAGAGTTTCACGAGCGGCGTAATCCGCGAAGCTCAACTCCGCGGTCGAGGCGACACGGCGGATATCATGGTCGAGCTGAATCACGGCGGTTACGTTCCGCGGGACGACGCCCCGATGCACCGCTACAAGGTAGTCGGGACGACTGTCAGCCACCTGCCGATCGAGCTGAATCTGCGGCGCGCGGGTCGGCTGCAAATGGACATCGAGGCGGCTCGATCGGCCGACTGAACCTCAAGGCCGGCGTCGATTCAGTTCGACAACTCCCGCGCGATTCGCAGCAGCATCTCCCCCAACCGCGACAAGGCTTTGGCGATCTGGCTTGCCCGTAACCATTTGCTATGATGACGCCCAGTCGCGCGCAGCACTGAAGATCGCAAATTCGGAGAGAAGCAATGGTTGGACGTTCTCAAGACGGATGGGCCCACAAGTGGGTCGCGTTAATCGCCGTGCTGGCCGCGCTGGCCGCGCAGCCATTGGCGGCGCAAGATGAGACGGCGAAGTTCGCCACTCCGCTTCCCGCAGTGGAGTTGGCCGACGGCGACTCCATCGTGTTTCTCGGCGATTCGATCACACACCAGTGTCTCTACACGCAGTATGTCGAGGACTTTCTCTACACGCGGATGCCGACGAAGCGACTGCGCTTGCACAACGCCGGCGTCGGTGGCGCAAAAGCGTGGGACGCGCTGGAGCGATTCGAGGCGGATGTCGCCCGCTACAAGCCCAAATACGTGACCGTGCTGCTGGGAATGAACGACGGTCGCTACACGCCGTACAACGAGGAGATCTTTCGCACCTACCACACCGATATGACGAAAGTGATCGAGCAGATTCGGGCAATCGGAGCCACGCCGATCTTGATGACGCCGACTATGTTCGACGCCCGCGCCGCGCGGATGAAGCCTCGCCACAACCGAAACCCTGACTCGGTCGAACTCTACAATTCAGTGCTCGCTTACTACGGAGCTTGGTTGCGAGAGCGGGCGGCCGCGGGAGGCTACGGCTTCGTCGATATGTACAGCCCGCTCAACAACATCACGATTGCCGAGCGCAAGAAGGACCCTTCGTTCACGGTGATCGCCGACGCTGTCCACCCCGGCCCGGCCGGTCAAGTCATCATGGCCTGCGCCTTGATCAACGACATCGGTCTGCCGAAGAACGTTTCTAACATTCGCATTTCTCGAACGGGCGAGGACAAAGTCGCGCCCCGTGTCGCCGGCGGAAAGATCAGCGACGCCCGGTTCACGGAAGATGGATTGGTGTTCACATGGCACGCCAAGTGCCTGCCCTGGGCGCTGCCCGCAGAAGCTGAGTTGGGCGCCAAGTTGGCGAAACTCGGCCATCGCTACAGCCGTGAAGCGTTGGAGATCCACGGGCTGCCGAGCGGCAAGTACGAGCTGCAGATCGACGGTGAGGTCGTGGGAGTGTTCTCGTCGGCCGCTTTGGAGAAACACATCGAGCTGCAAGCCAACACCAAGACGCCTCAGTACGCTCAAGCAGCGCAAGTCGCCGCACTCAACAAACAACGCAACGAGGGGCCCGTCCGGTCCCTGCGGAACGAGTGGCGAGTTTTTCAACAGTTCGCCCGAGTGCGAGCCCAGGCCATCGCGGAACCGGATAACGCCGACGCCGCCAAACAATTGGCGGGCTTAGAAAAACGGATCGACGGCATCGATCAACGTGTCGCCGAACACGAGGCGAAGGCCAAGGCTATCGAGGACCAAATATTCAAAATCAATCAACCGACGCCGCGAAAGTACGCGCTGAAAAAGGTCCAATGAGGAATCCGGGCCTCCCGGTCCAGATCCCGTGCGGGCGTCGTTAGTCGGTCGTGAGAAGCGAGTCAATCCGTGAGCCTGACGCCTCCCGCTGCTGTTCAACTCGGCGATGCGGATGTCCATCTTTGGACAATCGATCTCGACCTGGATGCGGCCGCGCTGGCCGACCTGCGCGAACTCCTCTCCCCCGATGAACGCGCGCGCGCCGATCGGTTCGTGGTCGAAGATCCGCGGCGGCGGTTCGTTGCTTGCCGCGGACGCCTGCGAGCCATCATCGGCGGCTACTTGGGAATGCGGCCCGAGGATGTTCTGTTTGACTATAGCGGTCTGGGAAAGCCGGCCGTGCGCGACGGATCGCTGCATTTCAACGTTACCCATTCACACGAGTTGGCCGCCGTGGCGTTCTGCCGGCGAGGTGAACTGGGAGCCGATATCGAACACCTGCCGCGGCGGATCGGCGATCTCGAGGGTCTCGCCGAACGATTCTTCTCCGCGTGGGAATGCGAAAGGTTGTTCAACGAGGGCGGCGACCTGCGAAAACAAAAGTTCCTGCGGCTGTGGACCTGCAAGGAAGCGATCCTCAAAGCTACTGGGAAGGGCCTGACGTTCCCCCTCAACCAAGTCACAATCGACGTCACGACCGACCGCTCGGAATTGGTGCACTTCGGCGACGACGACGAAACGATCGACGACTGGACTCTCCATCAATTCCCGCTGAGCGAAGATTACATTGGAGCCGTCGCCGCGGCGTTTTCGTTGCCACCACCGCAACGATACCATTGGTCATGAGATCGCAAGCTCAGCACTGCCTCGCCGCACCAAGAAACAAAGACGGCTCCGCGCGACGCGCAGAGCCGTTGATTTTGCGCCGGCGTCAGGTGGACGGCCGCTGGCCATCGCCACTGAACCCGTCTCTGAATAGACCGTGCCGGCTGCGAAATGCGAACTCGCTCGCCGACATCTTCGCGTCGTCCCAAATCTCGACCACGCTCCCGTCAGGTTGAGTGGCGTGAATGAACGGCGAACTGTATCGCATCCTCGTCATGTTCAACTCGGCGGTCGCCGCGAAGTAGACGAATACGGCGATCAGGAGTAAGGAGAGACCGCCGGAAAACAGTCCGATCAAACCGAACAAAATGGCGACCATCTGGCCGGTCAGCGTCGCTATCTCGGTGGCTCGCAAATACGGCATCCGCAACGCCAACAGCGAACGTAAGACGCGTCCGCCGTCCATCGGAAACGCCGGCAACATGTTGAATACAACCAACGCCACGTTCGCGATCAGCAGATTGGTGAAGAATGGATTGAGCATCGGGTTCAATGCAATCGAACTACTCAGACTGCCGCTGATCAGCATGCCGACGAAGAGCACGCCGGCGATCACCATGTTGACCGCCGGTCCCGCCAGCGCGATTGCCAATTCCTGCGCTGGCCGCTCCGGAATCCGCTCGAGACTGGCGACCCCGCCAATCGGGTAGAGCGTGATGTCGCGAGTGCCGATTCCGAACCGTCGAGCCATCAAGGCGTGCCCCATCTCGTGAAGCACGACGCATCCGAACAAAGCGAAAATGAAGAACACCGCGTCGATCGCGCCGAACAACCCGGCTCCCGCTCCCAGGGCGGACAGTCCGATCCACACCGGCAGGATGGCGAACGACCAGTGAACGTAAACTCCAATTCCACTCAGCTCTCCAAGTTTCCAGCTGCCACGTTTCATCTCTTGTTCCCTCCTCGAACGCGCCGCCAATAATCGACCGGTTCAGCGCCTAGGGTGTTTCGCTGCTGGCTGCCAAAAGTTGCCTCGCCAAGGACCTTTTTTTGGCGGGGCTCGCTCAATTCGAGCGACCAACGGGAGCGGACCAATGGCGACCGAGCGGCAGCTCGCTTTGTGTTCGGCACTGCCACTTTTAGCGTTGTGGGTTCGTGATTTTCTCTGGTGAGTCGAGCGACCAACGGGAGCCGGCGAACAACTCTCGAGCGGCAGCTCGCTTTGTGAGTGGCACAGCCACTTTTGGCAGCGTCACCTTCAACGAGAGTGGATAGACAGCAACTGGCATTCCATCTCGCAAGAACTGGTCTGTGAAACGCTGCAAAAACCGACTTCGTCTCAAAATGAGATCCCGGCGGCGAAAAACGACAGTTTCCAAGTGACTGTGTCACCCCCCATTTGCCGATGATGGATTGAAGTGTTCGATTCTTTTCTTGCGCCTTGGATTTGAGGGCAATGTGACAGCAGCCAAGCCGATGGCTCGCGGGGTGCTTGAGTTTTGCGTCGTCTGCTCGGCGCGGATGCCACTGCGCGTGCCCGCTCCGGGAGAGACGGGGGAAGAGTGGCAATGTTGCGGATGCGGAACGCTCTATACGGCGATGCTCCGCCAGGATGCGCCGAAAGACATCGTTGACAATGTTCGGCGAGCGGAGCAGGCGCCGACGATCGACGAAGTCCGCAAGACGTTGCAGTCGCGAGGAATCGCCACGCAAGCGCTGCCGAACCCAACGGGCATCCGCTGCCGGATCGAATCCGAGTTGAGTCGCCGGCTGGACATGGAGATCGACGCCGGATCCGAACTCAGACTGGCGCTTCAAGAGCGCCCCTTGCTGGAGTCGATTTCACGTGGCGGCGAGCGAGGTTACGACGAGCGCGAGTTGATACGATTGCTGCAAGAGCACCAGGGGAACACGGCCCGCGTGGACGGCCTGTTCAATTCGCTCAACCTTGGCCGCAAGGCGCCCGTCGCGACATTCCACGAACTCTGCCGCGAACTGCTCGACATAACGGCGAGCGACTTCGACCTGTCGGTCTGCCTGAGCCTGAATGCTCCCGACAACTCGTACCCCGGTGGTCATAGTCTCCGTGTCACGATGTTGGCGATTTCGCTGGCGGCGAGTTTGGAACT
Organism: Pirellulaceae bacterium; assembly: GCA_030748485.1. GTDB lineage: Bacteria > Planctomycetota > Planctomycetia > Pirellulales > Pirellulaceae > JASMLW01. The sequence goes on from JASMLW010000131.1 coordinate 8,224, forward strand.
GGATCGTTCGACGATCATCGAGTTGGGCGTCGGCTGCCTGTTGCACGATCTGGGCATGCAGCGAGTCCACGAGTCGGAGTTCGAGGCGAAGCGGGTCTTCAACATCAACAACTATCTGGAGGTGGCGACGCATCCAGTGCACACGTTTGAGATGTTAAAGGACAACTACGACGACGTTTCACCGGCGGCGCGAATGGTCGCCTACCAGATTCACGAGCGCTGCAATGGATCGGGATATCCTCGTGGGCGTCAGTCGGATCAAATTCACGACTTGGCGAAGATCGCCTCGTTGGCGGACACCTATGTAGCGCTCGTCTCCCCGCGGCCCCATCGCGACGGATTGCTTCCCTACTACGCGATGGAAAAGCTCATCTACGACACCAAAGATGGTCTCTACGACGCGCATGTGATGCGCGGACTACTGCAGACCACTTCCTTGTTCCCGGTTGGCTCGTACGTGCTGTTGGGGGACGAGTTGATCGGTCGAGTCCTGCGCACAAATCCGATCGCCTACGCGCGTCCAGTCGTGGCGGTTTGGAAACGGGGCTATCTGGGGCAAGACCCGTTCGTGATCAACTTGGCCGAACGTCCTGACGTGCCGATGCAGCCACTGCCGTCGCCCCCCGAACACTGCTAAGGCGACTCTTCGCCGCGGCATTTGACGAGCGATGGAGTTCGGCTATTGGTCGATTACGCCCATCAAGATCAGCTCGCCCAAAATTTCCAGCGGGGCGTCTTCCTGAAAGACGAGTCCGACGCTGAGCTTATCCTCGACGCGCTTCCGCCAGCGCACCGAGCCGGGCAGTGCGTACGTTCGCCGAATCTGTGGAAGCTCGAGGTGCAGCGTGGCCGGGTCGCCGTCCAGACATTCGGCGTCGACCGTCAGCCGGCAGCCGTTTCGGGAGAAGTCGGCCAATTGAGCAAGTACGCGTTGACCGGCCGCGCCGAACTCGAACTCGACGCGGTAGTCGACACCGTCGTTAATGCGATGTCGAGGCTTTCTGGGAACGAACGTCTCACGCTCGGACATGAGGCACCTGGCATGCAACCTGAAGAACTGGTCGGTAATCGACGCGCAATCGCGCGTAAATGCGCACAGAAACCTACCTCATCTCCCGGGTTTGGCGGCGTCTTCAGACAGCTGTTTGCGGCGGGCGGATCCACCGGCTGCGAGCGACAACGGGTTGTGCGGAGAGCGCGGGTTCTACGGCCGGCGATCTTACATCAGGAGCGGCAAAGCCGCGGCGGCGGCGACGAGACAGCTGGCCCACGTCGCATCGAGCACTAGCGTATAGCTCTTCGTTTCGCCGTGAGCTCGCACCCGCTGGTAGATCAACCAGATGCCCAGCGGAATCAAGTGCAGAAAACAGATCGCCGCAAATCCCGGCGCGACGCGTGGGTATGGAACGATGACGCCATCGATAATCCCCAGCGTTATCACGGACCACTGCAAAGCCGGTGCGAACGACCAGCAGATCGCTTTGCACAGCTTGCCCGTCTCGAGCACGCCGCGAAAGCGATGTTTGAAGCAAACCAACAGCGCCCCGAGTTGGACAAACGCGACGCCGGTCCAAACACAATAGGCGGCGGCCGTCCACGCCGGCAGGTCGGGCGGCCAGATGCGATCCCCAGGCAACCCGCTGAGAACCGCGCGGCTGGCGGCCAACCACAAACACAAGTAGCCGGTGGCGGCCAGGATCGATCGCAGACGGAATTGCCACGGGCCCAGGTACCGCGAGCCGCCCGGCGAATCCGCTGCGGTCGGAGTTTGTGTCTGTTGTTCATCCATTGCAGATGTCTCGTTGGATTACTCGACGATACGATCCTACTTAATGGCGCCGACCTCGTACAAGGAAGAGATGCACGGGTGCCTCTTGTCGACTATCCAACCCGAAAGCCGCCGCCACACCGTTGTCATCGAACCCGCCAATCGGAATCAGATCGATTCGCAAATCCTCCGCTGTCAGCAAGAGGTTTTGCCCGAAATGCCCCGCATCGAGCAACACGAATCTGTACCCGCGTTCGCCGTACTTTGTTTGCGTGCGGGCGAATACGGCGGTCAACACAATCATGCCGACGACGCCTTCCCACAATCCCTCCGCATAGACGATCTCTCGCCACGCCTCAGCCAGCGGTGGATTGCTGAGTTGGACGAGAGCTCGCTCCTGTGGGTGGAAGTAGTAGTTTCCCGTCGTCAGTTCGCCGGCGAATGAAACGATGTACGCTTCAATCGGAAACAAGCCGCCGCCGGAAGGCCAAGCGCGGAGCGGTTGGACGACATCGTCGCAATCGGGATGTCGCGATTCTCCCGTCACACCGCCCGAACGCAGCAGCAGGCTTCCCCATTCGGTTAGTGTGAGGGGCGATCGCGGCCCGTTGTCGCGCCGCGTGCGGCGGCGGCGGAGCGCGTCCGCCAGGCGGGCTCCTCGCCAGAGTTTGGATTGGTCCTCGAGCGGAATTCGGGGGATCCCCGGGTGCTCTTTGACGGCCCGAGTCGACGCTCGAATCGCATCCAGGTCGCTCGCATACTCGGCCAACCGCTCGCGAAACGCGAGCCCCTTCGCCGGAGCCAGTTTGCTCTGCTCGTGGTAGAGCTGGCTGGCGGGCCAATCCGCGTCGGCCGCTCGAAACAGATCGTCGTACTCACGCGCAATCGGCGCCATGCTGTTCAACTTTCCAGCGCTTGCAGCGCAACTTTCGTACTAGGGGAACGGGTGTGGGTGCGGCCACAGGCCGTCCCCGCCAAACGGTCGGGCATGCGGCAGCGCCCGGTCTACGCCAGCCAAGCGAGAATGACCCAACAGCGGCAACGCGTGGTGTCCGTGCAACGGCATGAGCGACGGGACGAGCGCCTTGCCGATGTGTAAGCCTAGCCGCCCCGCCCACTCGGATTTGAGGTCGACCCAGCGCGGATCGTGACCGAGCCGCACGAGCTGTCGAATCATCGACGGCGGATCATTCACCCTTCGGCAAGCCGTAAGGCGGTGTCCGGACGCGGCGTCCGCCGCCAAGAGAAACTCGAACGCGCTCGCCGCGCGATCGGTTTCAACCGAGTACAACCGCGCGTGGCAGGAGAAATCGACGACGTGCTGATTTGCATCACCCGGGCTCCAATCGGGCTCGTCAGACAACAAGTGGCGGACATAGATGCGGTCCTGCGAACACTCCAGCGCGGCCTTGCGAATCGCCCGCTGAGGATCGACGTGGCAAGAACTACCGACCGACCAGAGGTTGTGGCGTCGAGGGTTACTCTCTCTCGATCGGCCCGGCCGCTCGTGCGACGGACTGGCGCAAGCGACGACGAGTGCGACCGGGACTCCCACGTCGCTCGTCAGATCGAACCCACACACGTCGTCGTGGGGCGGTAGGCAGTCGCCGGATTCGCGTCGCATCCAGTCGTCGTCGATCCGACGCGGCGTCCTCGCGCCCAGCCACGTCAGGGCCAGCGCATCGCGCTCGACGACTTCGCAGAGACCTCGCAGAATCGCATCGTCTCGATCCGTCGAGCAGGCCAGTCCGGTACTCAAATTGGGAGCCGCCGGCGGCTCGCTGTCGTCCAACGGGTACGGCGCGTAGACGGCGAACGCCGGGTCCCAATCATCCTCTCCGGTCGCCAGTCGCTCTGACCGCACCCAGCGGAGCGGCGTCGACGCGTCCAATCGCGGAAACGGAAATCCCGGTCCGCCGCGCTGCTGCTCAGAAAACTGCGCGTAGCGGTCGGCGGACGCGACACCCAACGCATCCGCGGTCCGCAAAGTGAACTCGCGAGCAAAACTAGCTGCCGAATACCGCTCGGCCGCTTCACACAGCGCCGCTGTTAATGCTGCGTCGGACGTCGACCCGGACCCGCTGGCGGCGGCGAACTTTCCGCCCGCCCATTTTCTGGCGTGAACCGGGTCTGCGATCTGAGCCGCCGCGTGGTGCAGCGGCGCGTCGTCCGCCTCAACCTCCGCCCAGGCGACGCCCCGCACGATACCCGTACGACGCCCGACCAGACCGTCGAACAGACGTTCGGCCAAACTCGACTGCTCCGCTTCTGTTACTGCCGACATCGTTCGCACCAGGGAATACGCCAAACGGGTTCCGACCAGGTTCGCAGAGTCTCGAAGTCGACGGTCACGGCGCGGTTGCAAGTCCGCAACGGCCGGTGCCGCGACCAGAACGACAGCAACTCGCCGACTGCGAGGCCGACCAGCCAGTAGCGATGAGCCGGCAATACGCCGTAGCCGGGCAAGGCCTCCTCGTTGCGCAGCATCAGCTCCTCGGCCGCCTCGAGTTCGTCTAGCGACTCGGAGTTTTCGCGTTGTCGAGTTCGAAAACACTCGTAGCAAGCGCCTTCAGCAGGAATGAAGAACGGCCCCAGCGTCGCGTGCCGGCCATGCGACAGGTCGACGAACAGACACGGCTGGCGACGCCTGACGGCCTCAGCGTTCCACTGCCGGACGCGGTGGTAGTCGGGCCGCTCCCAGGCGGCTAACGCGACCGTGAGAGCATCGTCGCCGGCCGAGTTGGGTGAGGGCGAATGCGTCAAGTTGACTTCGACGCCGTGAGCCTGAATTGCTTCTCGCAGCAGATCCTCCAATTGCCCGCACTCGTCCTGGACCCACAGTTCGGCGCGGGCGGACGCCAAACGCGCCCCGTCCACCTGCGGCGCGTGCGACAGGTAGTCTTCCAAATCGGACGATCCCATCGGCTGGCCCGAGACGAGGATGGCTTCATCCAGGAGCGCATCGAACAGCGCTTGGCCGAGCGCATCGGTCGGCCGTTCAATCGTTTCCTCCGCCGCCCAACCACTGAGCAGCGCAGCAGCCGACTCGACATCGGCGACTTCCAAGAAAACGATCTCCTCGTCGCCCGCCCGCAGCTGGACGCCGTCTTCGAGCGGAATGATCGCGTACGCCCGATTCATTCGCAGGCGACGGTCGGGGCCAGGTCGCGGATTTGAACTCATCCGAAGAACATCGCCATCGCCACCATGATCAGGTAGCCGACACCGGCGAGTGTGGAAGTCCAAACAATCAGGTGAGCTCCAAGTCGAAGAGCGTACCTGGTCCCACCGCGCTCGGTCGCGATGTCGTACTCACGTGGATGGGCGACGTGTTCGACGCCGGCGGCAATCAGACAGGTGGCCGCGATCAACAGCGCACATGTGGAGGGCGCGAATACGATCATGGCGATAAAGAACTCGCCAACAAACAAACGATCCATCGTCTGCCCCGCGATGCTCAAGATGATAATCCCGACGATCAGCAACAATACGCCCACGATGGCTCCGCCGTTGACCGCCTGCCGGGCGCTGGGTCTCATCGGCGGCGCGTCGGCCGGGCGGCGCATGCCGGTGACGAGCCCTCCAATAGCTCCAATCGCCGCGCCGACCATGTGCAAACAACAGCAGCAAGTGGTCGTGCCGACTTGCAGCATGCGGGGCGTCCGGCCGCCGAAATCGTTCATGCGGCGGCGCACGCGGACGATCTCCTCGCTTGACGACTTGGAGCGATCCCGGCGACGAGTGCTCATGGCTGGCCTGTGAGTTTCATGCCGCGGATTCGCGCGACCAGCTAGACAACTTCGCGGATCAGTTCGCCCGCGACGATAAGGTACTGTGGACGCCCCGTCGGGTCACTAATCGTCGTGCCCAACGAGTCGATGCCCAAGTGGGCGTAGAGTGTCGCCATGACATCCAAGTACGAGACCGGCCGCGAATCTGGAACGGCGGCCGTGCGATCGGTCGAGCCGATGATCTGCCCGCGCCCCATCCCGCCGCCCGCCAACATGCACATGCCGACCTGCGGCCAGTGGTGCCGTCCGCCCGACTTCGCGTCGACGCGGGGAGTGCGTCCGAATTCACCCCACACGACAATCGCCACGTCGTCCAACATGCCGCGGTCTTTCAAATCATCGACGAGAGTCTGCAGGCCGTAGTCGACGATCGGCACTAAATGTCGCATCCGCGGGAAGTTGGCCGAGTGTGTATCGAAATCGCTGAACGTGACACTGACGCAGCGAACGCCGGCTTCGATCAGTCGTCGAGCCAGCAATAACTTCCGCACCGACTGACCGCCTTCACTGGTCACCGACTGCGTACCCTGCGGATTCTTAACGCGAGCTGTGAATCGCTCCAACTCCGCTCGATCGATCCGCTCGAGGTCGAGAGCGTCAGCCAGCTTACCCGAAGTCAGGATTTCCACAGCCTGCTGGTTGAATCGATCTAAGGCGTCCATCATGCCCGACGCGTCAACATGACGCTTGATGCGATCGAGCCGCGCCAGCAAAGACGTCCGATCACTCAAGCGAGCGGCGTTCAACTCGCCGCCGAGCGCAAGTTGCGTCGTGTGGTTCGACCCCAGCGCGGCTAGCTCCTTCTTCATCCCGTCTTCGAGTTCGCGGGCGAACATGCGGGAGATATCGGGACGGAACGGCTTGAACGCCGGTCCGAGGTAACCGGGGCGGGCGCTGTTGCGGACCAAAGGACGACCTTGCATGAGGTCGACAAACGCCGGCGCTGGATCCGCGGGCGAGCCGAGCAACTTGGTCACGGCGCACCCCATCGCTGGACGACCGCCGATCCTCGCTAGACTCTTCGACGGAAAACCCGACTGGCACTGGAAGGCGTCGTGAGCTCCCGCTGATTTGACGAGCGACCGTATAAAGGACCAGTCGTTGGCTCCCGCCGCGACGCGCGGCATCAGTTCCGTGAACTGCACGCCGGGCAACGCCGTTTGAATCGCCTCAAACTCACCGCGTATTTCGGCCGGAGCGTGCGGCTTGGGGTCGATCATGTCCATATGCGGCGGACCGCCGTCGAGATGAACGTTGATGACCGCCTTGTGCGACGAGGTGATTCCCGCCTCGGCTTCCATCCCCAGAAGTTGAGCCAACGTGAGGCCGCCGATTCCCGCCGCGCCGATCTGCATGAATTGGCGTCGCGTGACGCCGTCGCAGTGGCGATAGGGCCGTCCCTGGATCCTGATCATGTGCTTCTCCCGTGTCAGTGCGGCCGAGAGCTACATCGGGGGATCGTCTCGCCGACGGCCGCGATGGTCCACCCGAGTATCTTCCCTGGCTCGATCATCTCGGATCAGCGTATCGACTTCCGCTTGTGGTCCGCTCAACTGAGAGTTGCCAAGTGAAGAACGACCCGCGGACGCCCGCTTCAACGCCAGCCGTTTGGCCAGCTTCTCGCGCGCTTCGACGATCTTGTCGAAGTTGAACTTCACTTCCGATCGCTCCGCGAAAGGCTCCAGCAATTCGACAACTCTCTCGCAATCCGAAATGCGTCCCTTCGGATGCTTTGACATCATCTTGTTCAGCACGGCGATCACTCGCTCTGGAATGTCGTCGCGAAGTTCCCTGATCGGTGTCGGCTTGATCTTGCAATGCGACCGCAGCTTCTTGCTGATCGATTCATCCGGGAACGGCACTTGCCCCGTGAAAGCGAAGTACATTGTGCAACCCAAGCTGTAGATGTCGGCGTGACGGTCGACGTTGTAACTGTCGATGATCTGCTCGGGCGCGACGTAGTCCGCCGTACCCAACCGATTCTGCCCCATGATCATCGCCATCGAGAACTCTTCGTCATTCTCGTCCAACAACGCCAGCCCGAAGTCGCAGACCTTGACCGAACCATCCGTCCGAACCAAGAGGTTCTCGGGTTTGACGTCGCGGTGTACTAACCCAGCTCCGTGAGCCGCGTGCAGTCCGCTGGCCGCCTGAATGATGATGTCGCAGACTTGGCCGACGCTTATCGGTCGATGGAGAGCGAGAAGTTCCCGGACACTCACACCTTTGACGAGCTCCATCACGACGTAGAAACCGTTGCCGTGCTCGTCCTTCAGCGGATTGATTTCAATCGTGCGAAGAATGTTCGGGTGCTTCAGCCGCATCCCCGCTTCCGCCTCCATCTGAAAGCGGCTCCGCATTCCTTGGTCTTTGCGGCGATCCTCGTTCAACAACTTGATCGCGACCTGCCAACTCGAGTCCGTCTCGGCCGCCGCGAAGACCTCGCCCATGCCGCCCGATCCGACCGGACACAACAGGCGATAGCGGTCGACGACAAGGCTTGAACCGCGGCCGCGTAGAATCTGCCTGGCCTGATAGCGCGTGATCACTCGCTTTTTCAACAACACCTTGGCGGCGTTGATCGCCGAGTCCATCTCGCGCAGGTCGTGCTCCCAAATCAGATAGGCCAGCTCGTCGCTGTCGACAACGCCACTGTCGACTAACCCCGCGACAAAGTCTTCGGCGAGCTCAAGGTGCGACATGGGATAAGAAAATTACCTACCAGAAAACCGGCTAGCATACCGCCCGGTGGGGGGAGCACGTTAAACTTGGATTATAGCAGAAGCAACGCGGGTTCACGCCCATTTCCGAGAAATTCATCCGTCCGCTGACGGTCTCCACGCCTGCCGCGCGGACCGCACCCGCCGCCCTATCCAGTTGACGTGATCGACAAGGTTTGCCGCGCGGACGGCGCTCGAATCCTCCACAGGACGCCACGGCGGCCCCGCCGGGTGATCGGCTGGGTGCGGCGGCATTGTCAACCAGGTCGCTGGAAATCAGCGATCGCTCGATTCAGCACATTTAACTGCGCAGGGCGTATCGTTCAGCATCGCTCGACACGGCGCGCACGGAGTGCGCGCCGTGTCGAGCGGCCCCGTTCGGTCTGGCGGCAAACTTTACAGGGGCTGAGCGACGAGCTTATAGTGTCCGTGGGGTCGAACTTCCCAATCATTTCTCATCTATCCCATCTATTGCTGGTCCATTTTGCCGCGCCTGTCAGTTCAGGCGCACCGTGAACCCTTCGCAGCAGAGGCGCTGGCGATGCCGCAAGCCGTTGTCGATCCCGAAGAACTCCGACAGTTCGCACGCAGCTTGAAGAAGTTCAACACCGAATTGCGCGAGCGCGCTCAAGCGCTGGGCAACCAGCTGAACGCGCTCGGAGCCACTTGGCGCGACCAAGAGCATCGCAAATTCGTCGAGCAATTCGAGCAGCACATGCGCGTCCTGGCGAGGTTTGCGGAGACGGCGGACGAGCACATCCCGTACTTGTTGCGCAAAGCGGAACACGTCGAAGACTATCTGCAGTCGTAAGCAAACATGAGCGGCTCGGCTAACGTCAACTCTATCGAAGTCATCCGAAAGTTTCGGGCGGCGATGATTGAGTACGACGAAGACATTCGCGACGCCCTGACCATGCTCCAGCTCGAGGTGCGCCGCGCCCAGGATTGGATTGAGAACGACCGCGCGCTTTATTGGCCGGAACAGGTGAGAAACGCCGGCAACGCCGTGGTCGAAGCGCGGAACGCGCTCGAGAGGTGTGAGTTGGAGCTGCGTCCGGAGGAGAAACGCTCCTGTATTGACGAGAAGCGGAAATTGGAGAGAGCGAAACGTCGGATGAGGTTGTGTGAAGAGAAAGTCCGTGTGGCGAAGAGTTGGCGAATCAAGTTCAAGCAAGAGCTGGATGAGTTTGTCGCATCGATCACGAAAACCAGCAGTTTTCTCGAATTTGACTTGCCGCGAGCGATCGCCTTGCTGGAGCGAATGTCGAAGGCTTTGGATCGCTACACAGCCGCGCAGGCTCCGCCGACGGGCGATACATTGCAGCAAGCCAAAATGGAACTCAAGACACCCTCCGAGCGAGGCAAGGGCGGCTCATGAGGATTTGCGATTTGTATTCCAGTTCGGGTCGCATTCAAAAGTGCACGACTCGGTTGAAAGAACGCTGGCTCGAGACTCGTACTGTTTGGCGAGACGACAACGGGCGAAAGTTCAAAGAAGAGCATCTCGACCCACTGGCTCCCCAGTTGACCTTGTTACTCTCGGCGATTCAACGAATGTCGGGCGTGATCGACAAGGCGGTTAAGGAGTTGGAGGATCCGGAGGTGGCCGACCGCTGACGGACAGACGAGTGATCCGAACGACTCGGGACATTACAGAGAACGGTTGACTCGAGGCAACGAGGGGACATCGTGGCGAATTATTCAATCCAGCGACAGCAAGAGCTGATCTCGAACTTGCGGCAGTTGATCGCCGATCGCGCCGCAACGGAAGCCGCCTTGCACGGGGCGCACCAGACACAAACCGAAAACGCGGAAACGATCTTCGGCGACCAATCGTCCGAACTGGAAGCCGAATTCCGGACAGCGCGAGCTGCGCTCGAATCCGAATACCTGACCAAATTGTCCGAAGCGCGGCGTTGGCGCGATGCTCATTTTTCCAAGCTGAACTACCAAGAACAAGAAGCCGTCGACGATCTCAGGCTGAAGCAAGGGCAAGCTCACGGGGCCGCTAAGCGGAGCTGGCAATTGGAGCGCGACGCCGTCGTCGCTCGACACAAGCAGGACGCCGCGCAAGTCGAAGCTCAGTGGAGCGCCTACGTCGTCAAGATGGACGAGAACCGTTCGCAGTTGGTTTCAGTGCAGGAGCACTTTCAAGCGATCGCCAAGAAACGCAATGTCGATCTGCCCGAAGTGACTCCGTCGGGTGAAGTTGAGCAAGCGGAGAACCAGCTGAACGCCTTCTTCGAGGAACTCCGGCACTGCCGCCGCGAGCTGAAACGGCTGGCCTTTCAACCAGCGGCTCGTTTTCTGGAGGACGGCTGGCCGGTGATGACTTTCATTTTCACGGCGCTGGCGCTGATCTTCCCCGCCGGGCACTACCTGGGCTGGACCAATTTGATCTGGCCCATCGCCGCGGGTGGAACGGCGGCCGTCTTCACCTTCGGTCTGGTGATAATTGCCCGACCGCTCGTCAAACGGTTCGCCGGCACACAGGCTCCGCTCCTCCACCAGCGTCTGGTCGATACCGAACGTCATCTCACCCTCGCTCTCAGCGAAGGTAAGGGTGAAGCGCATGCGAAGCGCGATGCGGTGAACAACGCGCGCGACGGTTCGCTGATTGAAGCGGACGTTAATTGGTCCAATAAGAAAGAAGAGTTGGACGGCGAATTTGGAGCCAAACTGGATCATCAACATGCGGAGGCAACTCAGCAGCGCGACGAGATCCAAGGCAAGTTCGACGCCGAGATCGAACGACTCAACAAAATCTATCGACCGCAGATATCCGAGCGCGAGCGCGAATTCAAGGAGCGCTCGGAGGAATTGCAGTCGCGCCACGATGAACTGATCGAGGCCGCCAGAAAATCGTTTGACGAAGGCTGGGGCCGGCTCGTCCAACAATGGACCGAGGGCGTCGAGACGTTCCAGTTGGCGGTCGCCGAGATGAACAATTATTGCGGTGAGTTCTTCCCCACGTGGGAGGAGGCGGACTGGACGAAGTGGACGCCCAGCGAAACCGAACTCGCCGCGCTCCGCTTCGGTTCGTATTGGCTGCGAATGGGCGACATCGAGGACGGCGTGCCCGAGCACGACGATTTTCGCGTCCAAAAAACCGACTATCACATCCCCGCCGTGCTCGGCTTCCCGGAGTGCCCGTCACTGCTCTTTCGAACTCACGACGAAGGGCGCGACGAAGCGGTCGTATCGATCCAGGACATCATGCTGCGGATGCTGACGTCGTTCCCTCCCGGCAAGGTTCGCTTCACGATCATCGATCCGACGGGGCTGGGGCAGAACTTCTCCGCCTTCATGCACCTGGCGGACTACGACGATCGATTCGTGACGAATCGGATCTGGACGGAAACGAGCCACATCAATCAGCGACTGCTGGATCTGACCGAGCACATGGAAAATGTGATCCAGAAGTACTTGCGGAATGAATTTGAGTCGATTCAACAATACAACCGCGAGGCGGGAGAAGTCGCCGAGCCTTTCCAAATTTTGGTCGTGGCCAACTTCCCGACGAACTTCTCGGAGGAAGCCGCTCGGCGACTCGTCAGCATCGCCTCCAGCGGCGCGCGGTGCGGCGTCTACACGTTGATTAGCGTCGACACCAAGATGAAGTTGCCCCGCAACTTCGACCTGCAAGACCTCGAATCGACGGCCGCCGCGCTCGATTGGAACGATGACCGGGGAGCCTTCGAATGGACGCACGACGCGCTCCGCCCGCTCGACTTGACGCTCGAAACACCGCCCAATGAACAGATCGTGTCGGACGCCATTCGCTCGGCGGGCGAGTTGGCCAAGAAGTCGAGCCGTGTCGAAGTGCCGTTCGCCAACGTGGCGCCGCCGACCGACGATCTTTGGACGCACGACAGCCGCGAAGAAATCTACGTCCCGCTGGGACGCTCGGGAGCCACCAAACTTCAAGCTCTGCACCTCGGACACGGCACGTCGCAGCACGTCCTGATCTCCGGCAAAACGGGTTCGGGAAAGAGTACGTTACTGCACGCGTTGATCACCAATGCGGCGCTCTACTACAGCCCGGACGAAATCCAGCTCTATCTGATCGACTTCAAGAAGGGCGTCGAATTCAAGCCGTACGCCAGTCACAACCTTCCTCACGCCCGGGTGATCGCCATCGAGAGTGAGCGGGAATTCGGCATGAGCGTGCTCGAGCGCTTGGATCAAGAACTCAAGGAACGAGGCGATCTGTTCCGCGCGCACGGGGTCCAAGGAGTGAAGGGATATCGCGACGCCAATCCCGAGGCCGTGTTGCCGCGCATCCTCTTGATCATTGACGAGTTTCAAGAGTTCTTCGTCAAAGACGACAAGATCGCTCAGGACGCCAGCCTGCTGCTCGATCGGCTCGTCAGACAAGGCCGCGCTTTCGGCATCCACGTCCTGCTCGGTTCGCAAACGCTCGCCGGCGCCTACTCGTTGGCCCGCAGCACGATCGGACAAATGGCTGTTCGCATCGCCCTGCAATGCAGTGAGGGCGACGCGCACCTGATTCTCAGCGAAGACAACACGGCCGCCCGTCTGCTCAATCGGCCGGGTGAGGCGATCTACAACGACGCCAACGGTCTGTTCGAAGGGAACAACCCGTTCCAGACGGTCTGGTTGCCGGATGAAGAGCGCGAGTTGTATTTGAGTCGTATCAACGAACTTAACGAGCGACGCGAAATCGCCACGCGACCCGCCATTGTCTTCGAAGGCAACGTGCCCGCCGATCCGTCTCACAACACGCAGCTCCGCCAACAATTGTCCACCGCCGTGGACGAAGTGAATCTCGCGCCGACAGCCTGGCTGGGTTCAGCCGTCGCGATCAAGGACGCCACCGCGGTCGTCTTTCGACGACAGAATGGAGCCAACCTGTTGCTCGTCGGTCAGCAAGGTGAAATGGCGCTCGGCGTCCTGACGTCCGCTGCGGTTAGTTTGGAGAGTCATTTGCCTCCGGAAAGCGATGCGGCCGCCGGCGGCAATCAACGTCGCTATTACGTGCTCGACGGAGCACGCGCCGACTCGCCCGAAGCCGGCGCGTGGAATCGACTGAACGAACAGCTGCCGATGAGTCTCGGCATTCACCGCTCGCGCAACTCGGACGATGCGCTGGTCGAGATCTCCACGGAGCTAACTCGCCGGATGACCGAGGGCGAGGACAACGCCCCACCCATCTTCTGCTTCATCTACGACCTCTCGCGGTTCCGCACTTTGAAACGCAGCGAGGACTTCAGTTTCTCGTTCGACGAGGAGGACAAGCCGGACGCCGCCAAGCTGCTGATCCAGATTCTCCGCGAAGGTCCGCCGCTGGGAATCCATTGCCTGATCTGGTGCGACAGCTACAACAACGCAGCGCGCTGGTTGGATCGCCAATCGATGAACGACATCGAAATGCGAGTGCTCTTCCAGATGAGCGCGTCGGATTCGAGCAATCTCATGGACTCGCCGGCCGCCGGGAAACTCGGCGTTAACCGCGCCATGCTGTACAGCGAGGACGAGGGGGTGGCGGAGAAGTTCCGACCGTACGGCCCCGCCAGCGACGAGTGGATCAGCTGGGTTCGCGAGATGCTCGGAGAACGCCAGGAGAAGGGAATGACTAACGTCTAGTGACTAATGACTAATGAAGGTCCAAGTGACTAATGACTAATTGAACAGGTAATCGTAGGTCGTAGGACGGGTCTCCAGGCCGGTCTCCAGGCCCGTCGAATGGAACGGCAAGCCAGCAATCGACGATCCCGAGCCGAGCGAGATTCCAGACCCGGCGATTGAGTTTCCTTTGGAGATAGTTCCGGAAGCTCCCGGGGTGGCGGTCGAATCGGGTTGGAGCCCCCGACGGAAGCGAAGACGAGGCGGCGCGGGGCCTCGTGAGGTGGGACGAGGCGGCGCGGGGTAATGCGAGGGTGGAACGCGGTGGCGCGGCGACGCGAGTGGGGAACGCGGCGGCGCGGGGCCTCGTGAGGTGGGACGCGGTGGCGCGGGGCCGCGTGAGGGTGGGACGCGAGGGCGCGGGGCCTCGTGAGGTGGGACGCGGTGGCGCGGGGCCGC
>JASMLW010000132.1 GCA_030748485.1 Pirellulaceae bacterium
TCGACGGAGCGCGGCCGTTCGACTCGCCAAGGTCCCCATCGCTGAGTTCCGAGGCCGAGCGGATTGTTAGTTGGTGGCCGTTAAAGTCAAAGTCAATCGTTGGATTGAGCGTCGACTGATTTGGCAGCAGCTGGCCGAGCGCCTCGGAGAAGTCAATCGGTTCGCGGACGATCTGCGACTCGGTCTCCATTCGCACATAGCTCAGTAACTCGCCGACCAGCTGGTCCAATTCTTCGGTCGAATTCTCGAGCGACGTCAAGCGCCGCTTGCGTTCAGCGTCGTCTTTCGCGCTGCCGATCAACTCAACGGCGAATCGCATCCGCGACAAGGGCGTTCGCAACTCGTGCGAGACAGCCTGCAGCAATTCCCGCTGCGTGCGGACAAGTGTTTCGGTGCGGCTGGCCATCTGGTCGAAAGCGTTGGCCAATGGCTGCACGGTCCGCGCTCTCCGCTCGCCGACGCGCGCTGTGAGGTCGCCGTTGGCAATCAAACGAGCGGCTCCTTCGACTCGCCGCAAGTCGCGGGCGACCGGTCGGAGCAGCAAGGCGATGGCGATGGCCGCCAAGATCAGCACGAAACCGAGCGTTGTCGCCAGCGCCCGCTGTTCGGCGATATCGAAATTCGGAAACGGTCCGAAACGGACTAGCGATTCGCTGTCGTTCAGCGGCACGGCGATGAATGCAGCGCTCTCGTCGTCGTTCTCGTAGAAGACGACATTCTCTCCGTCAAGGATTCGTTTGCGCGCCCGGACAGGAAGAACACTCGGTTCGATGATGGCGATTTCATAGTCAAACTCATAGCGAAGTTCGTCGAGAACCTCGCGCTCCCGCCCCTGATCGCTCGCGTCGCGCAATTTGTCGGCTGCGATGCGCAGCCCGCCTCCTAACCCGCGCTCGATGTGCGCGTAGTCTGGAAACGGCCCCAGGTTGAGAACGTGTTCTCCATCGTCGAGCGGCGTTG
Organism: Pirellulaceae bacterium; assembly: GCA_030748485.1. GTDB lineage: Bacteria > Planctomycetota > Planctomycetia > Pirellulales > Pirellulaceae > JASMLW01. The sequence continues at coordinate 961 of JASMLW010000132.1, forward strand.
CGACGAGCCCGCCGTAACGGGGAACCCAATAGAAAACGACGTCGTCGCCGCGATCAAATTGTTCTCGCGCGTCGCTCGGCAAACGCTCGCGGCGAACAATGCGGATCGGATATTTGAATTTCCGCTGCAGCCGCTTTAGAACATCGGAACGTTCGTCGCTGGCGACGGCATTCAATTCACTGGCGACCAAACGCACGCCGCCGCTGTGAGCTTCCTCCATCACATTGGAGTATCGCGCGCGGTGCTGATCGGCCGACACCTTTCCGTGGATGTACCAAGCCGCGCCGAGCACGCCCAACACGCACAAGTAGATGCGGAGGAATAACCAAGTCATGTTTCAAACGACAGCATATAGCCGACGCCTCTTACCGATTTGATTCGCTTTGGCCTGGTGGGATCGTCACCCAGTTTCTTCCGCAGCCGCGAGACACGCAAATCGATCGAACGGTCAAGCCCATCATACCTCGTGCCGTGAATCTGCATGTAGATGTCGTTGCGACTCAAAGCTCGACCGGCGTTTTGGGCGAGCAACTCCAACAGATCGTACTCGGCGGAGGTCAAGTCGAGTGATTCGTCTTCGATTTGAGCGGTTCGCTTGGCTCCGTCAACGACCAGGGTGCCCACGGTAATTGACGGCGGAGGAGACGACGAGTCGCTCGCCGATGAACGCCGCAAATGAGTGCGGAGCCGAGCCAACAATGCGCGCGGCCGCACGGGCTTGGCCAAGTAGTCGTCGGCTCCCACCTCCAACCCGATCACCTCATCCACCTCGTCGCCACGAGCGGTGAGCATGATGATGGCCCCGGTGTACCGAGCGCGAACTGCGCGGCACACGCCAAACCCATCCAATCCGGGCAGGTTGACGTCTAGAATCACGAGGTCTGGATTCTCCCGCGCGATGCGATCGACGGCGATGTCGCCGCGGCTCTCGATCTGGACGTTGTAACCATGCGGCTCCAAGTAATCCGATATCATCGCCGCCAGCGGAGCGTCGTCCTCGACTAACATCACCCGATGCGCGGAAGCGTCATTCATAAGGCAACTTCTCCTTCCGCGAGTCGCCAACGTCCTGCCACTGAACGCGGAGAATTGAGACCCATCCAAAGATTATTCGCGGATTCAACCAGTGATCCAAGTGGAGATTAGAATGAAACGGGTCGGCCGCCGCCGATTGACGCCAATTGGACACGATTGCCGTCATTCGGTCGACAAGCCGACCGTCTCGTTGGTTGTCCATGTATTGTATCAACGACCTCTCCAGATTGATTGGCGTTTGAGTACCCGACTGTAACTGTTTGTATCCCTTCACCACCTGACAACTTCACCTGACAACTTTCACCTGACAACGCCCATGGACTACACGTACGGCGATATCGCCAAGATGATTGACCACTCGCTGCTCAGCCCCGCCATGACCACGAGTGAATTCGAAGCCGGGATCCAATTGGGACTCGCCTACGACGTCGCCAGCATCTGCATCATGCCCTACTACTTGGGACGCACGGCCGAGTTGCTGCGGGACAGTTCCGTGCAAGCCTCGACCGTGATCGGCTTCCCGCATGGGGGCCACGCGACAGCGACGAAAGTGACTGAGGCCGAAACGGCGATCGCCGACGGCGGACAGGAACTCGATATGGTCGTCAACATCTCGCAGGTCCTCAGTGGCGAGTGGGAGGCGGTCCGCAGCGACATCCGAGCCGTCGTCGAGGTTGCTCACGCCAGTGGACAGCGAGTCAAAGTGATCTTCGAAAACTGTTACCTCGACGAATCCCAAAAGATCAAGTTGTGCGAATTGTGCTCGGAGCTCGGCGCCGATTGGGTGAAGACGTCGACCGGATTCGGTACCGGCGGCGCGACCCTTGAGGACCTCGAGCTCATGCGGCGACATGCGGCTCCCCAGGTTCAAGTGAAGGCGTCCGGCGGTGTCCGAGACCTCGACACGGTGCTCGCCGCCCGCGCCCTCGGAGTGACACGAGTCGGCGCGAGTCGGACCAAGCCCATGCTGGACGACTGCCGCGAACGGCTCGGACTCCCCCCGCTCGCCGCCGCCGGCGGAAGCGCCGCCAGCGAATACTAGTTCAAACCCAAACTCCTAACCCTTTCCCAACATTCAGGATGCGCCCACGGCCCACATCTTGTGTCCAATTCCACGACCAACGAAACGTCTAGAGTAATAACAAACGACAACCACAAACTCGCACAAACTCGCCGTTCCCCTGCCCGAGTCCTTAGTTCTTAGAGGCTGTTTCAAAACCTTGTACGATGGCCTTCCAAGGCCATCGTACGGCAAGACATCGGTTTTGAAATGCGCTCTAGTCACTAGTCACTCCCACCCCATGTCCGCCAAACCGCTATCGGAACACACTCGGCGAAACATCCTCGAAACGGGCGATCCGGCCCTCTGGGCTCCTCTGTTTCGCTGGTACCAGTATCGCTTGGTGAGATTCATCGAGGGGCTGGGAGCGGACCATCACGAGGCGGAGGACCTCGCGCAAAACACCTTCATCAAGGCGGTGAACAACTTCCACAAGTTCAATCGGACTTGCGACTCGTTCGCGCCGTGGTTGTTCGCGATCGCGCGAAATGAGTTTCGTTCGCACGTCCGCAAGACGCCGCGAGCCGAGCGGGCTCCGGGAACGACGACATGGCTGGAGCGGCAGCAAGACGTCGTTGAGGACGACGTTCAACTGAGTGATTTGGAGCCAACGGTGGACGACCGCGAGCGGGCGCTGCAGTCGGCGGTCGCCCATCCCGACTTTCCAGGTGGGGACGAAATCGTCGGCAAAGAGCTGTTTGCTCAACTCGCGTTTCTCGACGAGCAACGTGAGTCGGCCGTCGTCGAGCGGACGATGTTCCAATTGATAACGCGTTTGGACCAAGTAGCAGAACGGCGATTTCTGAATGCCGAGGAGGTGAGATCGACAACGCCGCGGCGCAATTGGGAGGTCTTCCTGTTGCGGCACATGTTAAGCATGCCCGCCAAACTCTGCGCCCGGCTGCTCGGCCTCGAGTACTCAGCCAACATTCACAAAATGGGATACCGAGTCAAAGAGAGATTGCGAGACACATCATGACTCATCTATCGAGAGACCAATTGGTCAGGTTCTTGCGGGACGATATGACCGTCGCGGAGAGCGACGAATTGTCCCGGCATGTCGAGAGTTGCCTGGAATGCGACGAACTGCTGGCGAGACTCAGCACCGCGTCACCCGTCGCGGGCGGTTCTGCGCCGTCACACAACGCCACACGCCGAGCGGCGACAGCGTCGTCGCCCGCACAAAAGGAGCATGTCATGTACCACGAGAATCACCATCGTTCCCAATCCTCGGGCACGAAGCTCTTTGTCATGATCGCCGTGTTGATGGTCATCCCTCTGTTATTTGCGATCTTGCTCATCGCAGCTGTCTTCTGGAGCAGGTCCAGTCTGGTGGTTCAAGACATGCCGGCGACAGCCGAATCCGCCTACTCCTATCCAATTGAAGACCAACCCCTCGAAGCGCCGGCGCTCGCGGAGACGGCGCCGGACGAGCTGACTCCGCCCAGCCCTTCTCGACGGACGCCCCCTCTGCCCCCCGAGGCTATCGAAGGGGAACCCGAGGCCGCCCCGGCAATCGTCACCTCGCCACAGCACGACTCAGCCGTGCTCGTTCAGATTCTCGCCGAGCTGAAAGAACAGAACAGACTCCACCGCGAGGACCAACGCATGATGCAAGAGATGTTCAACGCCTCGCAACGACGAATCAAACCCCCTGCGGACCCGAAACCCGAACCGCCCAACGAGATCCCCGATCCGGCGGACGTCGACGCGGGCGACGTCGACGCCCCGTAGCGCCGTAGCGGCTAGCGAGGTTCTCGTCCGGTGCAATTCTGTTTGCAGCTGTGCAGTGTCGCTTTGTCACTGCTTTGTGATCGGATCGCCCCGCTGAATGCCTCCCTCTACAACAACGCGCAGAAACAACGCGCAGAAATAGCCCCCGCAATCGCAAATGCCGACGGTAGGGACTGTTGACGATCCGGAGAGCGTCCGCGCCAAACCGCTCACTGAACTTGTGACAGCCGCTGTGGATTTCTTCCGTCACCTCCAAGACGGCCTCACCGATTTGCAGGCGTGATCCGGTGGGCAGATTGGCTTCCGAGATATCCAAGTCGACGATCAGGTTGTCGCCCGCGAGCGGCATTCGTTCATCGTCGACCGCGATCAAGCGACAGAGGAGGGCGTTGATGACGGAAATCTGCGAATCGGTGTTCGCTGGATCTTGAGGCGACCAACGATCTCCGACCAATCCGCCTGCGACCGTCAGCTGTCCGTCATCGGGAGTGGCTCGCCCGTCATTGGGAAGTCGTTGCACAATCTGCTCTAGTACGCCCGTGTCGCGCGGGCACGACGCCAGGTCGGCAAGACCTTCGATGATTTCTTCAGCAGTGCGATGAACAACATCCACAGCGGCGCCTCTCCTCGGCAACACGACAGCGACGTGACGGCTTGTGGAAGTCTTTAGCAGTTATTGTTGCGAGTGTCCATCGTAAGTAGGTCCTTCGATTTGCTCCGCTGTGTTGAGTGGAACGCGCATTGTCGCGACTTCGTCGCGAAGTCCTCCCCGGCAGGGAGGACCTACCGGCTTTCGATTTGCTCCGCTGTTTTCCACAACTGCCGCAAAGACTCTTCGGCGGGAACATCCAGCGGGAACTTCTTGCTGAACGGATGATCCTCGATTCCGGCCAACCGGCGCAGCGCATCGTGAATGTGTTCGGGGCGAATGCGAATGCCCTCGGCGGCGTCGACGGCGAGTGAATTGACGTTCACGGTAGCGAGCATCTGTTTTTCGTCCGTCTCGCCAATCACTCGGTTCCCACGGATCCCGCGCCCCATGAACATGATCGAGCCGATCGACCAATGGTCCTTCCCATCCCCCTTGTTGTAGGTGGGAGTCCGCCCCATTTCACTCTGCATGACAACGACCAGCTGCTCGCGAATCCGCAGCTCTTCGGCTCTGGCCATCAGATAGTCGATGCCGGCCAACAACTCGGGGATCAACTTCATCTGATCTTGGTCGTTCTTATTGTGGCTATCGAATTGACCAATCGACAGATTCGCAGAAACGCAAACGCCCGCCTTGAATGACGCCAGCGCGATATCGGCCTGCCGCGACAAGCGTTCTTTTGGCGAGTCTTTTGGGACGAACGGTGTTACTCGTTGCAGCGCTTTGGAATTCAGTTGCGCCGCGTAGAGCATGCTCTGCGCCCGCTCTCGGCGGGGCAACCGCGATTGGCCGCGACGGTCGTCCGCTTGCTCGCGCAGCGCGCGCTCGATCCGGTCGGTGACGAAGGCGTCCTGGTAGGGATGTCTGGCGACGCCCTGCACGGCGTCGGCGTTCGCCAGTTGATTGAGCGAATTCAAGTATGGCACGCGGGCCATGGGAACCAGGTTGCCGGTCGCCGAGTACTGGCCGAACGTCAAGAACGCCAACGGCGTCCGCTGGCCGCGACAACCAGCCACCAATGCCGCGAAGGTCGGATAGGCGAGGCTGTCGAGTTTTCCCGTCGCCATGTAACGGGAACCGGGTGAGTGGTTGTTCACCGAGTAGTCGAGTCCGTTGAGGACGAGCAATTCTTCGCCGTATTTCTCAAAGAACGATTCGTTGCTCATCCCCGCGGCGATGTGGTCGGCGATCGGCGCGAATCGATGATTGCCGTGTGTGAGGATGTCGCCCTCTTCGTACAGCCGGTTGACGCCCTCCACTCCTTTCGGGTCCATCATGTAGGTGGTGTCCCAACCGCCGGACGCGTTGAAGACAACGTAGTACGGACCGCCGTAGGGCTCGGGTTCGGCGACCTGCTCGGCCGCCGCGACATTGAAAGGCGCGGCGGTGACAGGCGCGGCCAGTCCCAACCCGGCCAACCCGCATCGTTTCAGAAAATCTCGACGCCCGCTCATCATCGGCTTACTCACTCGTAAAGAAAGTCGTGTTGTCGCAGCAAATAGGTGACCACGCCCCGCCAAGCCCTCACCGTATAGTGCGGATCATTCACGTAGCGTTCGTTGACCCGTTCGCAGAAGTAGCTGCCGCGTTTGTCGATTCCCTTAGCGGCTTTGGCGTCCGCGACAATCCCAGCGAACAGCCGATACGTTCGACTCACCTCTGCATCGTCAGGCTCGTGATCTCTACCCAGAATGACCGCGTGCAGATGTACAATCGCGCGACGAATCTGCTTTTCGGCGGCCGCGTTCCCTCCCGGCACAACATCCGGTTCGATCTGTGGAAAGAGTCGCCGCTCGTTCGCGGGACGGGTGAAGTCGAGCGCGACGTTTTTGCAGGCGACATCGTTGGCCATGATTCGCTGGATGGCTCCCATCGCGCCGCTCGGGTCCGTCACTCGCTCAGTCACCGACTTGGAGTCGATTCCGCCGTAGAGAATCTTGAAGCGGCTCTCGCGATTGACGAGCCGGCCCCACTTTTGGCCAAAGATCGCTGTGATTTTCCGCTCGAGTTGCTCGGGGGTCAACATGCGGACGAGCCCGATGTCGTCGAGTTCAGCGAGACGTTGGGGATCCTCGATAGCGACGGCCAAACTGTCGGCGCGATAGAAATCGGAATCGATCAATCGCTTGAAGACGGACTTCAGATTGAACTGGTTTTTCGTGAACTGAATCGCCGCCGTCTCAATCAAGGCCCGCTGCTCCAGATACGCCCGCCGCTTGCCGCGAAAGAGCGGATCGTCAATGTCAGCGGGTGGCGACAGCACGCGTCGACCGACCAGGATGTAATAGACGTGCTCGACCATCGCCACCGCAAAGCGAGGATCGCGGGCAGTGCGTTCGCCGAGCCATTGGAGCGATCGCCAGCGCTCCGCCGCCGGCATTTCCTCACCCTCCAGCCCGGCTCCAAACATGTCCGTGTGCCAGCCGTCCTTGCGGGGCCCCAGATGTCCGCCCTCGTTGAAGTCCTGAAACAATCCGGCGACCGGGTCGATGGTCTTGTGGCAAACGACACAATCGGCTGCCTGCATTGTTGGATTGTCGTACTCGGTGGAGACGGCGGCCGCGTCCCGCACGCGCGGAGCCAGCTCCAACACGTCAATGCCCAGAAAGTGCTGGTAGTACATCCTCGCGCGGAGCCGATTGCGGTTCGTTGCCGTTGTCGGGTAGCGGCGAAGGTAATGGAACATGCTCAACAGACCCGAATGCGGGTAAAACCCCGACGCCGACTCTTGCTCCTTGCCGTTGCGAGACTTGAGTGGAGGCAGCTTCGTCGGATGGTACTCAAAGGGATCATTCGGGTCAGTGAACTTCTCCCGCATCTCCTCAAACACTCCGTAGCCGCGAGCCGAATAGGGCGAGACCATGATGTAGTCGGCGGTCACCAATTCGGTGAACGGCCGGTCGTGGCGAACGATGTGCTCGATTAACTCCAGCGGCTCGCGGCGAATCGCATCGCGATAGACACGCGCCAAATCCCACCGCGCCCGCTGCCTCTGCTTGGCGTCCGCCACCTCGCTCAAGTCGTGTTTCTGATACCAGAGACGCGTCGGCTGAAAGTGATCGTACGACAACACCTCTTCGCCGTTGCCGTCATACCCCAACGTGAGGAAGATATCGTTGAAACCCTCTTTGATCCGCTCGTAAAAGGCGTCCTCGGTCATCATCCCGTCGAGCAATCCGTCAAGCGCCGCCCGTCCCCCTTCGCGCACGGCGGCAGTCTCGTCCGCCGAAGGCAATCGTCCGACGAGCGACAGCGCAGCGCGGCGGAGCAAACGCTCCGGCGACATCATTCTCACGCCTGAAAAGAACGGCCGCGGGTCGCCGTCGCTCAAACTGTTGCTCGGAATCCTGCCGTCGCCCGTCGCGCGACTCGCGCGATGAACATAGCTCTCCAGAATGCGGTAGCTGGTCGAGCCGCGCTCGACCACCTCGCCGCCGCCGTGGTCCATCCCGCCGGTCACCTTGGACAGCAACACCGACTTGTCGCCATCGCGCAGGGCGGCTGTCCGAAAGAATGCGTCGCGATTGCCCGTCAATCGGCTGCGGTCGAGCGTCACGTTGGACAGCACGAAATCGCTGTCCGCCGCATCACCCTTCGCCCGATGGCACTCGAGACAAGTCCGCTCGCCGACCTTCGACCACACTTCGTCAACGAAGAAGCGATCCAGTTTGAGGCATTCCGGGCCGCGATGCTTCGCCGCGGTTGGCTTCGCCGCGCCGCCGTCCTCATCATCCGCATGGCACGGTGCTGGTAATGACGCCGCGTGTACGCCACAGAGGGCGGCTAGCAACACGAGTTGAAAACGATGCATGGTGGGACACAAGGGGTGAGGAAGGAGGGAAACAGATGACACCGCTCCATTCTAACGTGGTCAGCGGCGGCCGATTCGTTTCGAAATCCGATTAGACGGCTGTATCCCACTCTACGAACACAGCTGGTTCGCCAGACTCCTCAACGTCGACGGACGGTCGCGACAACGTCAGTGGACTTCACCATCACGCTGGGCGCCAATCACTCCCCTCCCGCGCCTCTTCTCCAACGCGACCTGCTCCTTTTGATCCGCGCTGGAGGGTGATTCGATCGTGTGAGTGGGGGACGAACTGGGCCGATCCCGGCCACGATCTCGGCCAGGACTGGAACTGGCCACCACCAAGAAAATAGGAATAATGAAGACGCGGGAGGGGGCGTCGATTGCAGTCGATCATGGCGGAGACCGCAGGGGTGCTGTGATGCGCCGTGGTGGGAATTGACCACCTTGCAGGGAAGCCAATTAACTTGGAAGATATCCGACAAGTGATTCGTTCGTCAACTTTTTTCGTTGTGTGGCCCAGTGACTGACTCCCCTTCCGCTTTGTCCCGCCTCAACTCGGCGAAACTCGTTGAGCAAACGGTGGCCGCACTCCGTGAGCAGATTCTCTCGGGAAGCTACCCCAGCGGCGCGGTGCTGCCGTCCCAGGGAGCGATTTGCGATGAATTGGGAGTGTCTCGCAGCGTGGTTCGCGAGGCGATGCGAACGCTCCAATCGCAGGGTTTGATCGAAGTGACACAAGGCCGTCGCCCCTGCGTGCTGCCGGCGGGGCCCGCCCCCGTAATTGAATCGCTCGGCACACTCGTCGAGCGCTCTGTGATTTCTCTCCAGCAATTGCTGGAAGTACGGCGGCCACTGGAGGTGGAGATCGCGGCCCGCGCGGCCCGTCAGCGCAGCGATGAGCACGTCGAGCAACTACGCCTGTCTTTGGACGCGATGCGGGACGCGGGCGACCTGCCGGCTCAAGTGGACGCGGATGTCCACTTTCACAAGATTCTGGCGGACGCCAGCGGCAACCCGCTTTTTGGAATCATGCTCGACGTGTTGTCAAAACTACTCCACGAGTCGCGGCGCCACACGATTCGGCAGAGCGGCATCGAGACCGCCTTGCGGTTTCACGAGCGCATCTTTCGAGCTGTCCAAGAGTGGGATGTCGAGTCGGCGCGGAACGCGATGAGAGAACACATGGAGCAGACGGCGCTCGACCTCGATCGCCGCAACGCCTAGCGCTTGCCCGGCTGCGGCCACTTCAAGTGCTTGTGGAGGAAGTCAAACGTGCGTTCGCCGTTGATGCTGTGCCCTCCCTGAAAGAACTCAATCTCCACGCGGTCGACGATTCCCAGTTGTGCGTAAAGCCACCGGACTTTGGCGAATTCGTGGGCGACCCAGCGATCGCGTCCAACGCGGTCGTGATGTCCGCGCTCGACCATGAACGGACGCGGAGCCATCAAGTAGGTCATCTCAGCGTAGTCAAAGGTGTGCCCGAGGTTCCAATAGGGCATTTCCCACTCGATCGTCCGCATGAACGTGAACGGCTGGTCGGTGGCGGCGACCTTGCGAGTCCATTGATTGAAATCACCCGAGCAGATCGACAGGCAATACTTGTCGAGAATCGTGGGGACGCGAACGGCCGTTTCGCCGCCGTAGCTGAGCCCATAGAAGGCGATCCGCTCACCATCGACAAACTCGAGCGAGTCCAGCCAGCGGAGAATCTGATCGTGTTGAGCGACGATGAATGAGAAGAGCGTGCAGCCAATCGAATTGGCTTTGCGGTCAAGCCAGCGGTAGCGGTCTTCGCCACGATACAGATTGTGGGGCGCGAACGTGACGAAACCTCGCTCCGCCAACTTGGCCGCGAAGTCGTTGTATGCAGTCTTCTGGTTGTCGATGGTGTCGCGCGGCACTCCTTGCCGGCCGTGTTGGCAGACGACCACCGGACGCCGCTCGCCGGCGCGAAGATCCTTAGGCACGACGAGAACGCCCCAGGCAATCAGATCGTCAAACACGTCGAGCACGACGTCGTAGGCGACCCACGCATCCGTCTCGGCGACCTGCCGCGTCCGCGCGTTGGGCGGCAGCAGCTTGTCGTTGAACTTGCCGATCGCATCTTCGTGAAACCGCTTGCGAAACGCCTTCGCACCGTCGACGAACTGTTTCGCATTGTGAACGGGATGACGCTTCTCGGTGCTCCAGCGGCCCTCGGCCAGTTGTGGCATGATCGTGTAGAGCATGAAACGATCTCGCACATGTTCAGCTCGCCGAACCATCAGCTGAACGTGATTCTCAATTTGCCGAACGGCTCGCTGTTGACGGTCGAGGGGGGAGAATCCACGTCGCCGATCCGTCACAGGTTCGACGGCGGGCCGGGGCTGATCGACGCCGAGCGCTGCGAGGAACTTGTCGCTGGCTCCGCGCGAGTAATGCCGCACAGTCGCACCGCCGGGACCGTGGACAAGATGAGCCTGTTGTCGGCTGCGAGGACCGCGAATCTGGCTGAATTCGCCAGCGACACGCTGAAATGGGGGCGTGCTCGACTCACCTTTTTGGTCGCGAATGGTCGGCGCTTCGCTGTACTCGACGACGAGCGTTCTCGGCAAGACGAGCGCTGCGATCTCCGCGTCGCCGAACCGATTCAGCAGCCCCCAGACATTGCGATAGATTGGCTCGGACCAGTTTTCTTCGCGACGATCGAAGTAGCCGCTCACCAAGGTCGCGTCGATTCGCTGGTCGACAGCGGCCGCGTAGAACGCGATCAGTCCGCCCTCGCCGTACCCGGCCACTCCGAGCCGCGGCGCTCGCTCCGCCCGGTCGCCCGGGGGATTACGCGCTGCGAGCCAATCGAGTCCGGCGAGCGCCTTTTGCACTTCGTAGCCAATCACGTGGCGGCCCATGTGGAAAGCCTGCCGGTAGAGCCACTCGCGGTTCGTCTGATCCGATCGCCGCAGCCGAGCATTGTCGGTTTTCAGTTTCTCGCGGCTGATGGTCGCAGGAATCAAAACCTCAACGCGATTGGCCAGCAAGGTCAGCGCGAGGCGCGACGGCGCATCGATTCCCGGCGCGGCTCCCAACAATTGCTCGGGCGTTTGATCGGCGTCGGGAATCAGCACGACCGCGGCCACCGGCCGCCGCGGCGACAATAACAGCCCTTCGCCGAAGACGCCTTCCAGAACGGGCCACCGCACCTGGGAAACTCGCCACTGATCACTCGCGCCGACCAACGCCCCCGCCGGCGAGTCGCCGAAGAATTCGCCCCGCACCTCGCGACGCTCGTCCACCGCGCCGATGATCCGCCGCAAGTGATCTCGATGAGCGGACGTCGCCCCCCGCCATTCCTCAATGGAATCCACCTCGGGCCAGTGCCGCGCACGAGCAGCCACCGCCTCGCCGATCTTGCGCTCGACGAACCGATGGGCGCCGTCCATCAGGAAGTCCGGCAGCTCTGCCTCCGTCGGAGCCGTCAACAGCTTCGTGCCCGGCAGATTCTCGACCGCCAGCGCGCCGGACCCGGTGAACAGAAGCAAGACGACAATCCAGCTGATCTTCATCGTGGACACCATTGAGGAGATTTCGAACAGGCCAGCGCATTGTCAGCCAATGCGCACAAGCGGACAACTGGACGCGTCGATCTCGCCCGGATCATCGCCTTTCCATTGGATCCGAACTTATCTGGTTTTTCTTGTGGCGTTGAGGATACGGGGTTTTGCTCGATCGATTCCAGCGAAACGGGAGCGGCCGAGGGAAGATCGAGCGGTAGCTCGCTTCGTGTGTGGCACTGCCACTTGGCGGGTCCGCCACGCATTTGGCGGGTTAGCGGTAGACGCCACCCTCAAACCACCGCCTGGAGATTCCAATGTCCAAGAAAACCCGCACTTTCGGCCGCCGTCCCACCCTCGAACGCCTCGAGGCTCGGACCCTGTTCTGCGGCGATGTGGTCGCTGGCATCGACCTGCTCGAAACGCCCCTGCCGCCCATCAGTATCGGACAAGACATGCTCATCGAACTCGTCAAACCTGAGGCTGAACAAGGCGGTTCCGTCGACCCGATCAGCAACCCCGAGCTCTGGCCCGAACTGCATAACGAACACGAAGATCGCCAAGGCGGTTCGGTCGATCCGCTGAGCAATCCCGAACTCTGGCCCGAGCTGCATCGGCAACATCAGCAGCAGCAAGGCGGTTCGGTCGATCCGCTGAGCAACCCCGAACTCTGGCCCGAGCTGCATCGGCAACATCAGCAGCAGCAGCAACAGCAAGGCGGTTCAGTCGATCCGCTGAGCAACCCCGAACTCTGGCCCGAGCTGCATCGGCAACATCAGCAGCAGCAACAACAGCAAGGCGGTTCGGTCGATCCGCTGAGCAATCCCGAACTCTGGCCCGAGCTGCATCGGCAACATCAGCAGCAGCAACAGCAGCAAGGCGGTTCGGTCGATCCGCTGAGCAATCCCGAACTGTTCTCGGACCTCTGGGACCAGCACTGCGAGAACGTCGACCGGTTCTTCGCCGAAATGGGTGGCGAGCGCAAGTAGGGCAGCCGCGTTCAACGGCCACCGACGTTTCGGGGAACGAGTTCGCCTTCAGTCGCTTGAGCGCACGAACGTGCGCGATGGCTGGAGGCGAATTCAGTTCTTGTCTGTCCTCCCGGCGCGAGTCCGTCGGATGTAGCATGACGTCTTTCTCGTGGCGACGGTAGCTATAGCTAGCTACGTGAATGTCTTGACGGCAGCTATTGTGAACTATTGTGGCTTCGCTCGCTTTTGTGGCTACGCTCGCTTTTGTGGCTACGCTCGCTTTTGTGGCTACGCTCGCTTTTGTGGCTACGCTCGCCAGAGCGTGGAATCGATTCACCACTTCGCAAGGTCATCCGCAATTCCCCACCGTCTGGCGACGGTAGCTACGGGACAAGGTCGTCCGCAATTCCCCACCGACGGTAGCTATAGGTACGGAAGCGACGACACCTACGAATTGCACGTTACTCAGCTTCTTCATCAACAGGGCGAAACAAACCGTTCTTTCGCAGAAATGAATACGTTCGCCAAAACCGGGGCCAGTAATCAGCCTGCCAAAGTTCCAGCTCCGGATATCCAGGCACAAGACAGCCCGTGTATTTGTACTCGCGGAAGCCATCGGTCGCGACTAATCCTTTTCGCTCGGGATTGCGAGCGATGTACTCGACAACATTCTCGAACGCCGTTTCTTGGCGCTCGTCATCGCGAAGCACATGATCGAACGCTTGGTGTTGGAGCTCGAATCCCAACTTCGCCAACGGAATACCAAGCTGCTTGCGGAAGTACTTGCACGCCTTCATTTGGTCAGTACGATCGTCGATTCCAATCCAAATCATGTGAATGTGATCCGGCATCAGGCAATAGATCGGGCATGTGAACGCGTAGCGAAACGCCGTGTGCGTGAGCAGTTCACGAAACTTGTAAAACAACGCGGGGGTCAGCCAGCCCACACGGCGATCCTGAATAGCCATGGCCCAATGCACATAGGCTTGCCCGTGATAGTCTCTTGGATCGAGACGCGGCAGGTGTTCTTTCCCGTTGTCTGTCATCGTTTGATGACTCGCCCTTCTCCACCGTCTGGCGACGTGGCTACGCGCCGATGGCGTCAGAAATCGGCGAGCCGCTTGTTGCTGTCGCCGAACTGCGGCAACTGCGCGCCCATCTTGTCCATGGCGCTCAGGTAGAAACTGCACGCCCGACGCTCGTCGTCAGGGCGATCGAGACAGTTGAGCACTCGACCTGTCTTCACGGCTCCGCCGGCGCCGCCGGCCACGACAAAGGGCATGCGATCGGCTTGGTGCTTGTCGCCATCGAAGAGATTGGAGCAACCGAGCAATAGCGAGTTATCCAACAGCGATGTCCCACCTTCGTCGATCGACTTCATCCGTTTGATCAAGTAGGCGAATTGGCTCCAGTGAAACTGGTTGGTCTTCAGGTACATCGCTTCGAGTTTCGGGTTTCGTCCATTGTGCGTCAGGTCGAGATGCAGACTTCCCTGCACTCCGTCGAGGAAGCCGAAGTTCATCTGCGAGAGATCATTGTTGAGCATACATGTGGCGATGCGCGTGCGGTCCATCTGAAACGCCAACACGATCAAATCCAATATCAACCGCATGTGTTCGGGAACGTCCTGCGGCAGCTGCTCCGCCGGTCGCTCCATGTCGGGTTGGCTGAGCGTCGGCCGCCAGCCCTCCAAGCGGCCATCCTTACCGGCTCGATCAATCCGTTTTTCGATGTCGCGAATCGACTCAGTGAATTCGTCCAGCTTGACGCGGTCGGCGGCTGAAAGTTGAACTCGCAACGATTGAGCGTCGGCCAGGACGCGGTCGAGGATGCTGCGGTCGATGCGCCGCTCGCTCCCGTCGCCGACGATCATGTCGTAGGCGCGAGCGGGATAGATCTCCTTCGTGGCCGGTTTCGTGGCGGTCATCCAGGAGATGCACGATCCGTAGATCATCGACAGACCGTCTTCCAATCGCAGCTCGGTCGGTTCGACGCCGAGCACCAAACTGGGAATTGCAGTCGCTCGGCCGATACGTTGAGCCAACACCTGGTCCATCGTGCGCCCGGCGCGAATGTCGTTTTGATCGAGACTGACCCAAGCGCCGGACAGCAAGTTGGGCATTCGCCCCAGGTGAGCGCTGGGATTCGCCACCGCCTGCGCGTTGAACAGGCCATCGATTACGACAATCTCTTTGCGAAACGGCGTCAAGGGCTGTAGCCCTGGCCCCAACTGCATCCCGGCTCCGGCTCCTCGCGCCCACCAGTGTTCCGGCTCAACCCCGTTGGAAAAGTAGAGACACCCGAAACGCTGCGGAGGTTTGTCAGAGGCGGACGTTCGCTTGCCGCTGTCGGCTCGCGATGGAGTCGACGCCAGCCATGGCAAGGTGAGCGTGCAACCGGCGCCGGTGAGAAATCGGCGACGCGAGATTCCGGCCGACCAATGCGATGGTCTCGTCATCACTGCTCCGCTGTGGTTGCGTTTGAACTGGCCGAGGCTATCCGCCGCCGCTCGACTCTCCATGATAACGGAACTGCCGACTGCGAACGATGTGATTCACGAGAACGGCGATTCCACCACCCTTTTGCAACTCGGCCGTCATCTGATTCAACAGCCGGTCGTCGCCAATCGCTTCGCCGCGTCCGAGCGAGTACGCCAGCAGTTTGACGCTCAGCGTTCGATAGAACAGATCGATGTGCCGGCGGAGGTAAGCTTCCAAGTCGTCCAGGCCGCGAATCCGCGAGCCGTCCCGCAATTCACCCGCCGTGTCGATCTCCGCACCGTCTCGATACCGTTCGCGAAAACGACCTACCGCATCGAACTGCTCCAAAGCGAATCCCAATGGATCGATGCGGGAATGGCAGTTGCGGCACGACGGGTCGCGGCGGTGAATCTCCAGGCGTTCTTGAATCGACTTACCGTCGGCGGTCACATCATCTCCAGCGATCGACCCCGCATCGGGGGGCGGCGGCGGCACGGGAGCGCCCAGCGCTCGCCGCAACACCCAGTCACCGCGCTTCACCGGACTAGTGCGGAGCGGCGCCGAAGTGACGGTCAGGATCGCTCCCAATCGGAGCAGCCCACCGCGATGATGTTCGCGCGCCTTCTCGATACGCAGCTTCTCAACTCCCTTGGGAAACTCGACGTCGACGCCATAGTGGTCGGCCAAGTCGCGGTTCACGATCGTGAAGTCGGCGAACAGGACATCCGACAGCGGTCGGTCGTTGCGCACGATGTGATCGAAAAAGTCGATCGACTCGTCGTACATGGCCGACTTCACCGCGTCGGTGAACTCGGGAAACCGCCCAGCATCGACGCTGCGGTGGCGATCGAACCGGTAGAAGCCGAACCACTGCCCAAAGAACTCGGTGGCGAGCCGGCGAGCGCGCGGATCGCGCAACATCCGCCGCGCCTGGGCCTCCAGGTTCTCCGGATCGATCAACTCGCCCGCCGCCGCGGCCCGCCGCAACTCAGCGTCCGGCGGCGAACTCCACAGGAAATAACTGAGTCGACTGGCCAGTTCCCAATCCGACAAAGGCCGCGCCGTCGAGGCCGCGCCGTCCTCGGCTCGGTAGAGAAACTGGGGCGCCATCAGCGTTCTCACCAACAGCGTGCGAATCGCCGATCGGTGGTCGAGCTCTTGCTCCCGCAGCTCGGAGTAGAACTCCCGCAAAGAGTCGGTTTCGGCTGCGCTCACGGGCCGCCGCCACGCCAACCCGGCGAACCGCGCGACATCGTCGACGTGCCCCGACTCGGCAGCTCCAAACGCGAGTTGAGTCTCGGCGTAGCTCACCTGCAGCTTCTGGATGTACTGCCGCGGTTCGGGCGGGATGCCGGCCAGGAACGGCTGTTCAAGATCGACAATCTGTTGGTCGCCAAGCTTCAACTCGTACTTGCGAGACAGAAACTGCAACCACGCGTCGTGGAACTCAAACGATCCCAGCAGGTCGGCCCAGGCGTGATCGAGCCGCCGCCGCGTGTCGTCGTCCAAAATGTTGGCGACCAGATACCGATCGTCGCGATGGTATTTGATCCGCGTGTGATAGAGGTTCCGTTCGGCGTTGTTGTACGTCGGGTCGACGGGCGGCGGAATCGGGTCGCGGTCCGATGGAGCAGGTTCCCGGTGCGACACCTGCGGCAGGTGACGGGCGAAGTCGAGCACTCCTTGCTTCCACCTCACGAACGCCTTGCTGTCCGGGTTCGCCAACAGTCCGGACACGGACTTACCTTGATCGGTCTCTTCGAGCTGTGCGATCGAACATCGAGCTATGCAGTCCTCGCCCAACTTCGTGTCCAGCTCGGCCGTGACGAACAGCCGGGCGGATCCAGCGCCTTTTGGAATGGGAATCTCAATCGTCGGCGACTTGCCGAGAATCGTAGCAAAGTCGTTGTCCGCCAACCGACCGCCCCGCGGATGCTTGCCGAAACCCATTCGCTCCATTGTCTTCTCCGTTACGAAGCGGCGCAGCGGTTGGGCGTCGACCAGTTCTTTGTCGGCGATGCGAAACTGTATGGACGCGTCGCGCCAAATCACCACGGCGTTTGGTTTCGCGCCGCGAATCGCCGATTCGACCGCCATGAACAGATGAGCTGTCGTCGTGCCGTCGGGCCAGTTGACGTTCATCTCGAACGGCTGTTCTCGCCGCACGTCAAACAAGTCCTCCCGCAAAACGGGAGCCTCCTCCTTCGAATCGACGTTGGCGCCGAACCGTCGCTGCCATTGCTGCACTCGCTCTCCAAGCCGATCACAAGCGAGACGCGCTGCGGTCAATTGGTCGGGAGCGTCGCCGTCGAGCACGGGTAGAGCCCGCCATTGGTCGACGATCTCCGACAACGGAAATGACGGCTCGCGTTGTGTGACAACTCGATAAATGAACTCAACGAATCGCGCGTCGACGCGCTCGTCCTTGGCGAACACAGCGAACGCCGCATCCGGTGTTCCCGCAGCGGCGCGGTGGTGGTATCGCCAGGCTGCGTAAAACGCCCGCGAGTACTTGTCCAGCCCGAAGGCCTGACCGCCCTCTCCCGACGCGGTGCGGAATCCGTGCCGGCGGTAGATGGCCTGAATCCGAGTGATCGCCGACAGTTCGAACCCCGTTTGGCCCGGGTCCTGATGGAAGGTTAACGGCCCGGCTCCAATCACCGCATGTTCGCCGACGCGACGAGCGGCTTCCAAGTAGCGCTCCAGCGTTGCCTCTTGCGTGAACTGGGCGATACCCGTGTTCGTGAAGCCGGCTCCGCCGACCGCGTCGCCCGACAGCATGTTGGAGAAGTCGATCTGTAAACCGGTCAAGTCGCCGATCGTGTACGTGTACTCGGCGCTCGTCAAGCGGCGCATCACAACGCGCCCCGGATCGCCCTCGTGTAGCTCGGCGGCCGCTCGCAACCCACGCGAGATGGCCGCAGCCAGTTTGGCTCGCTGCTTTGAATCCGGCTGTTCAGCGTCCGGCGGCGGCATCGACTTGGCCGTGATTTGCGCCGCCGCCTTACGCCACTTCGGGAACTGCTCGCCGAACGTGCGATTGGCTGCGAGCGCCGACAAGTCGACGCCGGCCTCGGCGCTGTCGCCCTGGTGGCATTCAAAACAGAATCTCTCCAGCAACTCGGCCGCCGCCCGTGGCGACTCTTGTCCTTGCGCAGGTGCAGCGCCCAAAAAGAGAACGAAGGCGAGGACACCAGCGAGCCGCCCGATCTGCTCAACCAGTCGAAGGTTCATGGAAGCCTAGGGCAATGGCCGGTTTTTGGGAGACGGAGGAGCAGACATTTCTACCCTTGGCCCCAGTCTGCGCCAAATCGGTGAACCATGCGAGCACGTTCCGGCATTGTCGAGCTGTAGACGTCCGCGAAACGGCCGCCGATGTCGCCGGTGGGTTTCGCCGACGCTGGAAGCGACTAGGATATGCGACGATCGATTGGCGATTGACTGTCCAATATGAATATGGGATTGGCGTTCTAAATCACTCTGCTTGAGCCCGCGGAGACCCCGATGAAGAAATGGTGGGCGATCTGGCTATTGCTGATCGTGATGTTCATCACCCTGTTGCTGGGGATCACGCGTCCCGGCTCGGCGACCAACGCGGTTGTCCACCACGATTTCAAAACGATGTCGATCGGGGGGAGCGGCGCTCGACACGACGGTTGGTTGCTGGTCGGTTGGGTCTACGGAGTAGCCCAATTCTGTCTGTTCACGGCCATCCTCACGCTCGGGCTACGGTCCCGCAGCGAAGGTGCGCGGGGAGCGGCGGCGGCCATCGTCGCGATCGCAGGGGCGATCATTACTGTATTCAGCGGCGTCATCTGGCTCTATTGGCAAAACTCACACGCCCCGATCGCCGAGTTGTGGTTCGGGTTCCCGCCGTCCACGGCGCTGATGCTGTTTGTCCTGTGGCCGGCGCCGACGCTGTTCGTCGTCCTTTATGTCTGGAAGTTCGACGACTGGTTTCTCGACCCCGTCTCGGCCCGGCGGCTGTTGTCCCAGCGCGGCGGCGACAACGAATTGACTTAACGGATCGGTTGACAACGCCCCATGGATCGCAACGCCGTCATTCTCAGCTGCGTCGTCATCTACATGGCGGCTTGCATCGCCATTGGTCTCTGGGCGATGACGCGAACGAAAACGACGCGCGATTTCTTTATGGCGGGCAGAAACCTGGGAGTCGCCATCACCGGGATCGCGATGTTTTCGAGCATCATGAGCGGCTTTGGGTTCGTCGGCGGCCCGGGACTGGTCTACCGGATGGGGCTGAGTTCGTTTTGGATTCTCGTCTCAACGCCGTTCGGCTTCTGCATGGCCTTCTTCTTGTTGGCGAAGCGTCTGCGGCTATTGGCCGAGTTGCAGGAGTCGGAATCTTTGCCGGACATCGCAGCGGCGAGATTCGGCAGCGAAGCGGTGAGGTTTTGGACAGCGCTCGCCATCCTGTTCGGAGTGATCGCTTACCTGGCGGCCCAAATAAAAGCGATGGCGACCGTGCTGCAGGACATCCTGGCTCGCAACGAGTTGTTCGGCGGTGAGTCGTTTGTCGCCTGCATCGGCATCTCGTGCGCCGTGCTGGTTTTCTACTGCGTCGCCGGCGGCATCATCGCGTCCGTTTACACAGATCTGTTTCAGGGACTCGTCATGTTGATCGCCGCCGTGCTGATCTTCTTCGCAGCGGCCAACGCGGTGGATGGCGGTTTCGCTGAAATGGCCGCCACGATCGGAAACGACGACGCCGAGTCGATCCGCCCCTGGGGGACGCTGGGGATCTTTGGCTGCCTCTCCTGGCATCTGCTGTTTTCACTGGGCGTGGTCGGTCAACCGCACGTCGTGACTAAGATGATGATGAGTCGCGAGGTCGGCGACGCTCGCTTCACACTCCCCATCACGCTGATTGGCTACACGCTGGCGGCGTTGCTCTGGATCAGCATTGGGCTGTTGATGAGAACGCTCGTCCTGCAAGGCGCTCACGATGAGTTGAGTGGAGCCGACCGGGCGGCGGCTCAGTTCCTGCAACACTACGCCCACCCGATGCTGGCGGGTGTCGTCTTCGCCGGTTTGTTCGCCGCGATCATGTCGACCGCCGATGGTTTTCTAAATATCGGCGCCGCTGCGGTCGTCCACGACATTCCCCGCGCACTGACTGGCAAGTCGCTCCCTCACGAGTTGCGGTGGGCGCGCATCGCCACCGTCGTGTTGGCGGTGGGAGCGGCCGCCTTCGCCGTCTTTTCGCCTCACGACCTGATCGGACAACTGGGGGCGTTCGGCTGGGGCGTGTTCGCCTCCGCGATCGTTCCGGTCGTCGGCTTCGGTCTCAACTGGAAACGCGCCACACCGCTCGCCGCGACCGCCTCCATCGTGGCGAGCATCGCAGTGAACCTGGTTGTCGTCGCTCTTCAGCTCAGCGGCTTGGCGATCCCCTTCGGCGTGGCCGGCGGCGCGATCGCGCTGCTCGTCTCGTTGCTCACTTTTGTTACGATCTCGCTCTTCTCCACACCGCAAAGAATCGACGAAGTGGTCGAGGAGGTGATGGACGTCTAGTTGGCGGCGAGTCGGGTGTCAGTCCTGGCTGCGCGCGGTTCTCAGCGGGCTCTTTTTCCAGCCGAGCCGAACGGCCTGAGCTTGGATTTCCGTCCCGCCGCCGACCGCAAATGGCTTGACGTAGAGCCGCCAAGACGCCGCTTCATCGATTCGCGCGCCGACTCGAAACGCGATGGAGGCTCCGGCCGTCTCGCAGCGAATCGTCGCCCGCCCTCCGGCAATCTCGATCGCCGGCTCCGCAGTCGTCGGCTGCGTCCCGTCCGGCGGCCAGAGCCGCTTCAACAGCTCCTCTTCCGCTAGATGCCCCAGATCGTTGACGCGCTCCGTCCATTCGAGGTGAGCCGACCGCAACTCGGCCAACTTGCGGAAGTGTCTCGGGTCGCTCGCCAGATTGCGTATCTCGTGCGGATCCGTTTTCGTGTCGTAAAGCTCCTCCAATGGCTTGGTCGTCGCAGTGAACTGCCACTGGTCGGGGCCCAGTTTTTTGGCCGCGATCAGCCGATGCATCTCCTGCATGATCTCCTGCTGGTCACGGTAGGGGATGTAACCGATGTACGGTAAATCGGGCCGATAGTTTCGCACGTACTTGAATCGGTGGTCGCGAACCGCGCGGATCGTCTCCGGCGCCGGGTCCATCCGATCGCGGCAAGCGAAAATATACTTCCGCGGGCGCGAGCGGCCGGGCCCCAAGAACGCCTGACCCTGCATGTATTTCGGGATTGGCAGTTTGAGTAGTGACAGGACGGTCGGCGCCAGGTCGACGAAACTGACTAGCTCGCCGTTGGTCGCGCCCGCGCCCCGGCGATCGGGAAACCGGACGAGCAGGGGAACGCGGATCCCCGAGTCGTACACCCAACGCTTCATCCGCGGCAACCCGTCGCCGTGATCGCTGAAGAAAAATACGATCGTGTTGTCGGCGACGCCGTCCTCGTCGAGTTCGGCTAACCGCTCGGAAACAAACTGGTCGAGTCGAGCAATGTTGTCGTAGTGCCGCGCCACGTCGCGGCGAACTACCGAAACGTCCGGATAGTAAGGCGGCAAATCAACCGCCTGGGGATCGACGATCACCGGCGACGTCTGCTGAAAAATCTGACTCTCGTGCGTGCCGAAGTAGTTGAACACCGCGAAGAACGGCCGGCTCTTGTCGGGCCGATTGCGCCAATGAGCCCGCTCGCTCGACTCGTCCCAGGCTGTGATCGGCGCGGCGAACTGGTAGTCCGTCTTTACGTTGTTCGTGCAGTAGTAACCGGCCGCCCGTAGGTACTCGCTAAAACACTTCACGCCCGCCGGGGGCGTCGCCTCGTAAACTGGAATCGCCAGCAACTTCGGATCGGTGATCTTGCTCAACGCCGATGTTCGCTTGGTGACTCGTTGGGCCATCCCTCCAGTCGAATTGGGATACATCCCCGTGATGATCGCGTGCCGGTTGGGCGAGCACGTGCCGTATACGCCGAAAGCCCGCGTGTACCGAATCGACTGCTTGGCCAGAGCGTCTATGTGGGGCGTCGGCACGGTGAAGTCGCCGTAGCAACCCAACCGGGGACTCATGTCCTCGGTGGTGATCCACAAGATGTTGGGGCGCTCTGTCTGCGCGAACAATCGTCCGCCGGCGGGCGACACGAAGAGACCGCCTGCGATCAGGACCAACGCTGTCGACCAGCGAGAATTCATGGACTCACCTGTAACGTGGAATGCTACTCGCGCCGCATCCACAGGGCGGCGACGACGACCGATCGGGCCCATTGTAGGCGAGCGGCCCGCGCATCGCCCCGGCGCCAGATTGACTCTTTCGAGAGCCCAATGGCCCCGCCTTCCCCGTTCTGGGCAGCGGGCAAAGTTGACTTTCGCGCGGCTAGGGTGTTTACTAAAGAATCAAATCTAAAAAACCAAATGTCGTTTGAAAGGCCGAGGGCGGACGATGAAGCGGTGGGTTGGGACGATTCTGGGCTTGTACGGCCTGTTCGCGGTGGCCGGATCGTGGCCGCTGCGTGCCGGGCCTCCGAACGACTCGATTGCGCGGCTGCCCGACCGGCCGGGTCTGATCCGACTGCTCCGAATCTCGCCGCGGATTCTCAGCGGCGCCGAACCGAAGAGCGAGGCGGCCTTTGCGGAAATCAGGAAGCTGGGTGTCGAGATTATCGTCAGCGTCGACGCGTCTCGGCCTCAAATCGAACTGGCTCGTCGCCACGGCCTCCGCTATGTGCACATTCCGATCGGTTATGACCGAATCGAACGCGACGCCGCCGAATCACTGCAACGAGTTATTGAAGAAGCGACCGGGAGGGTCTATTTCCACTGCCACCACGGACGCCAGCGAGGTCCGGCGGCCGCCGCCATCGCTCACGTGGCCGCCGGCGCACCGGCCGGGAAAGCGGCGCTGCGGGTGCTGCGGGCAGCGGGCACGAGCCGCCGGTACGCGGGGCTATGGCGCGATGTGGAGGCGTTCCGCCCAACGCCGTCCGCGGGCGGGTCGGCGGATTGGCCCAAGTTGGTGGAAGAGGCGACGATCGATTCGCTGCCGGCCGCCATGGCTCGCGCCGATCGAGCGCTCGAAGAATTGGAGACGCTACGCGCCGCGTCCTGGAGCGCACCGGCGGACCATCCGGAGCTGAATCCAGAACTGTCAATTCGGGTTCTGTCGGAAACGCTCGACGAATTGCGCAAACAGACCGATTCGCACGACAAACTCATCGCGGAGAAGATGAGTCGAGCGAGTCGATCCATTTCGCGGTTGAGCGCGGCGCTGAAGGCATCTGACAAGCAACTCGCCACCAATCGGCTCGCCGCAGTGAAGGCGAGCTGCGTGGATTGCCACGAGCAATACCGCAACCGGTAGGTCCCACCCCGGGATTGGCAGTCTCTCACTGTCACAATTCGCGTCGACGCGACAGACGCCATTCCTCAGATCCGACAAACACATCTACTGCGTGTCGGCGAAGAAGTAGCCGACCAGGCAGACAACGTTGACAACGCTGGCGATTCTCCAACGCCGCGCCCCTTAAGGTGCGGCGTTTTTTTTCGCGAAGCCGCCAAACGTCACGCAAGACGATCTCGCCGCAACACGGCGTACTTCGCAACCGCGACTACTTCGATTCAACGCACATCACCCAAATCGGGACTTGCCCGCAGGCGAACGACTTGAGCGGCTTGAGTTCACCCGACTGCTGATCGATTTGGAACGAGCCGAGCGTGCCGGAACGCTGACCGGCCGAATAGATGTATCGACCGGTGGCGTCGATGCAGAAGGAGCGCGGAAATCGCTCGGTGGGGAACTGGCCGATCGCCGTCAGTCCACCCGACTTATCGAGCCGAAACCCGGCCAACGAATCATCGCCTCGTTCGGACTTCGCGACGTCGCGATTCGACACGTAAACAAAGCGGGCGTTGGGCGTGATTTGAATATCGGCTGCGGCGCTCGGCTTATCGTATCCCTTCGGCAAACTGGAGAGCGTCTGCAACTTGGTAATCGTACCTTTCTTCAAGTCGAAGGCCCACGCGGTGACGCCGCCGCCGCGCTCGTTGGACGTGTAGAATCGATTGCCGATCTGGGGGTGCTGCACGATGTGGCGAGGTTCGTCGTCGTTGTTCCCAGGCGGCGGGCCGGCGACGAAGGGAGGGTCGTTGGGGGAGAGTTGGCCGCTCTGGCGATCGAAGCGAAACTGGTAGACGCGGTTAGGGCCGGTGTGCGGTACGAAGACGAAACCACCCGATCGATCGCAGACGATGCAGTGCGCATTCTTCGCAGTCTCGTCTTCGTCGACCACCTTGCCGCGATAGACGCCGTCCTCAAGTTTCATCACCGACGTGCGACCGGAACCGTAATGCGCCGTCAACAGAAACCCGCCGTCGGGATGAGCCGTAACGTACGGGGCGCGGCTGGGAATCGCACCCTTGGCGAGAAACTCAAGCCTCCCGCCGCTGTCGCGCTTGAGCGTGGCGATTTCGGCCACCTGCTTGTTCCCGTCGCGGGAAGTCATCGCCACGTAGACGAACTTTCCGCCGGGAGCCAAAGCCATCGGACCCGGGTTGGCAGGCAGAGCAACTGATTGAGTCTTGGTCAGCGAACCGGTTGCGTCATCGACGTCGAACACATCGACTCGCTTCTCGCCACCCAGCGCCAAATACAACTTTTGCTCCGCCATGACAGTCCCCGAGCACGCAAAGAGTGTGATGCACAGCAGTCCGAGAATTTGATTCTTCATGAGAGAAATCCCGTCGAGGCGAATGGTGGGTGAGGTTGCCCCGCCATGGTAAACCAATTCTCCACGTGATTCTGCGGCGAGCACGCAGTTCTCGAGCGATTCCGATGCTCGATCGGCTCAACCGCCCGGCGGGGGGAATTGACCTTGCCTCGATTTCGGGAAACCGCATGATTCACGCTCCGCTGGTTCCCTTCCGCGACTTCCGACTGTCCGAGCCGCCCATGGGCTGGTCCAAAACGCGCCGCCGCCTCAACGTATTCACGCGACGCGTTGTCCGCAACTTGCTGTTCCCGGTGGCTCCGCCGCACTCCTCGACGTCGGCCCAATCGTGGGTCGAAGCGCAGCACGCCGACCGCCACACGTATTGTGAGATTGACGAAAGCCAACGTTGGCGGCGACGCGTTCCGCGCTGCATTGACGACGACCTGCACTGGCGCTTTCATGAGTTGGAGGCGTCGACGGGGCCCACCTTCGTCGCCTCGATTCGCGCGGGGCGGATCTTCGGCAAGTACGGTGTTGTGATCACGCCCGACAACCTCGTCGCCCTCGATCTCTGCCACGAGTACGGCAGCCCGCCCGGCGAACATTCGGTGTTGCACCAAGGCAACTTGCCGCGAGTCGAGTCGTTCTCCGGTCGGCTCGGCCTGCTCGCCACCAAAGGTTCGCAAGGATTCTTTCACTGGGTGTTCGACGAAATGCCGCGTCTGGGATTGCTCGCGGGCGAGGACGTCGACCGATACTACGTGCACGTTGAGCACGAATTTCAGCGGCAGTATCTGCGCTTGTTCGGCGTCGCTGATGAGCAGATTTTTTCGGCGTCGCGTTTTACGCATGTTCGACCGACGACCGTCGTGGCTCCTTCGCTACCGGGATCATCGGGCGTAGTCACCGATCGTTCGCGGCGATTTCTCCGTCGGGCTCTTGATCGCGTCGAAACAGCGTCGCCGATCGGCAAGCGCGTATACGTGAGCCGCGGCGATGTGGCTCACCGCCGCGTCAGCAACGAGCCGGCGGTGATCGGCGTGTTGAAACGGCTCGGCTTTCAAGAAGCGCGGCTCGCCGGGCTCGCCGTGGCCGAGCAGATCGCCGTCTTTGCAAATGCCGAAGTGATCGTCGCGCCTCACGGAGCCGGCCTCTCGAATCTGGTGTACGCGGCTCCGCGGACCCGCGTCCTGGAGATGTTTTCGCCGAACTACGTCCATCCCTGCTACTGGTCGCTCAGTTGTCTGTGCGAACTCGACTACGCGTATCTCTTAGGCGTCGGCCCGCGGCCCGCCCCCGGAGTCGATCCGCACCGACACCGCGAACACCTGACGATCGACACCGACCAACTGCGGCTCGCGGTGAAATCCCTGTTGGACGACTAGGCCGCCGCGCGCCGAACTCGCAACGAGAAAACGGCCGATCCCCGTGCGAGTGAAATCCGGCTGGTCTACAATGGACGCCGCGCCACCGGCGCGAACCATTGACGACTCTCAACTTCCACTCCGCAGACGAGCCACCATGAAGAACCACCTCACTTGCGCCCTGCTACTCGTCCTCACCGCGGCTCCCTCGATCTGGGCGGAGGACAAGAACGAGTCCGAGAAGTCTGAAAAGTGGATTCAACTGTTCGACGGCAAGAGCCTTAACGGCTGGACGCCCAAGATCAAAGGCCGCGCGTTGGGCGATAACTTCAACAACACCTTCCGCGTTGAGAACGGTGTGATGAAGGTCAAGTACGAAGGTTACGGACCATTCAACCGTCGCTTCGGACACATCTTCTACAAGCAGAGTTTCTCGAACTATCGACTCCGCGTCGAATACCGATTCACGGGCGAGCAAGTTGAAGAGGGACCGGGTTGGGCGTTCCGCAATAGCGGCATCATGCTGCATTGCCAAGATCCCAAGACGATGACGAAAGATCAGGACTTTCCCGTTTCGATCGAAGTTCAACTGCTCGGCGGCGACGGAAAGAAGCCGCGCACCACCGCCAACCTCTGCACGCCCGGAACGCACGTGGTGATGGACGACAAACTGATCAAACGGCACTGCACTTCGTCCAAGTCGAAAACCTACCACGGCGATCAGTGGGTGACGGTCGAGGTCGAGGTTCGAGGTAACGGCGACATCAAACACGTCATCAGCGACGACCTCGTACTGACTTACACAAAACCGCAGCTCGACCCCGGTGACAAGGACGCCAAACGCCTGATCAAGGACGGTGAAACCGCGCTCGCCGGCGGATTCATTTCTCTGCAATCAGAGAGCCACCCGGTCGAGTTCCGCAAGGTCGAGATTTTACTGCTGGACAAATAGCTCGCTGAGCGGGGCACGGCGCATCGAGGCAGAGAGATCTTTGTTTTTTTGCTCGCCTCCGAGTGAAATTCCGCCGCCATTGTTCGGCGAGTGCTGGATCGCTGACCGCCGCTCGACCATCGTTCGTCCGCTCCAGTCGTTCTCGAACAACGACAGACCCAAATCCCTAAACTCCAAAAACGAACGCTATGAGAACACTTCTCGCTTCGCTGATCGCGTGTCAGGTCGCCTGCCTGTTGTCGATCCCCGCTCGGGCGGACGAGCAGCCGAACATTGTCGTCATCCTTGTCGATGATAAGTGCGATGCTATGCCGTACTGAGGCCCGAAACCGCCGGGAAAAGCAGGATTTTGCGGCGTTTTGGCACCGTCATCAAATCCCCGG
>JASMLW010000133.1 GCA_030748485.1 Pirellulaceae bacterium
GTGAATGGAACTTCTGGCGAATTCCCACGGCGCAATCCCAACCTGACAGAGCGCTAAAACAACTCGTGCACTGGCGAACCGTCCGGCAGCATCGTCATCAGACGCCCTTGCGCGACGAACTCCGCCTTGGCGTTGAGCCCCAAAGCGCGGTAGACGGTGGCGACGAAATCGGGGACGGAAACGGGCCGTTCCGCCGGCGCGGCTCCGTACTTGTCGCTGCTGCCGACGACGCGCCCCAACTGTACGCCGCCGCCGCCGAGAGTCACGCTGAAACAGCGCCCCCAATGGTCGCGGCCGGGACCTCGCTTGTTCGCATTGATCTTCGGTGTTCGCCCAAACTCGCCCGCTGTGATGACGAGGGTCGTCTCGAGCAACCCCCGCGAGTCGAGATCATTGAGCAGCGCGGCGTAGCTGTTGTCGTAGATCGGCAGTTGTCGGTCCAGGTGCGGGAAGATTCCCCAGTGATGGTCCCACGCGTAGATGCCTGTATCGACGTAGCCTTGGATGGTGACGAACCGGACTCCCGCTTCGATCAAACGTCGCGCCAACAGCATTCCCTGCCCGACTCGATTCCGTCCGTAAGCATCGCGCAGCGCGGCGGGCTCGGCGGACAGATCAAAAGCCTCTTTCGCCTTGGACGACGTCGCCAGGCTCAGCGCCTGTTCCGTAAAGGCGTCTTGGCTCTTGGCGAATTCCAATTGTCGTTCCCGCCGCGACTGAAAACGGTCGAGTTGTTTCAGGAGAGTTCTTCTCCCCGCGAGTCGGCTGAGGTCGACACCGGCCGAGTCGAATTCGCGCACCGAAAAATCGGCCGCGTTCGGATCTTGCTTAATCAGAAAGGGGTTGTGGGCGCGACCCAAATATCCGCCGTACCCGGGAGCACTGTAAGCCGGATGCTTCATATCGCCGAAGTGCACGAACGGCGGGATAGGAGCCTGCTGCTTCTGCTGCCAGGACAACACGGCCCCCACGCCGGGCGCCTGCAGTACTTTGTCGACGGGGCTGCCGCACATGATGTGGACGTCCCCTTCGCCATGCTTCGATGTGTACGAGTGCATCGACCGGATCAGCGAGAACTTATCGGCGCACGCGCTCAACTTCGGCAATTGATCGCTGAGTTGCAGGCCGGGAACGTTCGTCGACGCCGGCTCGTACTTCCCGCGCACCTCGTCCGACATGCGCGGCTTCATGTCGTACATGTCGATGTGACTCGCACCGCCCTGCAGGAACATAAAGATCACGTTGACGGGACGGTCGGCTCCTTGAGCCAAGACGTCCGACACGGCCATCCCCAACGGCGCGATCGCCCCAATCGACAACCCACCGCAGCTGAAGAACTCTCGACGACTGATGTGCAAAGCTGTAGCCTTCAGTAGATGCGGAAACTAGCAGACCGCCATCGTAACTCGCCGCGCTGCTTTGAACCACCGCGACGACGCGTCCCCGCGGACCGTCTGCTCCGCCGCCCACAGGATGTGGAGACGCCGCGGACATTGAGAACGACCGACTTTGGCGTCGGTCACGATCTTCTCGGACGCGGCGCCGAGGTGAAAACTGCCCGCCGCCGGCGTGCGGACGAATCTGTCCACTCCATACAAACGACCTCTGTACGCGCGCGGCGTCGATGCGTCCGCCCCAGCAATTGTCTGCTCTTGCGACTGTGGATTTGTAAAACCCGATTTACGCATCTACGAACTAGCGATTGACCGGCTTGACGTGGCGGCGAAAGATTCGCTGATGGTCGACGACAGCTGCCAGTGCGACGTCGACGATCCCCGCCGCGCGGGCGTTCGAGGCGTTCATGTGGATCGTCGCGTGGTGTTGCACGGCGCGGGCGTGATCGGGTTGCTCGACGAGATTCTTCACCACGCAGATTAGACCGTTTAGACCACCGCATCACGCCGATCGTCGACCATTGCGCCAGCCAGCGTTTCTGCCGCCGAACTGTTGAGTGGCTTCGCCGCTCGTGAAGTTTCCTCATCTGTATTTCCTTGAAAGGACGCGACCATGAACTTGCCGTCGAACGAATTCATCGTCAGTTATGGGAGTCTGCTCAGCCACGACAGCCGCCAGCGGTTTTCGGGGTTCGGCGGCGCGTTGATTCCGGTAACGATCGTCGGGATGACGCGGCACTGGACGACCCGGTACGACGACGAATTTCAAACGTATGTCGGAGCCACGCACGACTCCGATGCGGTGATGAACGCTGCGCTGGCGCCGACGCCGACGGTTACGCCGGAGCTACGTAAGCGCGAGCGGTACTATGACATTTCGCCCGTCGACCTTGCGGACTTGATCTTGCATGTCGACGAAACTGAACGCGACGAACTGACCGAAGCACTGCGAACGAAGAAGCTCTGGATCTGCGAATCCAAGAAGCTGGATCCGGCGAACCGCGAGTACCCGTTCGTGCAGACCTATGTCGATACGTGTCTGGTCGGTTGTCTCGAGACCGGCGTGGATCGGTTCGCGCACAACTTCGTCGAGACGACGAAGGGATGGGAAACGGGTTGGTGCAACGACCGCGAATCGCCGCGGTACCCGAGGGCCGCTCGCGTTGACAAGGCGACGCAGCAAAAGATCGATCAAATACTCGAGGAGTGCGACGTCTTGCGATTTCGAAACGACTGACGTCTCAGACCAAGTCGCGAGCGCGCCGACACTTGCTCGACGACACTAGGGCGCGACCGCCGGTGCGACGGGTTTCGCGGAGCGGGGCATTTTTTCCACGCAGTCGCGCAAGGCTGACATGATCGTGGGTGCGACGCCGACACCGCAACTGTTGATCTCGCCGTACTGGGGTCGCTTGCGGCCGTAGGCGAATGGCGGTTTCAGGTCCCACTGACGTTTGGGAATGATGTAACCGATCTCGTCATTCGCCAAGCCGAACACCATCCAGTGCGAATCCGGCAAGAGCGATTGGACCGTCGGTTCAAGTTCCGCTTCGGGGTAGTCGGCTCCGGCGTCCGCCGGCTCTTGAAACTGTCCGTAGACGAGTTCCGGGTAGAGTTCGCCTGGGATGCACGCCAGCCCCAGATCTCCGCAGCGGACGTAGGCGACTTCGGTGCGGATGGCCGTCCGTTTGGCGGCTCCGCCGCCGCCGCGAACGAGCAACTCGCCTAGCTTTCGATAGTCGCCCGTCCATTCGTAACCTGGGCGGCGAACAACTTTCAGAATTCGAGCCGTGCGATACCAGCTGTTTTGCACCTGGGCGGCGACGATCTGCCTCGCCGTCGTGATCGGTGTGAGTTGGATCGGCTTGCCGGCTTCGACGGATTGGATCGCCAAATCGCCGACCAGGTTGCCGTACGCCTCGGCCAATTCGAATTGCCCTTCATAGTACGGCTCGCCGTTTGGTTCGGCGGCGGGCAGCTGTTTGGGCGGAGCCATCAAACCTCCCACGGCTCCGACCACAAAGACCACCGGGCAATCGTACTTCTGCCGCAGTCGCGCGATCGTCCAGTGGGGATAGTCGGCCGTGATCTCGGTGTTGTCCGAGCCGAGCGCCTCGGGGTGGCAATTCCATTGGACGAGCAGACCGCTCACTTTGTCTTTCGCGTCGACGAAGCGGAGTGTGCGGAGTTTGCCGTCTTTCGCCACAGGCCGGCGGGAGTCGCGGAGCAGGTCGTCGTTCTGGGCGACGCCGAAATGAGCCGCGGCGGGCTGCACCTTGTCGGCCGCCTCCTGAACGGCGGAGACGCACTTGTCGATCACCTCATCCATATACTCATCGTCCACTCCTCGATGAATGAACGAACGCCCCCAGATACCGATGGTGTCGGGCCCTTCGTGGTTATGTGTGCTGCAGACGATGACGTAGTCCACGCCCTTCAAGCGCTCGCGAATCCGCTCGACTTGCGGGTGCTGCATACCGACCAGGTCGACCGAGACGACACCCAAACGCCGCTCGCCGTCGTCCAGCACGAGCGCCCGCGCGTGCAGTCGATCGTGAACGCCGGTCGCCAGGCGGCCCGGTGTGTAGCCGGCCAACCAAACGTCGACGGCCTCCGGGTCGGGCGTGATGTCCCGATCGGCAAAACCGACTCGCAGATCGCCCGCGTTCACAGGCGCGACGATCAGGGCGGCGGCGCAAACAGTCAACACAATGGTCTGGCGAAACATCGATGCCTCCGGCGGCGCTGGACCGCCGTTGGTCAACTCACCGCGTTATCCATCCGCCGCGGAGCTGAGGGCTGGTTTGGGTTCATCCGGAGCAGCCGCCTTGCCCTCCGGTTCGTCATAGTCTTTCGAATCGTCGCGGAAGAACAACAAGAAGATGATCATGATGACGCCGGCGAAGATGCAGGGAATTCCCCAGATCATCCGCCAGTCCTTCAAGCGAAGCGACTCCATGGTCTTGTCGGTCACTTCTTTTTCGAGTTCGGCGATCCGGCTTTTGTCAGCGGCCGTATCGCCTGTGATTGTTTTGATCTCAGCGGAGATGTCAGCAACTTCTGAGGTGAGGTCGGTTGAAGCCTTCGGCGTGTAGTAGGCCTCGACCTTGCCGCCGATCTGAGCTCCCACCAACATGCCGATGCCGAGCGTGCAAAGGACAAGGAAGCCCTGAGCCTGACCGCGCATCGCGGACGGCGCCACTTTGTCGGTGTAGATCTGGCCGGTGACAAAGAAGAAGTCGTAGCAGATCCCGTGCAACACGACGCCGATCAGAATCATCCACTCCAGCTGAGCCGGAGCTCCGACCGCGAACAAGGCGTAGCGGGCGACCCAAGCGGCCATGCCGACCAGCAGCATCCACTTGACTCCCAGCCGTGCGAAGAACAACGGCATCGCCACCATGAAGATGATTTCCGACCACTGCCCAAATGACATCTTGAAAGAGAACGCCGTGGCTCCCGTCTGCTCGAGCGCGCGGGCCGCCATCTGGTAATAGAAGGCGAGCGGAATGCAGATCAGCAGTGAACTGACAATGAAAACAAGGAAGGATGGTCGCGTCAAAAGAGCGATCGCATTGAGCCCCATGGCCTCTTTCGCCGAAAACGGCTGGTCCTTGGCCGGCGGCGGCGTGTGAGGCAACGTGAAACTGTAAACGCCAAGCAGCAACGCTGCGCCCGCCGTGATGTAGAACATGTCGATCGACTTGGCCCACTCGCGATCGCTGCCCATCAGGCTTGGTCCGTAGGCCAACAGGACGCCCGCGGCAATCCAGCCGATCGTCCCGCCGACCCGGACCAGCGGAAACATCTTCTCCGTGTCGCTCAGGTTGTGCATCGCCAGAGTATTGGTCAACGCCAGCGTCGGGAAATAGCAGAGCATGTGGATAAAGAAAACGACATTGATCACCGTCGGCGACTGACCTTGGTTC
>JASMLW010000134.1 GCA_030748485.1 Pirellulaceae bacterium
CAGATGAAAGTGGTTCTGCATGATGGCGAAGAAAACGATGTCGATGGCGAACCAGCGAGCCAATTCCTCCACGCGATGTTCGATCCAGTCGCGGCGGTGCTCGTAGTTCTTGCGGCTGTGTTTGTCGACTCCGCAGAGGAAAGCGCGGCGCACGCAACGGCTCCAACAGTGGTAGATCCCCGGTTCACGCGGATCGATGATTTGGCTACGCGGCTTGGTGGCCATCGGGCAGACTCCATTCAGTTTGAGAAACATGAATAGCGTCCGCCGCCATTTTACAAACTGGTGGTGACAGCTACGGCCCATGGTCGCCGCGCAAAGTAGGAAGATCTCCCAACATTTGACGAAATTTCTTCGTCCGGTGACGAACAGTTGGCTTACCCGGTCGGGAGCCGCCCTCCCCGCGCTCGTCGATCCAACTCAGCTACATCGCATCGCCAACGCCCCAAAAGGCGTCGCCACACAAGGTGTATGTCCCCAACTGGTGGCCAATTGGTGGAACCTCCAACTGGTGGAACCGCCCAGCGCCTTTCGAAGCTGTTGGTGACATATATTGGTCACCGTTGCCGAGAAGAATCACCGCGCTCGACCACACCCACAAGGTGTGTGTCCCCAAATTGGCCCCCCTTGCCGAGAAGAATCACCGCGCTCGACCACACCCACAAGGTGTGTGTCCCCAAATTGCCCCAAATTGCCAAATTGGAAAGTCTCCGCTCTAGCGGCGGCCGAATCCGCCCCGCATTTGGTAGAGCCGACCCTTCAACTCGCCCGTCACGTTGGCTCCGTCTTTCAGTGCCGACGCGTTCAGGGTGAGTTCGCCCAAGAAGGTGCGGCCACCGAAGAACCCGAAACTGCGCCGTTGGCCATCTGACAGACTGCCTTCCACTCGGATCGGCGTATTGTGCGAAAGGAACTTCTGTTTTGAGACTTGGATCGTCAATCGGTACGTCCGGTTTTCACTCTCACCCGGCACCTCGATCGTCCAAACGACGGACGGCGGCGGCGGCGAGTCGGCCGCTGGCTGCCGTTGCCCGAAACCTCGCGAGATTCGCCCCGGCTGAGCAGCGACGCCCTGGCGTATCACTTCAAGTGGCTTGCCATCCAACTCGAAGTCCATTTTTGCCGAGCCAAGCTCAACAGCGTTCTCTTGGCGCTCATCCGACCACGTCGCCTGGAATGAACCGGCCAGTTTTCCGACGTCTTTGAAATACATCAGCTCGCTGGGAGGCCGGTCGACGATGACGGGGCCATCGGCGATCTCGTCGAGAATGGTCCGCTTTCGGGTGTCGATGAAGTTCCACGCCGCCAGTGATGCGTCGCCGAAGCCTCGCTCTTGACTCTCGTGCAGATGATCCATCACGAGCGCCTCGATTCGGTCGACTTCGGCCTGCAGCTTCTCTTTGTTCCAAACGGTGTCCAGCAACCGCGTGAGTTCCGCGACATACTTCTCGCGTATTCCGGGACGCTGATAAAGATGAAAACAGATCAGGCCCTTGGCCTTGACGGAGGCCGCTCCCCCTCTTCCCAGCAATTGACTCCGCGAGAAACTGGCGTCGACGCCCCATGGAATGAAGTGGTATTTGGAGTCCTTGGCATCCTTGTAGATGTAGAAGTTGTTTTGATTTCCTGCGTAGCCGTCCCACGACGCCACCAGACTCTCGATCGCCCAGAAGCGGATGAACTCGTCGACGTCAAAGTGTTCGTTGAGACGTTCGACCAAGTCGTCGCCGGGCTTCTCCAAGATGGCGGCGATCTCCTTTAAGTCCGACCGATCGTTCTCCTTCTTCCTCGTCTTGATCTCAAATCGACTGATGCGATCAGCGTAGAAATCGGTGGGAAAAACACCCTCGAACATCTGGCCGTCCGAATTGCCGAAGTTGCGCTCTAGAAACGGGGCTCGGATCGATTCGACGTGGCTGTAGACTCCGAGCGGACGACCATTCACGGAGACCTTCGCCAAACCGACGCGGGGAGCCGGCAGTCCGGCTTCACGGAAGACGCCGTATGACAATACTTGACTGACGTGCGCGCGATCTTGCCGATTGTTGTTTAAGGTAAATCGATCGAGCCCGCCGAAAACTCGGCCTTGCGCGTATTCGTTCAACTTGATCTTGAGCGATGGACGGACGCTGTCGTTCGATCCGAAGAAGCCCTTCTTGCGAATGCCCACCGACTTGATCGTTACGCCGTTGACGGTGACGTCGCCGCGAAAGTACGTGTACGGATTGAACGCGGGGGTTTTCAAAAATGAAGAAGCAAAACCTCGTCGCTGAGCCGTCAGCTCCTCCCAATCCTCCTCGGAAATCTGAATCTTGACCTCGAGCAACTTGGTCGTGTCGAACAACGCCGCAGCCACCTCGTCACTGGCCAAGTCCGCCTCGGCGGCGGACGCCTGAATCGCCGACAAGGCCACAACCGCCGCGGCGACAACAGGAATCGACAGTTTCCGATGCAACATGAAATGAGCCTTCGTCGAATACGACAGAGATGTGAGAACGAGCTTCGCAGGCTACATGCTGGCGTTTCCGAAAGCAAACACCAAACGAGCAACCAGTCATATTGTCTTGAATGCACATTGTCCTGAATTGGCATCCGCGCGCAAACCATCGTCTCCAAGACTCCAAGTGAGTTCGCAAGCGCCCGTCGAATTGACGCTGCCGCTTTCCTCTCGTTTCGCTTCCACGCACTTAGCGACTCGGTAGCGCCTGTCGCCGGCGCTGGACACGACGGCGAGTGGACATACTTCGTCAAAAGCGAATCTGAAACGAGTCTCCGGGCTCAACCTCTCCGAATCATCCTCGCGACTTGTGTCCGTCATTGGCAAATCGCTTGCTGGATGTTCGCCACCAACTCGTTGCTGTCAAATGGCTTTTGGAAACATCGCTTCACACCTTTGCGTTTCGCCGCGGCCAGCATGTCCCCATCGCCGTGCCCCGTGATCATAAAGACGGGGAGGTGTCCGCGATTGGGAATTCGATCGAGTAACTCGAGCCCCGTCATTCCGGGTAAGCGCTCATCCAACACTAAACAGCGGCGTTTCGCGACGTCACACGTATCGAGAAACTCTTGCGGTGTCGCAAACGTTTCGGTCGGAATGTCGTTGGCTTCGAGCAGCAGCGAAAGGGACTCGCGGATTGCCGAGTCGTCGTCTACGACACAGACGAGTGCTTCATTGTTGTTGGACATGATGGCAGCTCTTCAAAGATCGGTAATGTGAACGAACATGTTACTCCAGCGCCTCGATTTGGCGCCATCTCAATTCGTCCGCCATGCGCTTCCACAATCGTTCGACAAATCGCCAACCCCATCCCCATACCCTTCGACTTGGTTGAATAAAAAGCCTCGAAAGCCTTGGCGGCAACGTCATCTGTCATACCGGGCCCAAAATCTCGCACCTGCACTTCGACAAAACGATCGTCTCGGTCTCTGGCCGCCAGTTCCAGGCGACGAGGAGCGGTCGGGCATTCGCCAATCGCATCGACCGAGTTGTGAACTAAATTGACGAGCACTTGTTCGATCTGCACGCGATCCACGTGAACATTGTTCAGCGAATGGGGTAACAAGACGTCCACCGTGATCTCGCGCTCTGTCAATTCGGCATTCAGCAGCGAAAGGACTTCGTCGAACAAGTTGTCCATGCGGCAAGCCGTCTGAATGAAC
Organism: Pirellulaceae bacterium; assembly: GCA_030748485.1. Lineage (GTDB taxonomy): Bacteria > Planctomycetota > Planctomycetia > Pirellulales > Pirellulaceae > JASMLW01. The sequence continues at coordinate 3,661 of JASMLW010000134.1, forward strand.
TCCTCCTTGCCGAGGAACTTCCTGATGCGGTCAACAATCGAGCCCGCTCGCAGCGACTGTTCTGAGAGGCTCCTGAGAATCGCTGATATGGCCTCGACGTTGGTGGGATCGGAATCCAGTTTGGCCAGGCAAGCGTTGGAGAACATGGAGATTGCCGCCAGCGGTTGATTCAACTCGTGCGCGAAGCCAGTCGCCATTTCGCCGATTGTGGCGACGCGGCTGGTGTGAGCCAGCAGCCTGTGGTGCTGTCGAGCCTTCTCCTCCAACTCCTTTCGTCGGCTAATGTCCGTGATACTTCCGCGAACAAGTCGCCTCTGCGCCGAGGGCAGCCGCGTGAGTCGCACCTCGCAAGGGATTTCATGCCCCGCCGAATCGCGAAACATCCACTCGAAGACGGTGTATTCGCCGGCAAGAGCGCATTCGGTTTTCTGGCGGGCGAACTCAGCGACGGAATCGGAAAGAGATTGTTCTGGTGAACTGATATCCACCGGGCCAAGCTCCGCTATCTCTTCCGCGCTTAGCTTTAGTAGGGCGAGCGCATTGGGATTCCAGTCGACGAACCGATTCTGGTCAACGTCATGGACGAGAATCGCCTCGGGCGCGTGTTTGACGAGCGTCCGGAACCGTTCTTCGCTCTCACGCAGATCGCGAAGGGAAAGCAAGCTCGTGAGGGCGTCTTCGATACGGCGGCCGATGTCTTTGACCAAGCGCTTGTCCTCATCGCTCCACACTCGCGCATACGCGCATTGATGCAATCCGAGCGACCAAGCTGCACCGGTTCGCGGTCTCAATCCCAACACCATCAGGGCGCGAATCTGGAATTCGCTTGCCAACTCAGGGGCAATCGCGTCGTTGACGCCTGCGCCGTGAAAGCCGATCGGCTCGCCCGTGTCCAATAGCGTCCGCATCACCATACGCGACTGTTCATCGAGCGGGAATTCAGCTTCCGATCCGACGACGCCGGGAAACTCGGGCCTCGAGCAGGAGACGGGCAAGCGCACTGTTCTTGTCTCGGGATCACACGGATGACAAAGCCATGCGCGGTCGCAGCCCATGATGTCGAGCATCGCCTCCATGACGTTCTCAAGCATCTCCTCGGCGTTTGCGGCCACGACAATCAGGTGATTGATGCGGTCCATGGCTTGCAGGTGCCGCATGCGCGCTTCGCGTTCAGCTTCAGCTTGCCTGAGCTCCGTGACGTCGCAAATCGAACCCGACATGCGAATTGGCGCACCGGATTTGTCTCGCGCCGCGCACCCGCGCGAGCGGAACCAACGATAATCACCGTTCGCAAACATCAATCGGTGCTCGATGTCGAACGGCTCGTGCTCGGCGAAGTGCTGCTCACTTGCTCTTTGGACACGATCGAGATCATCGGGATGAATGATGTCCGCCAAGAACTCTTGCGGCGCCGTCCACTCCTCGGGCTCATGACCCAACAACTCCATCCCCCGGGGTGAAATCCAGAATTGCCGCGCGGTCACGTCCCAGTCCCACAGTCCATCGGACGTGCCACGGACCGCCAACTCTAGCCGTTCCAAAGCAATGCCCAATCGCGATTCCGAATCCCGAATCGCCTCTTCGGATCGCTTCTGTTCTGTGATGTCGCGCGTGACCGACAGAGCCGCCGTGATCTCACCAGCGGCGTCGCGGAGCGGCACGGCGTGCGTTTCCATCCAGCGTCGCGTTCCGCGGAGACCGATGATCTCGAATTGCAGTACGCCCGATTCACCAGAGAACACCGATTCGTTGACCGCAACGAACGCCGCCCGGTGCTCAGGCGCGACCACGGTGTAGATGCACTGACCGAGGACGTCGTCGATTGAGTCGGCTTCGACAAGCGCCAACCCGGCGGCGTTCATATCCAAGAGATTGCCTTGTCGATCCAGGAGTTTGACGCACTCCGGTTCCGAATCGAATATGGCCCGGAATCGCTCTTCACTTTCCCAAGTCGTCAGCTCAGCCTGTTTCCGGTCGGTGACGTCGTGAAAGGTCCCCTGAATCGCGACAACTTCGCCGTCCTCGTATAGCGGCTCTCCTTTGCTGGACACCCACCGAGTCGCCCCGTCTGCGCGGATGATCCGATACTCATATGTATACGGCCTGCCATCGCGAACGCATTCCATTGTGACTCGGTCGCTTTTTTCGCGATCACTCGGATGGACAATGTTCCGAATGAAATGGTCCCTGCTGGGAATCGGATCACTCGGCCGCAGACCGAGGATGCGAAAACACTCCTCTGACCAGTAAGCCGGATCATACGTGGGAGCCGTCAGACGAAATGTCCCCACGTGCGCCGCCTGCTGTGCGTTCTTGAACTGAGTTTGACTCGCAACCAATTCTTGCCGCGCTTGGCGGTGGCATTGAATCTCCTCAGTCAACCGCTTGTTCGCCTCTGACAACTCCGCCGTGCGGTGCTTAACCCGTTCCTCTAATTCGTCATTCAGTTGTGACAACGCCGCCTCGGCTGTCTTCCGCGCCGTCACATCTCGAAGAAAGACTCGCGTTGAAACGGGTACTTCTCCATCATGACTGCAGCTTGCGTTGCCTTCGACAAACACGCTCTCACCGTTCTTGGTGAGCAGGATCGCCTCGAACGTTCCGACTTCTTCACCCAGCTTGATTCTGGCAAACAGATCCTCGCAGTGGGCAAGATTGTCAGGGTGAATCACATCCAGAGCATTCAGTCCAATCAAGTCTGCTGACGAGTACTCGAGCGTTGACTCCCAAGCGCGATTCACGTAAACAAACGCGCCGCCGGGCTCAATGCACTGAATCATTTCCGTCGTATGATCAAACAAGTCCCGGTAGCGCGCTTCACTTTCTCGCACCCTGGCGTCCGCCATCCGTCGTTCGGTGACATTTCGAGCGATTCCCAGCACGAACCGTCGCCCATCCACAGTGATGGGCTGTGTTCGAATCTCGATGGGCACCTGCGCGCCGTCCTTGCGAGTGACAACGAACTCGCTCGGACCCGTCGGCCACCCAGCGGCGTTTCTTGCCAAGAGGGCTGCGGCTCTGGGGATGTCGCGCGGCTGCAGAAGGCGAAGCGAAAGAAAGTTGCGGCCGATCAACTCTTCGCGCGAATAGCCCACCAATCGCTCGGCGGCGCGGTTTCCGTCAACGAAATTCCCGTGGAGATCGTTGAGATAGCAAGCGTCGGGAGCCAATTCAAAACACGACCGAAATCCACCCATGTCATCTTCGGAGAACGCCATTGGAACTCCTTTCCAAAAACCTCATCAGCTAAGGTATCCTCCCTGATACGAAGCGTTGGTCTGACGCGTTGAGCTTCTGCTTGAAATCCCGCCCCGGAGAGCGAGCCCGCACCTCGGAATATCGCGGCATTGTCGGAAGATCTGCCGATGCGAGCAAGCGCAGGCAACGAACAACGGGAGCGGGCGAGGGAAGATCGCGCGGCAGCTCGCTTTGTGTGTGGCACACTGCCACTTGTGGCGTTGGGGATTCGGGGCTTGCCTCGGTCGATTCCAGCGACCAACGGGAGCGGGCGAACAACTACCGAGCGGCAACTCGCTTTGTGAGTGGCACTGCCACTTCCGCCCTCAATCTGTCGGAAACCCTGACGATGCGGGGACTTCGAAGCTCGGGACTTGACACAGTGGTCGTGTTGACGTTAATTTCGGATGTGAAGGTCCATATATCCTGATATATATCCTGATATCTTGATTCACACTACACAGCGAGCTCCGGCTCGTCCCGCCACGACACGCCGAGCTTCGGCTCATCCCGCCCTCAAATTCACAGCCCGCCACTTCAAAACTCGTTGAGTCTATAGGTGACGTTATGCGCTATGCATCTTTGCTGATCCCCCTGTTGTTGTCCTCTGCTGCCGTCGCGGCCGACGATTTGATTCCGCCGGCGGCTGAACGATTCAGCGCGACGGCTGACGAAGTACCCGACTTCCAGCGACACATCATGCCCTTGATGGGAAGACTCGGCTGCAACGGTCGAGCCTGTCACGGTTCCTTCCAGGGCCGTGGAGGACTGCGGCTTTCGCTGTTCGGCTACGATCCGAAAATGGACCACGAGGCGCTGACTAAAGTTGAGACGGATAGCGGCGAGACGCTAGTCAATCTCAAGTCGCCCGACGACAGCCCGCTGATTCAATACCCAACTGACGCCGACTCGCATGAAGGCGGGGAGCGATTCGAGAAAGGGTCGTGGGTCAGCCACCTGCTCGACGCCTGGATGCGCGGCAAAGCGCTGGGCATTGAGAAGCCACAGCGACTCGTGCAACTAGAAGTGCTGCCGAGTGAGTTGGTGTTCGCCAAGCCAGGTGAGGAGTCGCAATTGCAGGTGATCGCCCACTGGGACGACGGCTCCAAAGAGGACGTCACATGCTTGGCTCGATTCAAGACGAACAATGAAGCGATTGCCGAGATCGACGAGAACGGACGCGTGGTTGTAATGGGTCGCGGCGACACTCACGTCGTTGCTTTTTACGACAACGGAGTCACCGCTGTGCCCGTGTTGACTCCGGTCAACGAATTGACCGGGGACAAATACCCGCAGGTCGCCGTGGCGACGAAGGTCGACGAGTTAGTTGTGGCCAAGCTCCGCAAACTGGGCGTCATTCCGTCCGACGTTTGCAGCGACGGCGCATTTTTGCGGCGGGTGAGCTTGGACATTGCCGGCACACTGCCGACGGCGGATGAGGCGGCGGCCTTCCTGGCCGACTCGTCGCCGGACAAGCGTTCCCGCAAGATTGACGAGTTGTTGGAGCGTCCGGCGTACGCCGCGTGGTGGGCCACCAAGTTCTGCGACCTCACCGGCAACAATCCACAGAACATGGGCGAGGCGTCGTTCCGCAACGAGCAGTCACAGCAATGGTACCGCTGGGTCTACGCTCGCTTGGCCGAAAACTCGCCCTACGACGAGTTGGTCGCCGGCATCATCGTCTCGCAAGGACGGGCGGCGGATCAGAGTTACGACGAGTACGCCGAGGAGATGACGTCCTATGTTCGCACCAAGAATGCGGCGGACTTCTCTCAACGAAAGACAATGCCCCACTACTGGGCGCGGCGAACTTTTCGCACTCCGGAAGATCGCGCTCTCGGCGTCGCTTACGCATTCCTGGGCATCAGGATTCAGTGCGCCCAGTGTCACAAGCATCCGTTCGACCAGTGGACTCAAGACGACTTCAAGCAATTCACGGGGTTCTTCCGCGGCGTGACCTACGGCGTTTCACCCAAGTCGCGCGAGGATTACAACGAGATGCAAGAATCGTTGGGGCTGCGCGGCAAGAACGGCGGTGAGATTCGGCGGATGATGGCTAAGCTCGCGAGGGACGGCAAGACCGTTCCATTTCGCGAGTTGTTTGTGGCGGGGCCGCCTAGGAAGAACAACAACAGGTCGAGCAACAACCGACGCCGTTCCTCCAATGCTCGCGCCGTCAGCGCCAAGCTGTTGGCGGCCGAGGTCGTCGACTTAACAAAGCAGGCCGATCCCCGCGCGCCGGTGATGGAGTGGATGCGGCGAAAGGACAACGCCTATTTTTCTCGAGCATTGGTCAATCGCGTCTGGGCTCATTACTTCCACGCCGGAATCATCGACCCGCCCGACGACTTGAATCTGGCGAATCCGCCGAGCAACCGCGCGTTGCTCGCCCATCTGTCGCAGGGTTTCATCGAGAGCGGATACGACCTCAAGTGGGTGCATCGCGAGATCGCCAACAGCGATACCTATCAACGAAGCTGGCGAGCCAACGAGACGAATCTTGCCGATCGCCGCAATTTCAGCCGCGCGGTTCCGCGGCGCCTGCCCGCGGAAGTCGCCTACGACGCTTTGGTGCAGGCCACTGCTTCGTCCAGCAAACTCGCATCGCTCGCCGCCGACCCCATGACGCGGGCGATCAGTCATTCCTCCGTTCGCGGCGGCGCCACGCGCTACGCCATGACGGTGTTCGGGAAGCCCTCCCGCGAGCAGACTTGCGACTGCGAACGGTCGGATGAACCGACTTTGCTGCAGTCGGTCTATTTGCAAAACGATCGAGACGTGCAAACGATGATCGATCGCGGCGGTTGGCTGACCGAGTTGGCTCGCCAGTTAAAGGAACCGGCTCCGGGCGGTCAGTCGGGCGCGGCTGGACAGATTGCCAATCTCCAGCGACAGATTCGACAACTCCGCAATCAAGGAAAGAAGAAGCGAGCCGATGAACTGGCCCGAAGACTCAACGCCTTGCGAAAGCGACAGGCGGCGGGGACGACGAGCAATAAGCGACCCGCCGACGGGAAGCAGCGGTCCTCCGACGTCGACCACGACGAGTTGATTCGGGTCGCCTTTCTGCGGACGGTCACGCGAACGCCAAATGAAGATGAGTTGGCCGACGCTCGCAGCTATCTCGCCGACAGCGATTCGACTGTCAGCGGAGTGCGAGACTTGCTGTGGGCTCTGCTGAACACCAAAGAGTTTGTCGTGAATCACTGAGAATCAGAAGCGGACATGCGAGCCCGAGTCGGCTCTCCATTAGAGGACGAACAGATGTTTCATCAATACTGCGACGGCGTGCGGCGGCGCGACTTTCTCAAGGCGGGAGCCATCGGCGGAGCGGGGATCACGCTCGGCGATTATCTCCGTTGCGCCGAAGCGGGCGAGGTGGCCCCGGCCGCCAAGGCCAAAGCGGGCATCTTGATTTATCTCAACGGCGGACCCAGCCACCTGGACACGTTCGACCTCAAACCCGAGGCGCCGGACACGCATCGCGGCGAGTTCAAGCCGATCAAGACGAACACACCGGGCGTCGAGATCAGTGAACACCTCCCCAAATTGGCTCAGTGCACCGACAAGTTCGCCATTCTCCGCGGCGTCAACCACGCCTTGGCCGCGCATCAGTTCGGCCGCGCTTACTTGACGACCGGGAACGCGCCGTTGGCGTCGCTCACATTTCCGGGTTACGGGTCGGTGCTCAGCAAGGAACGACCTGGCGAACGCGATCTACCCGCCTATGTGGCCGTGCCGAATACGCCGGAGGAGTCGGGCTACTTGGGTGTGCAGTACACTGCGCTGAGCACGGGATCGACGCCGCGACCCGGTCAACCGTTCACCGTGCGCGGCATCAACCTCAGCGGGGGCGTCTCCATCGACCAGGTCTCGAAACGCCGCAAGCTGCTCAATCGGCTCGACAAGGCTTTTGGCGAGTACGAAAAGCAGGACGATCTGCTCGTCGGTCTGGATCGATTCTCCAGCCAGGCGTACGACATCATCAGTTCGTCGCGTAGCCGAAAGGCGTTCGATGTCAGCCAGGAGTCGGCCGAGACAGCGAAGCCCTTCGGCGAACACGCGTTCGGCCAAAGCTGCCTGCTCGCCTCACGTCTGATCGAGTCGGGCGTGCGATTCGTCACCGTCAGTATGGGCGGTTGGGACACGCACCGCGACAACTTCAATTCGTTGAAGGACACTCGACTGCCGCAATTGGATCAAGGCGTCTCGGCGTTGCTCAACACGCTGTCCTCAAAAGGTCTGCTCGATTCGACTTCGGTGATGATGACCGGCGAGTTCGGCCGCACGCCAAAAATCAACCAAAACGCCGGACGCGATCACTGGCCTCGGGCGATGTTCGTCCTGATGGCCGGCGGCGGCATCCGCGGCGGTCAAGTGCTCGGCGCGAGTACGGACAAGGGCGAGACACCCGCGGACGGCGACGGATACTCGCCCGACGACGTCGCCGCATCCTTCTACCACAACCTGGGAATCGACCACACGAAGGAATACCACGAAGCGACTGGCCGGCCGATCATGATCGTCCGCCACGGCGAAGTGATTCCCGAATTGTTCGGCTGATCACGCAACTCCTGAACGACGAACCGAGCACCGAGAGAGCGGGGCTGTAATCGCGCGAAGTAGATCTCCCTCACAGCAGGCGGAGCATCGAAATGGCTACTCGATTTCAGGCGCTCCCACGTCCGACGATCACGGCGATCGCATTGTCTGTGTGTGTGTCGCTCATGTCGGCCGCCGCGAACGCTCAGTTCGGTGATAAAAACGCTCTCCGGAACAAGCCGCCCGGCACCGCGGCGGATCACAGCGACACGGTGTGGCGGAAAGGGAAAGCCTCTTTCAACACATCTACACGGCTACCACGCGGAGCCCAGATCGTAATCACCGTTGAGCGACTGGGATGGGAAGGACCACTTGGCGTTTGGGAGGTGGGCTCCACCGGGTATTCGAAGAAGTGGGCGATGCGGGAGGTGACCGAAGGCGCCGTCCTCACATTCGCGTGCCGGAAATCGGCTAAGTACGGAGTCGCGTCGCAATTGAACGGCTTCAACTTCGCCGACCTGAAGAGCGCCGTTGCTCAGCGAAAAGACTCCGGGTATCAACTGACATTCAGTCGCGACGGCGACCAGAGCGAACGCGTGATTCACGTGCGAGTTCAGCGCGGTCCCGGAACACCCATTGTCGGAGCGCTGCCGATTCGGTGGGGCAAAGGGCGCGCGTCGTTCAACACTTCGGGTGGTGTTCCCGCTGGTAGTGAATTGCGAATCCAAATCGTCAGTGAGGGTTGGAAAGGGCGGCTCGGCGTTTGGCGCGTGGGAGCCTCTGACTACTTGCGGACATGGTCGGCGGAGGAAGTCACGTCCGGTCAGCGATTGACGTTTGGGCTGGATCGAACCACGCACGTGGGAATCTCGTCACAGCTGGACGGCCGCAACAAATTCGCCACCTTGAAGAAGGTCGCCGCAAGTGGTTCGGGGTACCGGTTGGAGTTCGCGCGCGATGACGGCGAGGCCGTACGAGTCGTCCACGTGACGGTCGTCCGCGCGAGCGCAATTCGACCTAATCCCGTCATCCCTCCGCGCGTCAGCGCCAATCCCCCGACGACGCTAGGCGTGTTTGGATCACCCGCGGCAGGTCGGGGAGTCTTGGTGAACGACGTGGTGCTGAACAGCTTGGCGCACAAGATGGGCGTACGCCGCGGCGACCGACTGCTCAGCATCAATGGCGTTCCCGTCCGTTCGACGACCGGATTCAAATCCGCGCTGGCTCGCACCACGGACTCCGTCCGCGTCGTCGCGGCGCGCAGCGGGAAAACGGTGAACCTGAAACTCGACTGGCGTCGCTGACAGGCGTCGCCGGCTTTGCCATCCGCGGCGAGTTTGCGAACGCTCTCGAAACGCGACCACTGTTTGACACGTTTGTCTAGCCTAGCCTAGCTGGCGGGCAACGGGAGGCAGACGAGCGACTTCGGCCCGCGCAGGTAGAGCCGATCGCCAACCAGCGCCGGGTGAGAGTAGTACTCGGCCCGCTGCCCGGCGAAGACCTCCAATCGCGACACCACTTGGAACTTGTCGCTACGGGCGTCGATCAGCACCATCGCGCCGCCGTTTCCAAAGATCAGGATTCGCGATTCGCTGCCAATCATCGCCGCGTACGGACCGAACGATTCGTCTTCAGCCGTCCACTTGGCCTTGAGACCGTCGGTCAAATCGAGGCAGTGAAGTTCCTGCCAAACACAGTAGACCTTGCCGTTGACGATCAACGGCGTGGCGATGTCGGGGGCGAGGTCTTCGTTCACCGCGATCGGTTCAGGAATAATCCTCCCGCCCGGGCTGAAACCGAACAGCCGCGCACCGTTGTTCTCGGTGGCGACGAACAGTCGGTCGCCCGCCTGAACGGGTGTGGGAACATTGAAGTCGCCCGCGCGGCGGGGACTGATCTTCCAGAGTCGTTTGCCCGTCGCCAGATTCCAACCACCCAGCGAGTCCTTGTCGTAGCCGACAACTTGCCGAACTCCGCCGAATGTTCCGACAATGAAAGATGAAAAACCAGGCGGCCGGCCGGGCGTCTGCCACAACACCTTGCCCGTCAGCGGGTCGAGCGCCGCCACCGACGCCTGCGGGGCGCCGGGATTGACGATCAACTTGCCGTCGGCGATCAAAGGCGATGAGCAATACCCCCAGACGAGTCGATGGCGAGCGCCGAATTCGAGTCGCAAATTGCGCTTCCAGACGATGCGACCCGACGCCAGTTCGACACAATGGAGATCGCCGAACGCCCCGAACAGGTAAACTCGTCCCCCGTGAATCAGCGGCGTAGCTCGCGGCGTGTTGCCATAGTCGAGCTTGCCCAACGACGGGTAGCGAACCGACCAGAGCAGTTCGCCGTCGCCGGCGGCGTAACAATGAAAGACGTCCATCACGTCGGCCGGGTCGCGATCGCCGACGACAACGAATTTTTTCGTCGCCGCCACACCTCCCAACCCCGCGCTGTTCAGAGGCTGCGTCCAGAGGAAGCGGGGTTTGGCCGGCAGAGTTCGGGGCACCGCCGCCGACAGGGCGTCTCGCCGAGCGCCCCGCCAACCCGTCCACTCAGCGGTAGCCTTATCTACTTTTTTTTTGCCGCGGCAGTCGAGCCCGCCACGACTGGGGCAGCGTCTTTGGGCACAAACCCAACGAGCGTTTCTAACGCAATGCACAAGTCCGGATGTTCGCCCACCGCCAGTAACGACTTGGCCATCACGCCCCGATCTTCAGTGGAGAGTGAACTGGTCGTAAACGCGGTGACGAACGGCACGGGCGCCGTTTTTCCAACGACGCGCAGATCACCCTTCTTGATCGTTCCACAACCTTCGAGCAGAGGTGCGGCGTAGCTTGAGATCACTGCGGCCGCGCGGATGTCATCACCGAACTCGAGGATCTTGCAGGCTCCGTCGCTGCAAGCGGCGCTCACCTCAATCTTCTTCGGGATCGCCACGCCGGCTGACTTGAGCAGCGCGATCGGCGCGTCGTACTTCTCCTGACAATCGGTTGGCCCGAACAGGATTCGATATCCCTTGAGGTCGGCTACCTTGCGCGCCTCGTCGTCCTTGGGAACGACAATCATCCCGTATTGAGTGGTGCGACCTTCCTTGTCGGTCAGGCGGCCAGCCACTTTGAGCGTCAGCTTCGCTTTCTTCGCGTCGGAGCGGACGACCGAATCCTTGCCGATGATGATGTCGGCCCGCCCCGCCGCCTTTCCCTTCAACGCCTGGGCGAGCGACTCAGCGAACGTGAGTCTGACTTTTCTGCCAGTCTGCTTGGCGAGGAACGCAGCCAGTTTCTCGTACTTGCGCTGCGCGTAACCTTCGACACACGGGCAGGAGAGCGGGGCCGCGAGCGGGTCCATGACCACGAGGGAGATTTCCGCACCGCTGGCGGAAGCTTTACGACCGGCGGCGACCGGATCCTCCGCCGCCACCATCGGCGCGAAGCCGGCTAGCAGCAGGAGTGTCGCGGCTCCGAACCAGGCGCCTATCAGTCGAGTCTGTCGTCTCATCGCATATCCCCTCTGGCAATGCCCCTTCTAAAACCGGTCACTTGCGAACCGACTCGACCTTGGTCGCACCAGTCGCGGCGGCCTTCGTCTTGGCCTTCCTCTCAGCCTTCGTCTCGGCCTTGCGCGTCAGCAAGACGATCTTGGATTCCGTAGAATTCATCATATAGACGCGGTTGCCGTCATCGCTGACGCGAATCGAGACGTTGACGCAACCGGAGCCGATCTCGCCACTGCCGACCACACCGAGCAGTTTGCCCTTGGCGTCAAACCGCTTGACTCGTCCGGTGTAAGACTCAGCCGTGTAGATTTCGCCCCCCGGACCGAAGGCCACATTCATCGGATTGCAGCAACTGCCGAATCCCTCCAGGCCTTCTCTGGCGCGCTTACCCCAGGTGTTGAGCAGTTTTCCGTTCGCGTCGTAGCGGACCACTCGATGCCGAGCGTTTTCGGCTACAAACAGACCGAACTCGCA
>JASMLW010000135.1 GCA_030748485.1 Pirellulaceae bacterium
TGCCGGGAGATCACTTCACGTCCGTCGATCCGGCGATCAGGCGCAGCATCGCCTTCTTCCAACAACTCGGCGGCGCATCGACACCGGCGTCCCAGACTGCTCCGTCCACTTCCATCGCCGGCTCGTCCATTCCCAATATCACTCCGCCGTCGAGTCCCAACATTCGTCAGCCGGACTTCCCGACGATTCCGACGCCGAGTTTTCCGACGCCGAACTTTCCCAGCACTCCCACGATCCCGACACCCACACCCCACATTCCGAATATTCCCAATCCGGCGGCCCCTGGATTTGGCGGGCGGCGCAGTGCGACGCGATCGCAGGCGGTCGTAACGTTTGAGATCAAGGCGTTTAACGGCCGCGGCCCGGAGTCGTTTGCGGCCCGCCGCTCATTGGTCGGCATTCGGTGGGTGAACATCGCCGACATTCGCGTCGACAAGCCCAAAGGCCTGATTGTCGTGGGCGTCCGCGGCAATTCGGTCAGCACGGCCGAAGCCAAGAAAAAACTGGAGGAGAACGGCTTTACGATTGGCTCCACCAGCTACCGTCCGAGCGGACTGCCCGACTGATGCGCCAGACCTAGCCGCGCATTGCCGCCCTGAATAATCTGCCCTGCGTCGGCCGGTTCGCTTAGAATGGTGAGCTCCCCCCTGAGGTGTCCCACCATGCGAGTTATGCAGACGATCGGCAGCATTCTCGTTCTGCTTCTGGCGAGCGGATACAGCCATGCCGACGAGCGTCCAGCGAATGCGCTCGCCTCTTACAACCAAGTTGTCAAGCCTCTGCTGCGCAGCCGTTGTTACGCTTGCCACGGCGGGCTCAAGCAGGAGGCCGGCTTGCGATTGGACACGGTCGCTTTGCAGAAGGAAGGCGGCGACTCGGGGCCGGCGATCCAACCGGGTGACGCGGCGAAGAGTTTGCTCATTCAGCGGACCGCGGCGACGGACGACGAGGAACGGATGCCGCCGGAAGGCAAACCGCTCAGCGGCGACGAGATCGCGGCGATCAGGTCGTGGATTCAGCGCGGCGCACCCCATCCGGCCAATGAGGCTCCCGAAGCGGATCCCCGCGACCATTGGTCGTTTCAGCCGCCGCGACAAGAGCCGCTGCCGCAGTTGACCGACTTGTCGCAGGACTGGATGCGAACGCCGATCGACGCCTTCATCGCGCAGGCCTACGAGCAACGGGAGCTGCAACCCGTCGGCGACACCGACCGCGGCACGTTGCTGCGGCGAGTCTACTTGAATCTCACGGGAACGCCGCCCAGTCGCACCGAGTTGCTCGACTTCCTCGCCGACAATCGACCGGACGCGTACGAACGGGTTGTCGACCGGCTGTTGTCCAGCCCGCAACACGGTGAGTTTTGGGCGCGGCACTGGATTGACGTGTGGCTCTACAGCGATTGGTACGGGCGACGATCGGTCAACGACGTTCGCAACAGCTATCCGCACATTTGGCGATGGCGGGATTGGATCATTCGATCGCTCAGTGATGACGCTGGATACGATCGCATGATCGTGTCGATGCGGGCCGCCGATGAAGCTCATCCGGAAAACGACGAGCAGCTCCCGGCGCTCGGGTTCATCGTCCGCAACTGGTACTCGCTCAACTACGACCAGTGGATGAAAGATCTTGTCGAGCATACGGGCAAGGGCTTCCTCGGTCTCCGCTTGAATTGCGCCCACTGTCACGACCACAAATACGACCCGATCAACCAGGAGGAGTATTTTCGATTTCGAGCATTCTTCGAGCCGTTGGAGTTTCGTCACGATCGCGTGCCGGGCGGCCCTGAGCTGACGAAATACGTTCGCTACAAACCCGGTTCAGGCGCTTCGCTGAAACCGATCGCAGCCGGATTGGCGCGAGTCTACGATCACAATCTGAAGGCTCAGACGAGGATGTATCGGCTGGGTGACGCCCGCGACCTGTTTGATCGCGAGCCGGTCGAGCCGGCGGGTCCGGCGATTCTGCAAGGCGACAATCTGAACATTCAACCGATCGACTTGCCGGCGACCGCCTGGTACCCGGGCCTGAAGCCGGCCTTGCAGCGCGACACACTGGACCGTCGCGCCGCCGCGGTTTCCGCCGCCGCCGCCACGCTTGCCAAGCACCGCGCGAAGTTACCTCAAGTCGAAAGCGACCTCCGTGTCGCGATGACGAATCTGCAGCGCGCTCAACAGAACTTGAAAGCCGCCGAATCGCAAACTCAGCCGACGAAAACACCGCCGCTCAGTGGGCAGGGCGTTGTTGGTCACTGGCGATTCGAAGGCGCGGGCGACGCCTTTCTGGCCGATTCGAGTGCGGCCAAGCATCCGCTTGCGCACGTCGTGGGCGGTGACCCGCGGACCAAACCGGTGGAAATCGGAGCCGACGGAATCGGCGCTCAATTCCTCGCCCCACCGAAGGCCGAAAATCACCAGGCGGCGTACTTCGATCAACGCCACGACTTCGCTTACCTGGCGACTGAGCCCAGCGAGCAGTTCACGGCCAACGAAGTTTCGCTGCTCGCCCAAGTTCACTTCACGGCGGCGGCTCCGAACTTCAACCGGGTCATCGCCAATGTCGACCGCGGCTGGACTTTCGCACATCGAGGTATTGATGCGGCCACGTTTGAACTGCGCGTCATCTTGGAGGGTGGGGACGGCGAGCGACTTGACTTGGCGACCGGTCAGGGCGAGGAAGGATGGACTCTGCAAAAAGGGCGCGACTATTTCGTCGCGATGACGATTGGCGGCGATCGAGTTTCTGTTTTCGCGCGCGACTTGAGCGGCTCTGACCTGCTCACTCGACAATGGTCTCGCAGTTCAGCCAAGCGACTCACCGCTGCGATGGGCGATCGGCGATTGCGGATCGGCAACTCGGATGGCACAGGGCGCGTGGTGGGCGCGATCGATGAAGTTCGCGTCGTCACTCGTGAGTTGTCGGCTGGCGAGATCGCCGCATCGTGCCGTCTCTCCGAATTGAACGCCGAACGAGCGGCGCTCCGCGCGGCGGGCTTGGCGTCAAAGCAAGCGCAGCTCGCCTTCGATTCAGTGCGAAAGCAGATCGACTCGGCCCAAGCGGCTCAAACCGAGGCGGCGGCCGACGAGGCGGCTTGGCGAGCGAGATTCGTCGCCGAAGAGATGATGTACGCCGATCGAGCGCCTGGCGATTCGGGTGAGCTCGAACAACTCGTGCGGACCGCGATCGAGCGGCTTCGCGCTCATGCTCTTGCCAAAGCGCACGCGCAGCTGGCTGCCGGTGAGATGCAATTGATCGAGGCGAGCCGCTTGGCGGACGCGACCAAGCGGGTCGCCGCCGAAAAGCAGGCGAAACAGTCAATTGGCGCGGCGACCGCCGCCGTGAAAGCCGCCGCCGCCGTCGTCAAGTCACCTGTCGACGCGAAGGTGAAAAACTTGCCGCCCAGTGGTCCCACGTACCCCCGACAAAGCACGGGACGCCGATTGGCTTTGGCGAACTGGATCGCCAATCGCGACAATCCACTCACCGCTCGCGTTGCCGTCAATCACATTTGGATGCGGCACTTTGGCGAGCCGCTCGCGACGCCGACGTACGATCTGGGACGGGCCGGACAAGCGCCGACGCACACCGAACTGCTCGATTGGCTGGCGGTCGAGTTGATGGAATCGGGGTGGAGTATGAAACACATACACCGCTTGATCGTCACCAGCCGGGTCTACCGACTGTCGGCCGGCGCCGCAAACTCGGAAAGCCTCGCCAGCGATCGCGACAACCAATACCTCTGGCGATGGCGAGCCCGGCGGATGACGGGCGAAGCCGTCCGCGACAGCGTGCTCGTCGCCTCCGGAAGTCTCGACTACCGGCTGGGCGGCCCCGAGTTGCCGATCGCGGCGGAAACGACATCGCGGCGGCGGAGCGTCTACTTCACCGTTCATCCCGAGGCGGGCGGAGCGATGCAATTCACGTCGCTGTTCGACGCGCCCGATCCGAGCGATTGCTATCGTCGAACGATCAGCATTGTCCCTCAACAATCCCTGGCGATGGTCAACAGTCGGTTAGTCCGCAGCGAGAGTCGGCTGGCCGCGGCCAGGATTCGCCGGGAGCTCGCGAGCGCCGAACCAACAGCGGACGAATTCATCCGCGCGGCGTTTGAGCACTTGTTGTCCCGCTCGCCTCGCGCGGATGAACTCCAACGATGCCGCCAATTTCTGACAACTCAGCAGACCGTCTACGAGAAGGCGACCGCAACCGACTTGCGGAAAGCCGATAAGTCCTCCACGCCTCCCGCCGCCGACCTCCAGCGTCGAGCCGAGGAGAGCCTGGTCCGCGCGTTGCTGAACCTCAACGACTTCGTGACAATCCGATAGCGACTGTCGACACATGGTGGACGCCGTTATGACACAGATGCACTCACAACGCTCGAACATCAAACAAACCGAAGTGCGCCGGCGAACATTCCTGGCCGACTTCGGCATGGGATTCACCGGGTTGGCGTTGGGCAGCCTGTTGCAACAGGACGGCGTGGCTCGCGCCGCCCCACACCGGCCGACGGGCGAGCCTCATCATCCGCCCCGCGCGAAGAGCGTCATCTGGATCTATCTCTCCGGCGGTTACAGCCAATTGGAGACGTTCGATCCCAAACCGGCGCTCAATAAGTATGCGGGCAAGACGTTCCTCGAAACGCCGTTCCCGGATCCTCTGGAATCGCCGCTGCACGACATCCGCTCGCGATCCGTCATTCAAAAAGTGCGGGAGAAGTATTCAAAGATCTACCCGCTGCAGATCGGCTCCAAGCCTCGCGGCCGCAGTGGCGTCGAAGTTTCCGATTGGTTTCCTCACTTGGCCACTTGCGTCGACGACATAGCGTTCGTCCGCAACATGTGGACGACCGACAACGACCATGCCGCCGAGAATCAGATTCACACCGGCCGGCACAAGTTGGACGAGACGCAGCCGAGCGTCGGATCGTGGGTCACATACGGACTGGGCACGGCGAATGCCAATCTGCCGCAATTCGTGGTGCTCGGTGGACCGACGCGAGCTGACACGCGGGAGTCGTTTCAGGCCTACTACCTCGGACCTCAGTACGCCGGCGTGCCGCTGTCGATCGACGGGTCGCCGTTGCCGTACGGTCGCCGGGGGGCGGACGTCTTGCCCGACGAACAAAGGAATGAATTCGAGCTGATTCGTGGATTGAACGAATTGTCCGGTGTCGAGTATCCGCGGGACGAGAAGATTGCCGCTCGGATTCGCGCTTATGAACTAGCGTATCGCATGCAGATGTCGGTGCCGGAAGCTCTCGATATGGGCCAAGAGACGGCCGAGACTCAGGCGCTGTACGGCGCCGACAACGCGCAAACCCGCGTCGCCGGGCGACGTTGCCTGTCGGCTCGGCGTTTGGTCGAGCGGGGAGTCCGATTCGTGCAACTCTACGTTAGCCCGTATGGAGTTTGGGATTCTCATAAGGCGCTCAAGAAGAACCACGCTGCGCAGAGCGCCAAAGTCGACAAACCAGTGGCGGGGTTACTCAAAGACCTCAAACGTCGCGGCTTGACCGACGATGTGTTGGTCGTCTTTTGCACCGAGTTCGGTCGCACTCCGGCGGTCGAAGAACGCGCGGGCGGCACGGATGGACGCGACCACCACCCGCACGGCTTCACGGTCTGGCTGGCCGGCGCGGGCGTCAAAAGAGGCTTCGTTCACGGAGCCACCGATGAACTCGGATTCCACGCCATCGAACCGGGACACTATGTAACCGACCTCCACGCCACCGTGTTGCACTTGATGGGGCTGGACGGACGCCGGTTGGAAATCCCGGGTCGCAAGCGATTGGAGATCGACCACGGGCGACCGATCATGGAAGTGCTGACCTGAGAAACATACAAAGGCGCTGATGATGTTGAAATCGAAATCGCTGGCGATCGCCGCTCTCGTCGTCATGTGTTGGGCGTTGGATGCGGGTCGGCTGTGCGCCGCCGATCGCCCCAATGTGCTGTTCATCGCAGTCGACGACCTGAATGATTGGGTCCGCTGTCTCGGCGGACATCCCGATTGTCGAACCCCTCACATCGATCGTTTGGCGGAGCGCGGCGTCTTGTTCACGCGGTCCTATTGCGCGGCTCCCGCCTGCAATCCGTCTCGCGCCGCGCTGTTGACAGGCATTCGGCCCTGGAAGTCGGGAGTCTATGTAAACCCGCAGCCGTGGCGGCAGGCGCTGCCCGATGCGGTGACGTTGCCGCAGCACTTCATGGCGAACGGGTACCGCGTTTTGGGTGGCGGCAAGATTTTTCACGGCCGCTACAGGGACGCCGCGTCCTGGGACGTGTACCAGAAAAGTTTTGGCGATCCAAAGCCGACGGCGAAGGTGGCCAAGGATCCGCACAGTCGCGCGGGCGGAGTGGTCTGGGGAAAACTCGATGTCAATGATTCTCAAATGAGTGACTACAAAGTCGTATCTTGGGCCGCCGAACAGCTTGCCCAGGAGCGCGACAAGCCTCTCTTCCTGGCCTGCGGCGTCTTTCGGCCGCACATGCCTTGGCAAGTGCCGCGCAAGTACTACGACATGTACCCGGTCGACAAAATCCAGATGCCGCCGGCGATGAAGGACGACTTGCAGGACATCCCGGCCGCCGGCGTACGGATGGCTCGTCCGCAAGGTGATCACGCCACGATTCTCAAAACGAAGAACTGGCGACACGCCGTGCAGGCCTACCTGGCGAGCATCACGTTCGCCGACGCGCAAGTCGGCCGGTTGCTCGACGCGCTCGACAAAAGCGCCTATCGAGACAACACGATCGTCGTGTTGTGGGGAGATCACGGTTGGCACCTGGGTGAGAAGGAGCATTGGCGTAAGTTTGCTCTCTGGGAGGAAGCGACTCGCGCACCCCTGATCATTGCGGCTCCCGGCGTCACCAAGCCGCAGTCAGTTTGCAGCCGGACGGTCGACTTCATGGACATCTATCCGACGCTCGCCGACCTCTGCGGATTGCCGATCGGCGATCACCTCGACGGCGTTTCGCTGCGACCCTGGTTGGAGGACCCACGCCGCGCCCGCCTGCGGCCTGCCGTCACAACGCACGGCCGCAACAATCACGCCGTTCGCACCGAGCGATTTCGATACATCCGTTACGCCGACGGGTCGGAAGAGTTGTACGACCACGACGAAGACCCCAACGAATGGAAGAACTTGGCGAAGAATTCGGAATTCGCTAAGTACAAGGCGGACCTGGCCAAGTGGCTGCCAAAGCAGAATGCGCCCGATGCTCCATACGACAAGACATTGCGGCAGTCTCGCAATCGCGGTAAACAGAAGACACCCTAGAACCTCGAGTGGCCTGCGAGTAGTGGTGACTTAGAGAGGCCTTGGAGTGGCGACCGCCGCCACCTTGCGAATTCCGTTTTGACCGTACGCAACAAACCCGCCGCGACAATACATCCCACAACCAAAGTACGAAGTTCCCCAGTAGCGCTCACCATGGAACGACGCGGATTTCAGTTTGGGCTGCGAGCCGCCATGGCGGTGATGACCGTGTTGGCCGTTCCTTTCGCGCTGATTCACACCGGCGCGACGATGAGCGCTATCTGTTTGCTCTACGCGATCGTCGTCGTTCCCATTGTCGCTGTTCTATCGCGCGAGCAGATTCGGAAGATCGACCGGCTGCTGGTGCGTCAAACCGTATCGATTGCGCCGACTGAACGACGCGCTGCGAACACGAATTCGTCCGAGCCGCCCGTTTGACGTTCGCTCCGTTTGACAAGCGGAAAATGGCGAAGCAAGATCATGGTCTCCGTCTTTGTCGAGGTCTCAGCGCGATGTCCAACAATCTCCAGTTGCGAGGCGTCATTCCGCCGTTCGCCACGCCGTTGTCTGACGGCGAGTTGGACTTGCTCGGAGTCGATCGGCTTGTCGAGCACATTCTCGAGGGCGGAGTCGATGGACTGTTTCTGCTCGGCACGACGGGTGAGGGCCCGAGTCTGACCGTGCGGCAGCGGTATCATTTGATCGAACGCGTTTGCGAGACCAACAGACAACGCGTGCCGGTGCTCTGCGCAATCAGCGACCCATCGCTCGGCGAGGCGATTGAGTTGGCCGAGCACGCTCACGGAGCGGGAGCCCACGCGGTTGTTTCCGCGGGTCCCTATTACCTGCCGATCAGCCAACAGCAATTGGCCGCTTACTGTTTCGAACTGGCGGACCGTAGCCCGCTCCCAGTCGTTCTCTACAACATGCCGAGCTGTACGAAGTTGACGTTCGACATGGCAACCGTCGAACAACTGGCGGATCACCCAAACATCGTCGGCGTCAAGGATAGTTCGGGAGACATGGACTATTTCTACGAGCTCGTCGACCGATTTGGCGACGCCGAGTTTTCTCTGCTCATCGGTCCCGAGGAGAATCTCGCCCGCGCCATGCTTTGCGGCGGCGATGGGGGAGTTTGCGGTGGCGGCAATCTCTTCCCCCAGCTTTACGTGCGGATCGTGGCTGCCGCCCGCGACGGCGATCGCCAACGGCTCAACGCCCTGCAATCACTCGTCGAGGAGGTGTTTGCGACGATCTACTTCGTCGGCGATCATCATCCCACGAGAATCTTGCAGGGCGTCAAGGCGGCGCTGTTTGGGCTGGGCGTCTGCTCGGCCGAAATGGCTCCGCCCATCGCGCCGCTAGCCGATGAACAACTCGAACGAGTCGCCGCGGCGGCCCGCGCCATGCGGAGTCGAGTCGAGGCGGCGGTCGTGTAACTTACTCGTCGCCATCGTCTCCCTCCTCATCGACGCCGTCGTCCATCCCATCGACGCCGTCGTCCTCCATCTCATCCAGATCTTGCACGGCGTCCTGCATTCGAGCTTGTTCGGCCGCCTCATCGCCCGCCTCCTGCAACTCGATCTCACCTCGACGTCGATAGTCGAGCAGCGAGTCGAGTGCATTGCCGAGCCACAGCGACGCGAACGGTACGTTCTTGAATCGCTTGTAGCCGGACTTCGTGCGGTGCTGAATATCGGCGGCTCCCAGCAGGGCCAGTTCCAGCAAGTCTTTGGTCTCGCGCTTGAGACCGCGAGCAAAGATCGGTTCGCGGCTCGTGCCTTGCAAAAACCGGTGCTCGTAAACGTACGACTCGTCGATCTCAACTCGATGGAACAGCCACGCCCAACCGACTTCACAGATGATCAATGCGGTGAAGAGGTAGGCGGCCGCGATGTAAAAGCCGGGCGAGACATCGGCGTCGAGCCAACGTACATGGTCGGCGAACGCGCGCAGCGGGTTCCACGATAACTCAACCGTCGAGAAGTACGCCAAGCCAAAGGCGGCGACGATGCCGATCAACAACACGGAGCTCTTCACTACGTTGAAGTTGTACATGATCGTGAGGTAACAGACGAACAGCGCTGCGAACCAGACCAACAGCAACCAGCCAGGTGCAAACCCGGTCATCGCCACCGCGTACAACAGCAGGCTTCCCCAGATCATCGGGTGCAGATAGACCGAGTCGCCGTACCACACGAAACGGATGGTGAAGATGCGCGATCGATCGCGGACAACGCGACCGGTGAGGTACGAGAGGAAGTGTCGATCGATGCTCCGGGACAACCAGAAGAGCGGACCAAAGATCGGCCAAAACAATAACGACCACGGGTGCCGCCGAGTACTCACCGCCGGCCGAGCCGCTACAGATTCCACTTTCGACATGACAACCCCTTTCATGCAAAGGTTGCAATTGACGATGCGCGTCTTGGTAGTATTCGTAACTCGACATCCGGTATTTTGGAGAAAAGCCCGTGTAGGCCGGACCAAGCGCAGCCGCCGTTCCGGTCCACACCCACGACACTCACGTTGCCCGCGCATTGCGTTCCAGCCCCGCGCACGACCAGGGGCGTTTACGCCCCATTCCGCCGCAGGCGGCATAGGCCCGCCCTTGAGGGCGGGTGAACCAGGCGTTCCAGCTGCAACCAACGCTCCATTCTCGCGTCGCCTCGCGCCACCGCGTTCCACACTCGCGTCGCCCCGCGCCATCGCGTTCCACCCCCGCCGCGCGCGACCAGGGGCGTTTACGCCCCATTCCGCCGCAGGCGGCATAGGCCCGCCCTTGAGGGCGGGTGAACCAGGCGTTCCTGCTGCAACCAACGCTCCATTCTCGCGTCGCCCCGCGCCACCGCGTTCCACACTCGCATCGCCCCGCGCCACGGTGTGC
>JASMLW010000136.1 GCA_030748485.1 Pirellulaceae bacterium
TGTCGCGAATCTGACTGCCGGTGATCGTGTCGTTGCCGGCCTGCCCGTTGATGCTGACGACGCCGAAACCACTCGCCGCAGTCACGGCGGAAGCGTCCAGGACGTTGTCGCTCGCGCCGCCGAAGAAGTTCACCTGTTCCATATTCGCATAGGTCCCGGCGGGACCGCCGCCGATCGTGAGGCTGGTGTCGGTTAGAGTCATGTCGGCGTCGACGCCGATATTCAGGAGATCGTCTCCACTACCTTGCCCGTCGATCGTGTCGACTCCCGGTGCGGAGCCGCTGACCGTGATGATGTCGCGAATCTGGCTGCCGGTGATCGTGTCGTCGCCGGCCTGCCCGTTAATGCTGACGACGCCGAAACCACTCGCCGCCGTTACGCCGGAGGCGTCCAGGACGTTATCGCTCGCGCCGCCAAAGAAGTTCACCTGCTCCATATTCGCATAGGTCCCGGCGGGACCGCCGCCGATCGTGAGGCTGGTGTCGGTCAACGTCATGTCGGCGTCGACGCCGATATTCAGGAGATCGTCTCCACTACCTTGCCCATCGACCGTGTCGATCCCCGGAGTACCACCACTGATCGTAATGATGTCACGGAGCTGGCTGCCCGTGATCGAATCGTTGCCGACGCCGCCGTTCATACTGGTAAGCGAGAGACCGCTGCCCGCGCCGACACCTGACGCATCAAGACTGTCGTCGAGGTCGCCCAGACTCAGCGTTAACTGAGAGATTCCCGCCGTGCTGATGCTGACTTGGTTCGGGCTGTCGATCGTCCACGCCCCCGCACCAGGAGTGATCGTCGATCCCGGATCGGCGAACGTTAGCGTCCCCGCCGATTCCGAGACGGTCAGGTCATTCGTTTCACTCGCCCCAGCGGTAAAAAAAATGTTCGATCCACTGACAAAGATCGAGCTGAGCACGAGACGGTTTTCGAGTTGTTCGACTCGGGGAGTAAGTCGTCCCAAGCGTCTGCGACGCTCGCGAGTCTTTCGAGTGAACAGGGATTTTGTCAGGTTGCGAATGCGTTGGGGGGTGTTCACGGTTCGAACTCCACAGTTGGCGGGACAAAACGTCCTACAGGTCACCCGACAGATGCCGTCGGGCGAGGGAAGTTTTGGATTCAGAGAGTTCAAACGACTGGGGGAGCCGTAGCGGACAGAATCTTGGAGTTTTTCTGAATTTGATCTCCCTCCCCGGGTCACAAATCCTTGTGGCTGCTGAAGCTCCACGACTAGACTGGACCGAGAAGCCTTGAAAACGCGCACCCGTCCACCACTTCTTTCGATGTGTTCCGATGACCCAACAGGCGGCCGCCACCGAAACGAGCGATGAGGATTTCGCCGAACTGCTGCAGCGGGTCCGCAGCGGAGACGCCGAAGCCGCACAGTGGCTCGTCCGCGAATACGAACCCGAAGTTCGTCGGGAAGTCCGGCTCCGATTGACCGACCGCTCGCTGCGGCGATATCTCGACTCGATGGACATTTGCCAGTCGGTGCTGGGGAACTTCTTCGTTCGAGCCGCACTGGGGCAGTTCGACATCACCAGCCCAGCTCAACTGGTAAGACTCCTGATCACCATGGCTCGCAACAAAGTGATCGATCGTCATCGACATGAAAGTCTGGCGCGGAAGGAAGGCAACTGCGAACTGTTGGAGGACTCCGAGTTGGCAAGAGGTGAACCGAGCCCCAGCGCGATCGTCTCGCAGAAGGACTTGCTGCACGAGGTCCGCAACCGGCTCACTGCCGAAGAGCGATCCCTCGCGGAGCAACGCGGCCGGGGCGAGACTTGGGACAATATCGGCGCGTCGCTCGGGACCAGCCCCGAGGCGCTGCGCAAACGGCTCGAACGGGCATTCGACCGCGTGGCCGCAGAACTGCGATTGGACGAATAGGATCTTCGCGCGAGTTCCCCGATGACGAAGAACGAAGGCGCCAGTTTCGCGTTGCTCGACGAAGCCGCCGCGCTCGGCAAGCGCGAACTCGTCGACGCCATCTGGGACGACCTACGGCGCCGGCTTGAGGCGGGTGAAGTCGCGCGGGCGGAAGACTATCTCCGGCGCTATTTCCGCGAGACGGACGAAGCTGAATGCGCGGTCGATGTG
Source organism: Pirellulaceae bacterium (assembly GCA_030748485.1). Taxonomy (GTDB): domain Bacteria; phylum Planctomycetota; class Planctomycetia; order Pirellulales; family Pirellulaceae; genus JASMLW01. Next base: position 2,101 of record JASMLW010000136.1, read on the forward strand.
ATCTACGGCGAGTTCCTGATGCGCTGCGAACTCGGGGAATCCGTCGACACGGATGACTTCCTCACTCGTTTCCCCGAATGTCGACGCCTCCTGGAGCGGCAACTGCGTGTCCGCCAGGCGTTTCATGAAACGGGCGGTTCGCCCGAATTGAACTCGCCGCCGGACGACCCAGGACTTGCCGACACCGACGCCGCGAACATTGCCCGCGCCAGCTCGTCGACCAAGTACAGCGAGGCGCGAGACCCGAAAACTGCGGGAGCGTCGCCCGGGTTGCCGGAACAATTCGAGTTGCTGCACGAAGTTGGGCGCGGCAGCATGGGCGTCGTCTACAAGGCTCGCCAGAAACGTCTCAACCGGTTCGTCGCTCTGAAGATGATTCTCGCTGGTGAGCACGCCGGCGAGCGACTGCTGAAGCGATTCCACACGGAGGCGGAAGCTGTCGCGAAGCTGCAGCACCCCAACATCGTGCAGATCTACGAGGTCGGCGAACACGAAGGCTTGCCGTATTTCGCGTTGGAGTTTGTCGACGGCGGCACACTGCACCAGCAACTTGACGGCACGCCCATGTCGGCGGCGCCGGCAGCTCGCTTGGTCCGGCAACTGGCCGACGCCGTCGCCTACGCTCACCAGCAGGGCGTGATCCACCGCGATCTCAAACCGGCCAATGTGCTGTTGTCCGCCACTGCTCATCGAGCTGAATCGACTGAGCCAGCGGGCCCGCGTCCCGCGGGCAAACGCGGGTCAAGCCGCGCGGCGGCGGACTCGGACAGGGGTGAGGAGAGCGAAGAGCACGGCGCGTGGTCGCCCAAGATCACCGACTTTGGGCTGGCCAAACAGATCGAACTCGACTCCGGTTCCACTCAGACCGGCGACATCTTGGGGACGCCCAGCTACATGGCTCCCGAGCAAGCGACGGGCGAGGCCAGCGACATCGGCTGCGCCGTCGACATCTACGCGCTGGGAGCGATTCTCTACGAAGTCATCACCGGCGGCCCGCCGTTCCGCGCGGCCTCGTTGGTCGAGACGCTGCGTCAGGTCCGCAACCAAGATCCCATTCCCCCATCGCGTTTTCAATCGGCTACGCCGCGCGACCTGGAGACAATCTGCCTGAAGTGCCTGCAGAAATTGCCGGCGAGACGATACGCGACAGCAGCCCAACTTGCCGACGACCTCCGCCGGTTTCTCGACGGACGTCCGATCAGCGCCCGACCGGTCAGCTCCCTTGAACGGCTGGAAAGTTGGGTTCGGCGAAACAAGGCCATCGCGTCGTCGCTCGCCGTCACGGCTCTCGTGTTGGTTGCGACGACGATCGGTTCGCTGTTCGTCGCCGCGCAATTCAGCATCCTGGAAGGCGAACAGCGCGAGCTTGTCGCACAAAAGGAAAACCAGCGAAAGCTGGCCGTCCAGGCAACCATCACGGCGAGAGCAGCTCAGGCCAGCGCCAGCGCCAAGTCCCAAGAAGCCAAAGACGCACTCGACGCAGCGGAGGAAGAGCTGCTGCGGAGAATCGCGATCCAAACGAAGGACCGGCGGTCACACAACAAACTAGTCGAAGCTCTGCAGAATTCGCAATCGACGGCGACGCGCGCGGAGGACAAGCTCTACGCATCGCAAATGCGTCTCGTCAGTCAACTCGCTCGCGACCCGGCTCAATTCGAAGACGCTCGACGAGTCCTCGATGAGTGGAGCTCTGATCCGCCGCGGCGAGCGAAGCGTGGTTGGGAGTGGTTCTTCTTTAGCGGACTCGTAGATGGACTCGACGTGCAACGCGCGGCCGGCAACGAAGCGCTGCCAGGCGAGTTAGTTGCGGCGGGCGGTGAGCGACTCGACCCGGCCAATTCTGACAGCGCGACGACGACCAGCGCGGTGAGCCCCGATGGCAAGCGCGTCGCCGTCGCTCGGGAGAATCGTCTGTCGATGTTCGCTGCGGAGAGCGACCTGTTGCTGTGCCACATCGACGTTCCCGGCGTGGATGTCGAGTCGATTCACTGGTCGCCCGACGGCACGGAACTGTTCTTGGTCGGCGCGAGTGAGTTTCGGAGGCTCGATGTACAAGACTCGCTTAAGAAGGCGGATCATCCCGACGCGGCGCTGCGAATGATTCGTCGAGCCAACGACCTCGCGGCGACGCCGGAAGAACTTGTCGAGGCGGCTCAATTCGCGATCCGTCACAATCGCTATCCGCCGCTTATCGAACCTTTCAAGAGTGCGGTCGCCGCCAACCCCGAAAACGATGAACTGGCGAGCGTCTACGGGCGGCTATTGCACTTGCGCCGCGGGCGGCTCCGGTCGGACGGTCGGTTCGCAGAAGCCGAAAGTGTTGAGAAGGCTGCCGTCGAGGCGTTCGACGCATCTCCAGTCGACACGGCGTCGCCGCACAAGCACATCTTCAATCTCGATCGATTCGCCGATAGCACTGTGCTGCGGCCGACCGTGGCGAAGTCTCTGGGTGGAGCCGAAATGACCGTGCAGTCGGACGGCTGGATCCGCGTTGACGGACCAGAGCCGGAGAACGACACGTACGAGTTGATCGCCCAACTCCCAACACCCCGCCTGGAACGATTGCAATTGAGGTCGTGGCGTCATCGCGACTTCGACGACGCCACCGTCAACCGCGCGACGAACTACTTTCAGCTCAGTCGACTCAGCATCGAATACGCGACCGATCCCTCCGGCCCGTTTCGCCAACTGAAGATCGCCTCCATCGATGTCAGCACGCAGTCAACGCGTTCTCCGCTGGTCAAGTCCTCAAACGGCGGCGGCGAGCTCGACGTGCGCTGGGTCTGTACGGGCTTGCAACGATACGGGCAACACGTGGCCATCGTCGGGCTCGATAGCGACAAACCGATTTCGGAACGCGGGTTCCTGCGAATCACAATGAAGTTTGACGACTTCTCAACTGAGGTTTCGGGGGCGTTTGGAATGTTTCAAGTGTCGGTCGCTCCGGACGGTCGCTCGGCGAAAGAGTTGATCGCCGCCAACGCGATCGCGAGCCCGGAGCGAGCCCGAGTGTTCCTCGTCGCGGCTCAGGGCGATCTGAAAGACGGGGCCTCTATTGACCCGAACGGATCGCCGTTTGAAGAAACCTGTTATGCGCTCTGGTTGGCCCGCCACGATAAGAACGACGAAGCGATCCGTCATTTGGAAAGATCACTGATCTCACGCGGGGGATTGGTGCCGGGATTGGGGATCGCCGCGCTGGTCCTCGAGACGCCGGCCGAACGCTTTTCCGTGCGGGACCGTTATCACGCCATGCGCGCGACGGTCCGTTCGCGGACGGGTGACATTTCCGGCGCGCTCGACGATCTGGCCCGCGTTGCGACACACCGAGATCTGACGGAGGATGAGTGGTCGCGGCGCGGCGCGATGGAGCGGCAAGTCGGCCGTTGGTCGGACGCCGTCGCTTCGTCTGAGCGAGCGTCGAAGTTGAACCCCGACTCCGGTCCACTCAAGCAATCCTTGGCCACCGCGTGCGTCATGCTCGGCCAGCACGAAATGGATCGCGGTCGACCGCGCGAATCCTTGGAGCCGCTGCGTCGATCCATCGATCTGGAGCGCGAGCTGCTAGATGACCCCATGTTGCAGTATGACCGCGTGCGCATGCACAAGCTCATCGCCGGCAGATTCGCCCTGCTCAGCGACGCCTATCGGCTGTTGGACGAATCGGCGCCGGCCAAGGGCGCTTGGCGAGACGCTTTGGCCAACGCCAAGAGGGCGACGGAATTGGATGAACGCGACGGCGACGGGCGGATGATGTACGGGATACTCCTTCTGTTCGGCCCCTACCCGGAGCTAAGCGATGTGTCGGCCGCTTTGACGCAAGCCAAGTCGGCGCTGCGCGTCAACAACCGCGATCCAGCCAAATGGACTCTGCTGGGAATGGCCCGCTACGGCGTCGCCGACTTACCCGGCGCGCTGGCCGCCTTCGACGAGGCGGACGAGTTGGACGGCCGGCCGAGGGGAGCCGCCCGCATCTACCGTTCACTGCATCGAGCGCTGATTCACCGCCAGCTAGACGACCCACGCCAAGCGCGCCTGTGGTTGCGAATGGCCGAGCAAGACTACGACGCCGGCTCCGCGGTGAGCTACCTCGACCGACGCATGCTCGACCAATTGTTCACCAAAGCCAAGCGGGCGATCGGTGTTTGACACCCCAAAGCGCGTGACACCAGCCCGATGCGCGAGTGCGCGAGCGAGGGGCGACGGCCCAGGAAAACACCACGGCAATCCCCATTCTTGGCCGAAGGCCAAGCTCACCGTAGCCTGGGGCAACGCCCGGCAACGCCACGACAATGTCCATTCTTGGCCGAAGGCCAAGCCCCAGGAAAACGCCACGGCAATGTCCATGTTGGCTGGCACAGGGTGTCGGCCCGGGTCGTCAAATTCGCGCCGGATCGAATTAGACATATGTTCCTGGGGCGTTGCCCCAGGCTACGGTGAATTTGGCCTTCGGCCAAAATGTGGGTGGTGAAATTCGCGTCCGGATTGAATTGGATATGCGTTCCTGGGGCGTTGCCCCAGGCTACGGTAAATTTGGCCTTCGGCCAAAATGTGGGTGGTGAAATTCGCGTCCGGATTGACTTAATGCGTTCCTAGGGCGTTGCCCCAGGCTACGGTGAATTTGGCCTTCGGCCAAGATGTGGCTCGTCAGATTCGCACCGGATCGAAATTGGACATGCGTTCCTGGGGCGTTGCTATTCACCCTTTGATTCGGTCGCCTCGAAGGAATGCACCTTGGGCTCCTCAACCGCCACTCGGCGCAGTGAGAAGCGGACCGTGTTCGGCTGTCCCTCGCCTGAGCTGGGTGTCAACGTCGCATCGAGTTGATGGTCTTGGTTCCACCGGTAGGTGAGCAAGAGCTGATTCTCGTCGCCGCGGGCGATCGCCACGCGGCCGCCGCCTATCTCCAACCGCTCGATCAAACCCGATGCGCCTCGCTCGGTCCACAGGGAGCCCCCCGCATCGCGCATCGTCCAGGGCTGGGCGGCGGGATTCTTTAGGCGTTGAGCAATGTCGTCGATACGGAGCGCCCGCTGTGGTTCGGCGGCGTCGGCCTGCTCGCGATCGTCCACCGTTGGCCGGCCGTCTGTGAATTCAATGATGCGGACGCCGGCCTGCACGCGCTCGCGGCGCTGGACGCCTCGACCGCTCTCCAGTCGGTGGGCGAGTTTGATGAGTATGTAGAGGTCGTTCTGAACCTCGCTCATCTCGGGCGACGAGTAGCGCGAAGCGACCATTTCGTATCCGAACGGCGCCGGATCTCGACGCCACTGACTGAACTCTTCGCTCAGCGTCCGCCGCAGCGTGTCGATCGGCGTGGGCCGATCGGATTGTCCGTCCGGCGACTCAAGTGTGGCTCGCATCGCTTCATGAAACGCACCGGCGTGACGCCCATCGGCTCCCTCGAGCAGAAACTGAGCCCACGCGGGATCGCTGACATTCGACTCGTATGGGTAAAAGTTGCGCGGCTGCCGTGGCGTCGAGCGCCAACGGGTCGTGGTCAGTGGGGAAGCGACGGCCGGCCCTTCTTGACTGGACGACTCGGCGACCGCCGACTGACTCACCCAGCTCGTCAAACTCGCCTGCATCCAAGCGGGGATCTTGGCATCCGCTTCGGCCTCGTGGATCGCCGCCTGCACGGCCGCCGCCTCCACGACAGACATACGATCGGCGATCGGGCCCGCGCCATCATTCGCTCTCAAGTAGAAGACCGACGTATCGCCATACTGCTGGTAGGCCTCGTCCGGACCTTGGCGTCGATTGTTGCGCGGATCCTGGTCGTCGATGAGGACGAGGGCCGCGCCGGTCCCGAATCCACGCGACTTGGTCACCGGCGTCCACTGATCGAGCAACTTGACGGTGCGATCCCAGGCCCGGGAAAACGTCGCCGCGGCGCGCTCGGCGTCGGCGGCGGAGGTCTTCGCGACGACCGTCACGTTGGCGGACCGCACCTCCCACGCCTGGTGGCTGTTAAATGTGCGGGGGCGCGCGACGCGATCGCGGCGCGGCGCAGTCACGGACGGCTGCCGTACTCGCGTCGGTCGCGAGACTCGAGTCGGTTCGCGCCCGGTCAACGGCGAGGCGGCGAAAACGGCGATGAGTGTCAATAGAGTCAGCGGGGGTCGAGTCGCTAGCATTTCGATCGCTCCGGATTCGATATCACCATTCCAGATTATCGGTACCGAGTGCGGCCGTTCATCGGTTTTTGCCGGTTATGCCAGCCACTCGCGCCGTCACCGTCACAGTCAGGGGAATCGTTACGAAGATTGAAGTCGGAATTATCGTTACATTTTCTCAATTTCGAATTCTGAACTTCCCGATACTAAATCACGGACCTAGAGGATGGTCCACCTGCGCGGCATGCGCCAACGCGGGACAGCGGCGCCATCGCGCCGCTGTTGATTGATTCGAAGGGGGGAAGTTGATGATGCGCCGAGTTTCTAGGAAGCGGGCCGCTGCGCTCGTCGCCGTCGTGGGCGCGGGATTGACGATCGGAGCTGGCGGATGGGCTGCCGGCCCGGCCTCCATCTGGTCGCGCACCGGAGCGCTGCTGGGGGCCAACCCGCAGGCGACTCCACCCGACACGACGCGCACAAAGGCGAAGAGATTCAGCCTTTCCGCCTTCATCCAGACGAAAAAGAAGAGCGCCGCGCCCCAGCCGGCGCGCGAGCAAACGGCTCCCGTGCGAACGGCTCCTGTGCGAACGGCCAGTGGCGTCCAGCCGGCGGCGCAAGTCACCAGACCCGATTCCCAGAACGGTCGGAACGGAACGACTCAGTTCCGCTTGGAGCGAGTCGACCAGCCCCCCCACTCGAGACCATTGCCGTTCGCGGCGAGCGGCGCTCGACCACTGACGGTGAATCGGCCGGCGCCGATCAGTTCGCCCTCGAATAACGCGGCGGCTCCGATCGTGCGGCCGCCGAGCAGCTACAGGCCCCAACGAAGTGACCAGCAGCAACATCCGTCAATTCAGACGCCCGCGCCGCAACGGCTCGAGCCGAACGGTTCAGTGAAGCCGATCCCGCGGGCGCCGATCGTTTCCGCAAACTCGATGAAGATGAAGCGGAGGCAGCCGACATCGCCTCAAGACACGCAGCGCGTCAACGAGCAATCGCGTCTCCGCGAACTCGCCCATCAGGAGCAGTTGCGTCAGCAACAGGCCATCGCCAAGCAGCGACAAGAGGCGTTGCAGCGACAGCAGCAGTATGTAGAGCGGCAGATGGAATTGCGGCGTGAGCGCGATCTGCAACGGCGGATCGAGCAAGAGCGACAAGCCGCGCTGGCGTTGCAGCGACAGCGCGAAAACCGAAACACCATGCGACTTGACACACGTCAGCCGCGGACAACTAAGGCGTCTCAACCTCGCCTGATCACACCCGCGCCAGTCGCGTCCGCCGACGGTCAACAAAAGTTGGCGGAGCGGCCGACCGCTCCATCGACACAGCCAGCACAGCCCGTGCAGCGCCCGGCGGAGCAAGTGGCGTCGTCGCCCACGAAACCGGCGAAACAACCGACGACCACACCACTGGCCGATCGCCGGCCGCCCAAGCCGGAATCGATCGACTCTCCCCTGGGCGCGAGTCCGACGGCTGAGCGGCTGACAAAAACCGCGACTTCCACGCCTAAGCGAACTCCGGCGCCTTTTGAGATCCTGCGACCGCGTCCAGCGAACTTGCCGCCCAAACAACTTGCCGACTTGCGCAGCTCTCAGCTGCCGCTTGATGGGCGGCAGGCAAAGTCCAGTCAGCCGGCGTTGAGCCCGCAGTCGAAGCCATCCCTCACGGGGCGTCAACTCGCGCAGGGCTTGCAGTCCTTGCTGGACGCGCAGACGGCGGAGACTCCGATTGCCAAGACCGAGGCGACTGTCGACCCGGTGCGGAAAGTCAACTTTACTCCAGTCGCTCAACAAGTCCAGCAGGCGCAGAACGCCAACGATCCGCTGCCGGCGGACTACCCATTTGAGGTGATCGAGGACGTCGGCACGATTCAGGTCGACGTCGGCCGCACCAAACTGATGCGGTGCAAGTTTGACATTCGCCGCACGGCGATCGTCGATCCGGCGGTCTGCGACATCATTCAGTTTTCACCGTCGGAAATCTCGTTGATCGGCCGCCGCGCCGGACAAACTCAGATGACGTTCTGGTTTGACGACAACGACGACCCACAGGTCTACGTGGTGAAGGTGCTGCCGTCGGTGGATCAACGTCGAAAGATTGAGGAAGAATACGAATTGTTGGAGGAGATCCTGCGGGAGTTGTTCCCCGACACGAAGATAACGCTGACGCCGGTCGCCGACAAACTGATCGTTCGCGGGCAGGCGAAGGATAGTGAAGAGGCCGCACAGGTGATGTCAATCGTGCGAGCCCAGTCGACTCAGTTTGTCCGCTCCGGGCAATCGGGCACGTTGAATCAAGGCGCCGCGGCGCGGGTGCTGACATCGCAGGAGTCGGGCGGGGCTTCGATCCCGACGATGCAGATCATCAACATGTTGATGGTGCCCGGCGTCCAGCAGATCGCACTGCGTGTCAAGATCGCCGAACTCAACCGCACGGCCGCCCGCGGCGTGGGCGTCAATTTGGAAGCCAATATCGACATCAACGGCAACCAGGGCGCTCTGCTGCTCAACTCGATGCTCAACGCAGCCACGGGCAACGCCACTTCCATTATGGGATCGCTCGACAACGGCGATATCGACATCGGGCTGCGATGGCTCGAGCAACAAGGCGTCGTGCGAGTGCTTTCGGAACCGACGTTGGTGACGTTGAGTGGGCGTCCGGCGACCTTCCTCGCCGGCGGCGAGTTCGCTGTACCGACGGTCGTGGGGACAGGCGGCGTGAACGCCGTGACCACCGACTTCCGCGCTTTCGGTGCGATCATCAGCTTCAATCCGATCGTGTTGGACAAGGATCACATTCGTCTGCAGGTGTCTCCCGAGTTCAGCCAAATCAACACCGCCTTGTCGGTGGGAGGCACACCGGGATTAAACGTTCGGGCCGTTTCGACGACCGTCGAAATGCGGGAAGGACAGACGCTGGCGATCGCCGGGTTGCTGGACGAATCGATGAACTCTTCGATCTCGGGCAACCTGCCTTGGTTGGAGAAGATCATCGGCAAGCGGGACAGCTCGCGGAACGAAACTGAGTTAATCATTTTGGTGACGCCGGAGTTCATGCACCCGATGGACCCGGAAGAAGTTCCGCCGCTCCCGGGGTTTGACGTCTCGGAGCCGACCGACAAGGAGTTCTTCTGGCACGGACGCATTGAAGGACACCCGAGTCGCAATCATCGCAGCACGGTTTGGCCACGGCTAAAACGCCGCTACGGCGCCGGCGGATCGTCGATGATCTCCGGACCATTTGGACACGGGCAGTAACCTGACAAACAGATAGAAATCTCGGGCGGCTCGCACCGCGAACCATAACCACAGGAATGGAATCATGACACGGAAGTCGAAATGGACGATTGTCGCCGGCTTGCTGCTGGCGTCGGGATGCGCCCATAACAAGACGATCGACATGGGACCGGAGCACGATCGGCCGTTCCCGCTGGGGCAGGTCACCGATGCCTTCTGGGACACGCAGGCGACCAACGCGGAAGCGGGCGACTTCGTCTTCTACGACCATGAGTTTGTGGGCGAGACGGCCGCCTTGGCTCCCGGAGCCAAGCGCCACCTCGAACAAGTCGCCCTGCGGCTTGAGCACGTGCCGTTTCCGGTCGTGATCGAGTCGACGAAACACAACGCCGCCCCGCAACTCGACCAGGCCCGCCGACGGACCGTGGTCGAGCAGTTGGCTCGTATGGGACTGCCCAACCTGGGCGACCGCGTCATCGTCGCTCCCGCCTTCTCGCGAGGCGTCACCGGCATCGAAGCCGAGGGAATGTACTACGGAATCTTCGGTGGTGGCGGACTAGGCGGGGCAACCTACCGCTAGTTGTCCATTGGCGCGCGATGGTCTGCGTGTTTGGGGTCGAACGCTCGTACTCAGTTTGGATGAGTTGCCATGAGATATCTATTGCCGCTGACCGTTCTCGTCGCCTGCACGGCCGGCTGCCACGCGCTGCCGACGTCGCCATCCTCATGGTTCAGCCAACCCGAAACTCAGCGATCGGGGGACAGGGCTGAATACACCTTGCGGATGAGCGAAGCCAAACGTCACGAGCAGTCGGGCAAATGGGATCGAGCGCGAAAGAGCTATCGCGATGTGCTCGCGGAAAACCCTAACAACGCCGAAGTTCACCATCGGCTCGCCGTCGTGGCCGACCGCCAGAAACGCTATGAAGACGCTCAGCAGTTCTACACAATCGCCATACAACTCGATCCAAAGAACGCTCAGCTGTTCAACGACTTGGGATACTGCTTCTTCCTGCAGGGCCAGCTGAAGAAGGCCGAGCGAGCACTGGACAAAGCCGTCGCGCTGGACAGCGGAAACGCTCGGTTCCGCAATAACCTGGGCATGGTCTGCGGGCACCAGGAGAGAATGGAGGAGGCGTATCGTCACTTCACCAGCGCCGGTGGTGAAGCCGACGCGTTCTACAACATCGCCTTCATCTACGCGACCAAGGGGAACGACACGGCCGCCCAAGAGTGTTTCAAACTGGCGCTCGACGCCGATCCGTTGCACGAAAAAGCGAAACACGCGCTGACGGCGTTTCAGCGCGACGACGCGGGAGATCCCACCGAGTTCACAGACGATAACATTCGTCGAGTCCGTTACGTCGAGGGCGAAGACCAATCGATTCCAACGGGGCAAGTGCAAACGCCGCCCGCGTTGAGCAATCGGAACGTGATGGACGGATCGCGGGCCCTTCACGCACGGGCCCAGACGCTGATGCAGCGACGCATGGCCAGTCAGCGCAACCAGACGAACTCGCAATCCAGCCAGGTGCAGCAAGCCGCCGCGCTCGCACCGCTGCAATAACGGCGCTGGACCAAGTCGTCTGGACCAAGTCGTTCAGGTCCAATCGCTTCAAATCGTCTCAAATCGCTTCAGCGCGCTTCAGCGCGAATGCATCGATTATTCGGGCTGGAGGCTCGCCGCGGCCGTCGATCTTCTCGAGCGGGGCGACGAAGAAGTCGATCCCTAACCTAATCTTTCTCAACGACGGTATTGGCGAGAGAAATGCGCCGAGCCCGTCGGAACGAGAATTCCGATGAAGGGCGGGGCGCACCGAGGGAATCGATGACAGGCGACGAGAGTCTACTTTCACGGCTGGCGAACGACAGCGACGAAAAGGCCTGGGCCGAGGTCGAGGCGTCCAAGCCCGCCCGCGCAGCGGGTGACGCCCACGATGACAAGCTGGCTCAGTTGCTCGGCCGTTTGGAGAAAGTCACGGGCAAGACCGTTCGCAAAGGCGATGGCGACGCCCCAGGTGATGCGTCTACGGACACGGTCCATGACCTTCAATCGCTGCGTTCCAGTCCGGCGGCCGTTTCGACGGAAGCGCCAACGCCGCTCGACGTCGACGATTTCCTCCCTATCGAGCCCAAGTCGTTCCGCGAAATGGACATCACCGACAGCGAAGTCGAAGCGTTGGTGCTGAAGTTCCTCTTGGCTCGTGGAGACGCCACCGGCCGCGATGTCACCGACCAGGTCAAGCTGCCCTTCGTGCTGATCGAACAGATGCTCCGCACGCTCAAGTCGGACCAGATGGTCGTCTACCGCGACTCGGCGCCGATGAACGACTACGTCTACCAACTCACCGACCTGGGTCGCGAGCGGGCTCGTCGGCTGAGCGAGCACTGCACCTACTTTGGCTCCGCTCCGGTCGCCTTGGACGACTACATCGCGAGCGTGAAAGCCCAGTCACTGCAAAAACAACACCCCAATTCCGACGACTTGAAAAACTCGTTCAGCGATCTGCTGGTCAACCAGGAGATGCTCCGCAAGCTCGGCCCCGCGATCAACTCCGGCAAGGGGATGTTTCTCTACGGCGCGCCTGGTAATGGGAAGACGAGCATCGCCAAGCGCGTCACCAAAGCGTTCGGTCAATTCATCTGGGTGCCGCGAGCGCTCGGCATCGATGGAGAAGTGATGCGGTTGTTCGACCCGCTCAACCATGAAGAGGCTCCGTTGGAATCCTCAGGCGGGTTGTTGCAGCAAACGAAAATTGACCAGCGATGGGTGCGGATCCGCCGTCCCACGATCGCCGTCGGCGGCGAGTTGACGATGGAGTACTTGGAGGTGATGCTGAACACGGCGACAGGCATCAACGAAGCTCCGTTGCAGCTCAAGAGCAACTGCGGCACGCTGCTCATCGACGACTTCGGCCGGCAACGCATCTCGGTCGATGAGTTGCTGAACCGCTGGATCGTCCCTTTGGAGGAGCGCGTCGATTATTTGAATCTCGCCAGCGGCAAGACGATCCAAGTGCCGTTCGACCAACTCATCGTCTTCTCCACCAACCTCGAACCGCGCGACTTGGTGGACGAGGCATTCTTGCGACGCATCCCCTACAAGATCGAAGTGATCGACCCCACGGAGTCAGAGTTCCGCGAGTTGTTCAAGATCATGGCTCCCATCATGGGAATGGAGTGCGACCCCGAAGTGCTCGACTACACGGTACAGAAGCACTACCTTCAGGCCGAGCGTTCGTTTCGCGCCTGTCACCCGCGCGATCTGTTGAAACAGATCCAGGACCGCTGCTCCTTCATGGGCGAGACGGCCCGCATGAGTCGCGATGGGATCGACGCCGCTGTCGACAACTACTTCTCCGTCGTTTAGCGGCGCGTTAGTCGGAGTTGAGCCGACCGGCGATGTCAGCGGCCGCGATCGGGCCCAAAGGGAAACTGCAACTGCGGGTCATCGAGAGTCGCATCCGGGTTGAGCTCTTTGAAAAACAAGCTCGTCTGGATGTCGTTGTTGTTCTGATACTTGTCGCTGGCGTACTCGTGAATGTCGCCGCGTATCTCGTGGTAGAAGATCTGGCAGATCGGCACGTTGGGGTAGACCCGGACGGGTTGGACGGCGAACATCTCCAGAGTCCAGTAGCCTGCGAACCCGACATCGCCGAAGCCGCCGGTGGCGTGTACGAACAGTCCCAATCGCCCCACCGAAGACCGGCCCTCAATCATCGGCACCAGTTTGTGGGTTTCGGTGCGCTCGACCGTGCGGCCCAAATACAGCTGATGCGGGTTGAGCACCAGGCCGTCATCGGGAATCGCCATCCGCCGAAAACGATTCGGCTGCCGCATGTCCAAAACGACCTCCTCGTAAGTGAGGATTTCGTTGTGCAAGGTGAGGTTGTAGCTGTTGGGGTTCAGCCGTGCGGGATCGAACGGGTCGATCACGATGCTCTCTCCCAATTGCTCACGGATCTCTTCACCGGAAAGGATCATTGCTGAGCTGTCCTCTGCGAACGCGGGGTCGCGCTACGAAATGGGTGGAACAAACTTAGGATGAGACGCCTATGCGGGGGCAATGTTCTTGCAGCGAGCAATCCTCACAGCGAGGCTTGCGGGCTCGACAAACCTGGCGGCCGTGCAAGATCAGTCGGTGAGAAAAATCAATCCATTCTTCCTCGGGCAGCTGCTCCATCAGGTCCTGTTCAATCTTGATTGCGGCGGTCTCCGAGGTGAGGCCTAGCCGCTGGCTGAGACGTGTGACATGGGTGTCGACAACAACGCCGGAGGCGATTCCAAACGCCACGCCCAGCACGACGTTGGCTGTCTTGCGTCCGATGCCGGGAAGCTCAACCAACTCGTCCAACTCGGGTGGCACGTCGCCGCCGTGGCGCGCGACCAGTTGCCGGCAACATCCCTGAATGCTCTTCGCTTTGTTGCGGAAGAACCCCGTGCTCTGGATGGCCGTTTCAATCTCCTCCAACTCGGCGTCGACGAAATCGGCCGGAGTTGGGTAGCGGCGAAATAACTCGGGCGTTACCTGATTGACTCGCTCATCCGTGCATTGAGCGGCCAGGATGGTGGCGAT
>JASMLW010000137.1 GCA_030748485.1 Pirellulaceae bacterium
CCGCGTGTTGGAAAGGCGATCCGACATAGTCCATGCCCTCGTGCATCGGCAAGTTGTTGACGTCCGAGTGCATGTCCCAAACGAATGCCGTATTGATCGTGACAAAACCGCAGCCGGACTCACACAAGCGACGAGCGAGCAACAGGAGCTTTCCGAGCGACTTGGAGTTGGCGTTGTAGTGTTTGCGATTGTTCTTGTAGTTCCATAACTGCGATCGCACGAGATGGCTCGTGTCGTACTTGGCGAGCGTGCGAGGATCCTCCTTCGACAAATCGAACGCGTCGGCGACGCTGCCCAGGATCACATCGAACGCTTGCTCGCGAAACCGATCAACTCCCTCCAATTCACCGCTGTTGTCGATGTGTTGTTTGATCTTATCGAGACCGGTGAGCAGCAAGCGGCGATCGTCCAACCGGTCGCGAGCGATATTCAGCCGCAAGTTCTGCTGCATCTCGCTGCCGGCGCCGGGCACAAACGGCGCGTAACCGGCTCCCAATTCGCCGGGCGAACTGAACTGACCGAATGTCCGCGATTCGCCCGGCCCGTCCGGATCGACCGCGCTGGGGAAAATAGCCGCGTTGCTGGGCATCCCCGACTGGGCGTCCGTCGTGCCGACAACCCGCGAATAGAGCGATCCGATGTTCGCGTTCAACGTCTCGTTGCAGACGATCGGCTGAATTCGATGAGCGCTGCTGCCGCTGCGAAACGATCGAACAACTGCTATCCGGTGAGCCTGTTTCGCCAACGCCGTATACGTGCCGCCAAACGTGACTCCTGGAATCGTCGTCCGCGTCTCGCCGGTGGCGCTGCGGATGCCCGAGGGAGCCGCCATCTTCGGATCGAACGATTCAAATTGGGTCGGACCGCCGTGCTGGAAGAGGAAAATGACCGACTTGCCCGTCACCCCTCGGGACGCGGCGGATCGGCCGGCGAGCAACGAGGAGAGCGTCAAACCGCCCAAGCCCAAGCCCCCAATACGGAGGAACTCGCGGCGTGAACAACCGGATAATTGATCCGTCAACGAGAGCATTGAAGCTGTTCTCCTCGCTAGCTCAGCAGCGTAACGCCAAGGCGTTGCCCACTACCCATTTACGCTGTTCCATAAACGTCTGCCTATTCTATCAGCATCCAACACGGCCGGAAATGAAAGAAACAGCGCAACTCCAAACGAGAAAATAGTTTCGCGCCAACCGCCGATGGCGGTCGACAGCCATCAGGGCGATACCCGGGATTGGGGGGTGTATTGGCCGATTTGCACAAGTAGAATGGCTCGACAACTGTAGTGAGCGACGAATCGAGCACGAATCGAGCACGAATCGGGCAAATCGAGCGCTGCGGTCACACCAACCGGCTTCCCCTACCGGTCCTAACCTCATGGCGCTCTGGATCTTACGATGTGTCTTTCTCGTCTCGATGGCCGGGGTTGGTTTCGTCCTCGTTGAAACGGACAACTTTCATCAGAAAGTCCCCTACCCTCTAATCGTCTTTGTAGTCCTTCTCGTGGGCTCCATTGCACTCGTCGTCGGCGATGCGGCGATACCCCGAAAACGCATCGACATGGTGTCGTGCATCTACTTCGGCATCTTTGTCGGTCTTTGTCTGGCGGTCGCCGTCGGGTTTGCGGTCGAGCCGATGTTCAATCGGGCTGAGTTGGGCACGGACATCGTCACACCGATTCGCGTGCTGATCTCGATCACATTGTGCTACCTGTGCGTGAGCATCCTGCTGCAGACCAAGGACGACTTCCGTTTCATTATTCCCTACGTCGAGTTTTCCAAGGAAGTGAAAGGCGCCAAGCCTTACGTGTTGGACACGAGCGTCGTGATCGACGGTCGCATCGCCGACGTCGTCGAGACGGGCGTGTTTGACAGCCAGTTGATCATGCCTCGCTTTGTACTCGCCGAACTGCAAGGCATCGCCGACAGCAGCGACAAACTGCGCCGGGCCCGGGGTCGTCGAGGTCTCGATATTCTCAACCGGCTCCGCAACTCGGACGACGTCGAGATGCAGATCTACGACCGCGAGTACCCCGAGATGTCGAACGAACCGGTCGACATGAAGCTCGTCCTGCTGGCCAAACGGCTGGAAGGAAAAATCGTCACCGGCGACTACAACCTCAACAAGATCGCCCGCCTTCACAGTGTTGAGGTGATCAATCTCAACGACATCGGCAACGCGCTGAAGCCGGTCTTTCTACCTGGCGAGATCGTCGACGTAAAAATCGTCAAGGCGGGTGAGGAGGCGGGACAGGGCGTGGGTTACCTAGACGACGGAACGATGATCGTGGTCGAGGGCGGCCGCGACCATCAGAACAGCATCGTCAAGATCGTCGTCACCAGCGTGCTCCAGACCAGCGCCGGAAGAATGATCTTCGGCCGGAAAGAAGAGTGACGGGAGAGGCAGGACGCCGGCGAGTCAAAGAGTCAGAGGGGCGTAAACGCCCCTGGTTTGGAACGCACACGCGCGGGGCGGCGCGGGAATGGAACATGGGGTGGGGTTGCCGTCCTACGACTTCGTCATTTCCCCAACAGCGGCGCCAAAAACTTCCCCGTGTGGCTGCCGGCTGTTTGTGCGACTTTCTCAGGCGTGCCTTCAGCGACGACGTAGCCGCCCGCATCGCCGCCCTCGGGGCCGAGGTCGATGATCCAATCGGCGCACTTGACGACATCCAAGTTGTGCTCGATGACGATGACCGTGTTGCCGCGGTCGACTAGTTTCTGCAGTACTTCCAACAGTTTTTTGATGTCGTGAAAGTGCAGGCCGGTCGTCGGTTCGTCCAACAGGTAGACGGTCTTACCCGTATCGACTCGAGCAAGTTGTGTGGCGAGTTTGATTCGTTGCGCCTCACCACCGGATAGCGTGGTCGAGGGTTGGCCGAGTTTCAGATAGCCCATGCCGACTTCCTGGAGCGATTGCATCAGGCGATGGATCGCGGCGAAGTTCTCAAAGAAGTCGGCGGCTTCATCGATCGACATCTCCAACACATCGGCGATCGACTTGCCTCGATAGCGGACTTGCAGGGTTTGCCGATTGAAGCGAGCTCCGCGACACTCGCTGCACAGCACGAACAGATCCGCCAGGAAACTCATCTCAATCTTCTGCATGCCTTGTCCCTGGCATGCTTCGCAGCGTCCACCTTTTACGTTGAAGCTGAAGCGGCTGCTGCGGAATCCCCGCTGCTTGCTGTCTCGTGTGCCGGCGAAGACTTTGCGGATTTCGTCGAACGCGCCCGTGTAGGTGGCGGCGTTGCTGCGCGGCGAGCGCCCGATCGGCGACTGGTCGATTTCGATTACTTTGTCAACTTGGCTAGCCCCGCGGAGACCCGTGTGCGGACCCGGTTTGGGCGCGACGCCACCGAGCCGTCGGACGAGTGCGCGGGACAACGTTTCGTTCACCAGCGAACTCTTCCCCGAACCGCTCACGCCCGTCACGCAGACGAGTGCGCCGAGCGGAAAGCGAACATCGATCTCGCGGAGATTGTTGGTCGCCGCGGCGTGAACGGTCAGCGATCTCGCTTTGGCGATCCGGCGGCGCTTCTTGGGCGGCGCGATCGCCTCCTCGCCGCGCAAGTAACGCCCCGTCAGCGACGCTTCATCCTTGCTGACATCCGCTGGGGTTCCTTGAGCTATGACGAGTCCGCCTTCGGCTCCGGCTCCCGGTCCGATATCAATCAGTTGATCGGCCGCACGCATCATCGCTTCGTCGTGTTCGACGATCAGCACCGTATTGCCCAAAGCCTGCAGATCGCGCAGCGCGCTGATCAAGCGTTCGTTGTCACGAGGATGCAGTCCGATCGACGGTTCGTCGAGCACATAGCAGACGCCGACGAGCGATGAGCCGATGCTGGTGGCCAGGCGGACGCGCTGCAGCTCACCGCCGCTGAGCGTTTCGGCCGGGCGATCGAGGGTGAGGTAATCGACACCCACCTTCGCTAAGAACTCGAGCCGCTTGTCGATCTCTTCGATCAAGGGCCCGGCGATGTCCTCGTCCTCATCGATCACCGGATGAGCTTGAAAAAACTCGCGCGCCTCGGCCACCGTCATTCGCGTGATCTCGTGAATCGCGCTGCCCTGGAAACGAACACTCGTCGATTCCGGTCGCAACCGCGATCCCTCGCAGGACGGACAGACGACATCGCCCCGGAATGTGTTCAATGCTTCTAACCGATTGGAGCGCGTCGCAGTCGAGTACTCCTTCTCGAGCAGTGTCATGAGGCCGAGAAACTGTTTGCCGTCTCCGTGAACCAGTTTCTCGACGATCGACGGTCGCAGTTGATCGAACGGTTCGGTCCAGGAGAATCCTTTGAGCTTCTCGAGCGGCTTGAATTCGCTCTTCCGTTTGGCTAGCGCCGCGTCGGTTAGGCCGCGCCAGGTCGCCACGGCTCCATCGGCGAGAGACAACGTCCAATCGGGAATCACCAAGTCGAGATCGAATTGCTCTTTCGCGCCGAACCCCTCGCAATCAGAGCAGACTCCGTAGGGACTGTTGAAACTAAACGTCCGCGGCTCGAGTTCTTCGTAACTGACTTCGCAATTAGGGCAGGCGTACAGAGTACTGAACAGCTTGTCGCGCCAGACGCCGTGTGGATGATCGTCGTCGGCCGCCGCCTCATCCAAGTAGCAAATCGACATCACTCCGTCGCCATGCCGCAGCGCTAAGTTGATCGACTCGGCGACCCGCGAACGAATCCCCTCGCGGATGATGACGCGGTCGACGATGGCGTCGATCTGATGAACTTTGCGCGGCTCCAGCTCGGGAAACTGGTCGACTTCATAAACGTGTTCATCGATGCGCGCGCGGACGAAGCCCGCTTTGCGAATGTGCTGCAGAATCTCGCGATGCTGACCGCGGCGGCCGCGCACCATGGGAGCCAAGATCATCGTCTTCGTCTGATCGGGAAGACCCATCAGGCTGTCGAGGATTTGCTCGGGCGTCTGCTGCTGAATCGGCTCGCCGCACTGATAACATTCCGGCTCGCCCAAGCGCGCCATGAGCAGCCGCAGGTAGTCGTAGACCTCAGTGACCGTCGCCACCGTGCTCCGCGGATTGTGACTGCCCGGACGTTGATCGATGCAGATCGTCGGCTGCAGGCCGTCGATGAAGTCGACATCCGGACGCTCCATCTGGTGGAGGAATTGGCGCGCGTACACCGACAAGCTCTCGATGTACTGACGCTGCCCCTCGGCGTACAGAGTGTCGAACGCCAGACTGCTTTTGCCCGATCCGCTCGGGCCCGTCATGACAATCAGCTGATGGCGGGGGATGTCCAGATCGACATCGCGCAAATTGTGAGTTCGCGCGCCGCGGATGCGGATGGACCCATTCGGTCCCGATTGAGTTGAGTCGGACCCGTGCACGGCACCATCCGATCGTGTTATCAGGAACGCCGACGCCCTGACGGCCTCAGCGGTTGGTCGGTAAACCGGTTAGCGTAACAAACGCCCAATGGAGTTAAAAGTAGCCCGGGACGGGGGAATGACTAAGGACGGCTGGGTGGCGGAACGATGCTGATTTGTGTCGGCGATTGAGTTTCCTTTGGAGATAGTACCGGAAGCTCCCGGGGTGGCTGTCGAATCGGGTTGGAGCCCCCGACGGAAGCGAAGACGAGGCGGCGCGGGGCCTCGTGAGGTGGGACGCGATGGCGCGGGGCGACGCGAGAATGGAACGCGGTGGCGCGGGGCGACGCGAGGGTGGAACGCGGTGGCGCGGGGCGACGCGAGAATGGAGCGTTGGTTGCAGCTGGAACGCCTGGTTCACCCGTGCTCAAGCACGGGCCTATGCCGCCTGCGGCGGATGGGGGCGTAAACGCCCCTGGTCAGGCGCGGCGGCGTCCTGTCCTCTAGTCATTCCTTAGTCATTAGTCATTAGTCCTTAGAGCGCATTTCAAAACCGATTTCTTGCCGTACGATGGCCTTCCAAGGCCGTCGTTTCCCGAGGATTTCCAAAATCGACGGCCTTGGAAGGCCATCGTACAAGGTTTTGAAACCGCCTCTAGTCATTACCCCCGGTTCCCCTCTTGATCTTGATGTCTTTGAACTGCACAACCATCGGCGGGCCGGCGTGTAGTTGGAGTGCGAGAATCCCCTTCTTGGCGGCGCGCGACGATTGGTTGTCGGTGACGTCGACCGTGGTGAATCCGTTGATCTTTTGCACGAGGCGGTTGCCCTTCGCGACGATGACGTAGTCGTTCCATTTCTCTTTCTTGAGCGCCGCGAGGAACTCCTTGTCGTCGCACGTTTCGCCGACGACGTTCTTCTTGCCGTCCGAACCGATTTCAACTTTCTGCGTGCGTTGCGCGAGGATGCCGCGTCCTCTTTCTTCGTAGAGAATTCCGATGTAGCGTGTGCCGGCTTCGAAGTCGGCTTGGTAGCCGCCGACGACGAAATTGTCGAGTTCCTTGCTGCGGTACTGGATCCCCGAGTTTCCGTTGACGATGCGGAATTTCAGGTGGAGTTCAAAGTCGGCTACTTCGCCTTTTCGCCAAATCAGGAACGTGTTGCCTTTGGTCGGGTTTTCTTTCGTCGTCCGGCCCGTGATCGCACCCTCGGAGACCGACCAGAAATCTTTCTTGCCTTCCCAACCGTCGAGCGACTTGCCGTCGAAGATCGTCTCAAAGTCAGCGGCCGAGGCGGAGGTGGTGAAGAGCAGGGCGGCGCAGATAATCAGTGCTAGACGTCTCATGAAGAATGCCTTTCACAGGTGAGAGAGACCGCTGTATCGCGCGATCGCCGGTCGACTACAAACGATCAACTGTCGACGTGAGCGGCCTCGGGAGTCTCGGGTGGAGTGAATTGGAAGTTCTGGCTTTGCTGGAAAAACTCGAGCGGATTCTCGTAGCAAACTCGTCGGATCAGACTTTCGGGATGGCCGCGACGGCGCATTTCAAAGATGAAGTCGGGGACGGCGGTCGGTTTCGACGGCCCCCAGTCTCCGGCCGAATTCACCATCAGTCGTTCGGGACCGTACATTTCAAGGATATCGGCCGCGCGCTGGGGAGTGCACTTTGACACCGGGTACAACGTCATCCCGCCCCAGAAACCCTCTTCGAGAACATGCCTGACCGTATGTTCTTCAACGTGATCGACAAGGACGCGGGAGCGATTGATTCGGCTGTCGTCGCAGAGCATGTCGAGGATCATCCGCGTACCTTGGTACTTGTCCTCCAGATGCGGCGTGTGAATCAGGATCTGCTGATCGTACTGCACGGCCAACTCAAGGTGCTCGACGAAGATCGTCGCTTCGTTCTTGGTGTTCTTGTTCAGTCCGATTTCACCGATGCCGAGTACGCTGGGGCAGTCGAGAAACTCGGGGATCATCGCGATGACTTCCCGCGATAGCTCGACGTTCTCGGCTTCTTTCGCGTTGATGCACATCCACGTGTAGTGCTGGATGCCGTACTGCGTCGCTCGCTGGCGTTCGAAATCGGTGAGTTGCCGAAAGTAGTCGCGAAAGCTCTCGACGCTGCCGCGATCGAAACCCGCCCAAAACGCAGGTTCACTAAGACCGACACAACCCATCTTGGCGAGCGTTTCGTAGTCGTCCGTCGTTCGCGACACCATGTGTATGTGGGGGTCGATGTAATACATCTTCACGGTCCTCAAGGGTGGAGCGAAAGCGGTCGTGATCAGCCGCGGGGAGCGATATCGAATTCAGCTTGCCAGTTGTCGTCGTATTCACGGGAGAACAGCAGTTGGACGTGTTCCGCGCGGTCGGCGTCTTGAGAGGCCGCGATGGCGAGCCCCTCGTGCAGCAATTCGCGGCGGCGATCGGCGCCTACGTCGCCCGCGGAGCGGTCCAGGCGATCGAATGAGGCGGCCAGCTGCAGAATCTTGGCTCGCAGCTCCAAGTACTCCCGGTCCAACACCTCCGCGGCCGTCATCGGACTTGCCATAACACCATTCTCTCGCAGGCCATGTGGTAAAGGGCGACCTATATTCCTGTGGACGCTGTCGATCTAGTTTCCCCGCCCGGAGGCGCGAAATCAAGCGGCCAGTGACGGATGGCCGGGTGGCTCCGGTCCTGGCAACGGACGTCGCCGCAGTTGTATCGATCATGACGGTCAGGCGATGGCCAGGACAAGGAACGGGTTCGACACAGACCGATGACAGCCGAGGGAGGCGGGAACTACCATGGGCGGTTTGGACACAACGTTCGCCCTCCTAGTCGAGACAGCGAACGACGCTGCTAACAACGTTCTGCTGGCGGGTTTGGAATCGAAATCTCGCGACATTCGCGAGCGGTCCATCGCCGCTGGACTGGAACGCCGCCACAGCTCAGTTCACACCGCGCTGATCAAGCGGTGGGACACGCTCTCGGACCGGTGGAAAAACTCAATTGCCGAGCGCGGCGGTCGAGTTAGTGGAGCCGTCCGCGATGCGATTCTCAGTTCCGACGCCGAGTTGCGGGCGAACGGGTGCGACGCCGTACTCTGGTTGAAGGAGTACGACTTGATCCCCGCCCTCGTCAACGCGGCGGAAGAGTCGGGCAGCGAGCTGGCGGATCTGTCGGCTCAGACGCTGATCGAATTGGGTGAACTGCTGTTCGAAGAACTGGCGGCGCCGCGCGACTACC
>JASMLW010000138.1 GCA_030748485.1 Pirellulaceae bacterium
GACGACGCTGACTTCTTCCAGATACTGGTCAACGGCTCCACCTGCTCGCGGCGACCTTCGCTGCAGCACTTTAATCGCAACCAGCTCGCCTGCGCTCTCATCAATGGCCAAGTAGACTTTGCCGAAGGCTCCCTCGCCAAGTTGACGTTGCACCAGATAACGGCCGATCTCTTCGTGGAACGGCCGCCGGCCTTTTGTCGGCGAGGCGCGTTTCGGCGACGAACCAACGTTAGCGGCCAGCAGTTGCCGCGTGGCGTCTGGATCGAACGACTCGAGTAACGACCGTGCGGCCACGTCAATTCACCCTTTGGATCACCGTCTGAGCTTAGCCTTCGCTGGCCGAACGCCAGCCGGAACGAGGCTGTGCGCTACTGGAGTCTAGATCGAAGACTGGCGATCATTTCGATGTGATGCGCGCGTTGGCTGTGCGGTAATCAGGTCGAGCGGCTCGTTGTGTTGTTGCAAACGGCACGATCGTTACGACCTGGGCGTCCGCGACGCCGTCGCGGCAAAACCGGCTGGGCGATTGGGTTCACCGCTGGGAACGAACGCATATTTGAGGGGACCGATTCCAGATCTACGAGGGCGTTGCGATGAACCTTCCATTGGCGGACACATTGGCGCAGTCCCACGGCGACATGCAGGCGGAATGCGCAGGCTGTCTTATCAAGATTCATCCTTTGGAGATCGATGCGGGAATCGTGCACATTCCGACAAGCGAGTTTACGATCGGCCGCGACACGTCCTGCGACCTGCAACTCAATGATGACTCCGTGTCGCGGTCTCACGCGGCCATCGAACGGCGGGAACCTGGCTATTATCTGACCGACCTGGACAGTACGAACGGCGTCTACGTCAACGACAGGGCGATCGACCAATGTGAACTGCGGGCCGGCGATCGACTTCGCTTTGGCAACCACATCTTCAAATTCCTCGACCACATCGAAGCGCAGTACCACGAAACGGCGTACGCCATGATGACCCGCGACGGTCTCACGGGAGCGTACAACAAACGGTACTTCATGGAAGTCCTGAACCGACACGAGCAGCGCTGCCGACGCCGACGACTCCCGATGTCGTTAGTGCTGATCGACATCGACCATTTCAAGCAGGTCAACGACACGTACGGCCATCTGGCGGGCGATGAAGTCCTGCAGGAACTGAGTTCGCGCGTCCAACAGATCACGCGCGAAGACGAGGTGTTCGCGAGATTTGGCGGCGAGGAGTTCGCGCTGTTGATTTGCGACGGCAATCTCCGCGAGGCTGTTCAGCTGGCCGAACGATGCCACTCACTCGTCAGGTCGACGCCATTTGAGACGTCCGCTGGAACGATTCCCGTGACGGTCAGCGGCGGAGTCGCCGAGTACGACATGGCCAGCCCCGCGAGCGAGTTCATCGAACGAGCCGATCAGAAACTCTACAAAGCAAAGAAGTCCGGCCGCAACCAGATCTGCAGCTGAGAGTAGAACAATTGTCCCCAATTGGCCGGGGGAGTCCTACCGTCGATTTGCAACCTGGATTCTCACGGGGCCGATGCGGGGGGGCCGATCGGGGGAGGGCCGATCGGTCCGTTTGGCGGTCCGATTGGGGACACACACCTCACAGTTACAGAGCAGTGGAGAGATTCTTGTCAACCGGTGATCTCTGTTCGTTTCTTTCGGCTTGCCGGCGTCCACTGCTAGGAGCTGTTCTCACGAACGCTCAACCATCTATGCGGGTTTCCTGCGACTGCAGTTCCCGTGAAGTGAAATTCGGGGAACGCCGCCATTCACGTCTTCGCATGTCGTTCGCAATGCAAACGCTGCTTGGTTTGTGTCGGGGTCGTTCTGGATGCGATGCGATGTCGTTCTTGGCGCATCGTCGGTCGTTGGAACGGGTCAATGAGACGCGACGTCGGAATGGATCGTTGGTTGCAGCTGGAACGGCTGGTTCACCCGTGCTCAAGCACGGGCCTAGCCCGCCTGCGGCGGAGGAGGGCGTAAACGCCCTCGGGAGAGTAGAACAGTTGTCCCCAATCGTTTGGCGGCGCGTTTGGTGTTGTTTGGGTTGGGTTGTTGCTGTCTTTGCGTTTCTCCACCGTCTGGCGAACGTAGCTATAGCTACGACGGTCATGTCGCCAGGCCGCTACTCTTCGTGCGGCGTCCAGATTTGGGCGGACGGCGCATTGTTCGCTGGGTCGTTGCTTGCCTGGCCGACGCGGCGGGCCTTGATTCGCACGTACGGCGCGAAGTAACTGCTGCGGTGAGCGAAACTGCCGCGGTCGGCCTCCGCCTCGGCGTGCAGCGGCTCGACCAAATCCTCGATCACGAAACCCGCTCGACACAGCTCGCCGATCAGTTGCTCCCAGCGATGCAAAAACTCGAGCGTCCCCTCCTCGCGCAACCGGCTCCCTTGCACCGCCGGCAAGGGATCCGTGCGGTAGTAGGGCTCAGCAACCTCGTAGCCGCGCGGCGACGCATCGACATCGGCCTGTAGACTAGCCGGTTGTTTGTGCTGATTGATGTAGAGCCCACCGGCCACCATGACTCGAGCGACTTCGCGGTAGACAGGTCGAATGTCGGGAACGTAACACGTGCTGACTGGGTGAATCACGATATCGAACTGAGCGTCACCCAGCATCGACAGGTCGTCCATCGATGCTTCGACTGTCCGCACGTCCAGCCCTCGCTCAGCGGCCACTTCACGATCGACTTCCAACATCCCAGGACTGATGTCGACGACCGTCACTTTGGCTCCGGCCGCCGCGTAGAGCGCGCTTTGACGTCCTCCGCCCGCCGCCAGGCAGAGCAATTCGCGCCCGCGAATGTCGCCGCCCAGCCATCCGATCGCATCGACCGTAGCCAGCGGGTTTTGAAAATCCTCGTCCTTCGCCGGTCGCGTGAACCGTTTTCTCTTTTGAACCATCTGGTTCCACACGCGGCGGTTGTGGTCGTGTACAGGACTCTGGTCAGTCATGGTGTGATTCACTTGCGCGGAGCACCACTTTGTTGAGTGGCAGCCACCTTGCGGTGTTGGCTGAGCCATTTGGCGGCGGCTCCGGCGATCATTTCGTGGCCGCCCTCGAAGATCGTCACTCGGCTCGCCCCGGCGTGACGACGCAAGTGGATTTCACGGCCGAACGCGGGATCGACCTGAATGTCACTGGCAGTTCGAGTTTCCAACCGGCCGTTGCGACGACTTAACTGCACGATCTCGTTCTCGCGAATGATCGGTGCGCGGCGAGCCGCGGCGAGTTTGTTGAACGCCTCGAGCGAATGGCGGATCGGCACGGAACCGGTGTGCCCGTCGTGTACGCCGGCGGCGATGTCGACCGGTACGTCAGCCGCTTTGGTGAGAAAGGAATTGGGAGATCGCGCCCGGTACTCGCCGTCGACCGCGGGGCTCTTTCCCGGAGCGCCTCCACAACTGCGTCGCAGCATGGCGCCGTAGTTCGACTTGGCGTGTTTCTCGTGCCAGGCGGACAAATCACTGATCCCGACCCAAGCGCTGGCGGCCGCCCAGAGGTCCGGATGACGCCCGACCATCAGCAACGTCATGTGCCCGCCGCCGGAAACTCCCGACAAGTAGATTCGCGAATCGTCGACTCGGTACTCCTGCCGCGCCCACGCCACCGCGTCGAGAATATCCTGCTGAGCCTTCCGCGAGCCGCAGGCGTCGGGATGCTGGTTGGGGCCGCGGAAATGCGGGAACAGATAGATCCAACCGCGACGATCCGCCTCCGCCTCGAGCGGCCGATTCCGCTGCTCCACTCCACCGCTCCACGTGTGCAACGCGACCAGCAGAGGACGCGTTGAGTCATCAGCGGAGTAACCGGTCGGCGTGATCACGTAGCACGGCTGCTGAGTGTTGTCAGCCGAGCTAGTGATTTCGACTCGAATCCGCTCGCCCGCCGTCGCGATGCTCGCAGAACTCGCCGCGATCGCCGTGACCGCGGTCAACAGGCGAACTCGTTTCCAGCAACTCAACACATCAATACTCCTGGCGTTCGATATAGATGCAGGCGAGCAACATGACCACCGTCATGAAAATCAAACTCGACCAGATCGGAGTCCACGGCGAGTCGAAGTTCTTTCGATCCGATTCCTTCGCCAACAGATAGGAAATCGATTCGTCGAGTTCGGTGGGTTTGGGAAACGCATAATAGACGGGCCGCAGCAAGTACCGGTAACACCACTCCAACGTCTTCATCCGCGGAGCGTAACTGACATCCGTCTTGCCGTCGTTCAGGTCGTACTCGTGAACGCGTATCGACTGAGTTGTGACGAGCAGCTTGTCGTCGTCCGTAAAGCTAGTCGCTCCAATGTCTCCCTGTCCGCGGAGGCGCGGCGTGCGCCACTCTCCCGAAGCCAAATCGAGCAGCCGGAGGCGTCCCTTGTCGGTGGTGATGGCGACGCGAAACCCGTCGGGCGACGACGACATCAAGTCGGCGCGCTGCTTACGGGGCAACTTCACTTCGTGTCGCAACGACATACTGTCCAGGTCGACGATCAAGAGCGGGCCGTCCTCCGGGGCCACGAGAATCGAATCGCCCGCGACCAACAGTTCGACCTCCTCCTTCTCGCCAATCTCGACCTTGAATTCACCGGCCAGTTCATACCGCGCCTTTGCCTTCCTGAGTCGAGTCAGAGTTTGCCGGCTATAAAGAATGATGCCTCCACTCTCGGGATGAGCGGCGGCGGTTGCCGGTTGCGTGAGGATCACCGCTGGGCTGGGGCCAACGTTGCGGTAAGGACCTCCTCCGGTCGGAATCTGAAAGCCAAAAACCTCGGTCGTCTGGCGGTCCTTCAACGGATCGCCGACAAGCCGGAACAGTCCCATGCTGGAAACGACGAGCAGCGAGCCCTCGGGTTCGGTGAGCAACTTGAACGACCCCGTCGGAGCCGACGCGCCGCGCTGGCTATCCCAGTTCTCGTCGCGTTCCCCAACCAACGTCACAAGCGTGCCTTCATTCAACGTCCGCTGCAGATTGATCAAGCGGTCGGCTTTGGCGTCGTACGCGGCTCCGACGGGACGAAACTGAGCCGGCATGAGATCTTTCATCCACCGCACCAACTCCTGCTCGTCGGACTCGAAGACCTCGCGCCAACGCTGCTTCTCATCGTCCCATTCGTTGACAATACCCGCTCGGCTGACCGCCATCAGCGACGAGTCGGTCGGAATGATCTGGGCGAATTCGTAGTCGTCCAGCGCCCACGATTCGTACGCGTTCTTCGCCAAGCCCAATCCCATGCAGACGAGCCAAAAGACGATCGTGGCTCCGATGCACAGCAGCGAGTTTCGCCAGACAACACCCGCCAAGGCTGAAATCGTGTAGTAAATCGAAAACACGAAAACGTACAGCGGAATGCAGAGCAGGATTCGCAAATCCCAGATGCCGAATCGGAATCCCAACAGCACCCACAGTCCGCCGATCAAGTAGCCGGCGTTGAGACACGTAAAAGCGCACCCGCCGAGGAACTTGGCGATGAACAGACAGGACCTTGAGATCGGTTTGCTGAGCAACAGGTTGAGTGACCCGGGTTCGAATGTCTGCGGGATAATCGACGCGGTGACCAGAATCGCCACGATGACACCGATTACGCCGACGAACAACTTCATCACCGTTGCCATCCGCGTCGTCACGGCGGAATTCAGATCCGCCCGGCTGATCGGAATCGGGCTGAAGGCGTCCCAGGTCAAGTAGCGGAATTGTAAAGAAGTGGGCAAGCTGGCGGCGAGTTGGTCGGGAAAGGCCGCCTCCAAGGCGAGCCGATTGAGCCGCCGTTTGTCGTCGTCGGTCGCCGTGTCGTCGGCGAGTTTCTTTCTCAACACGCCGCCTTCGGGCGTGAGCATGTAGACTCTCGACCAAACATCCGGTTCGTAGAAATCAACGTCTTCGATCAGACGATTCAACTCACCGACGAACTTGTATTGAGTTCGTTCGAGCTTCTGCGCTCCGGAAATGTCTCCCGGCTTTGGCGGGCCAAACTCGAGCAAGTCCTCTTGGAATTTCTCGTCAAACTTCGACCAAATGTGCGTCGAGGGCGTCGACCCGCGTTTCACACCTTCCGTGCGAACTCGGTCGATAAACTCCCGGATCTCAACCAACTCAGGCACTTGCAAGCGCGTCGTCACTCGCTCGCGATAGCCCAGCGGAGCCAGCAGCAGCAACAGCAACGTGATAACGCCGAGCAGTCCCCACAGCACGCGGGACGCCAGCGCTTCGCGAAAGGAATCCTTGATAATCGCCAGGTACGCAACCATTCGTCAACCGTTACTCCGCTAAGACAATTGCGTCGCCGCCGCCGTCGCCATCGACGTTGGTGGTCGCATCATCATTGTCACTGAGGATCTCGAGGAAGGCGTCCTCGAGACTGATGCGATGCGGCGTCAGTTCAACGAGGCTGACCCCTTTCCCCCTCATGTCGTCGACTAGCTGATCGACGCCTTCTTGATCGCCCAGTCGGATCGTGAATTTCGACTGACCGTGGGGTAGCGGCTGCCAGTCCATCACTCCACGGTCGCCGAGCGCTTCCTCCACCAGTTCGCGATCGGCCTGCACGGTGACCTCGAGTTCGACGCCTTGGAACTCTTTCTTGCGAGGCGCGATCTCATCGATCGCCCCGACACTCTTGAGAATCCCCTTGTCGAGAATCGCGACTCGATCACAGACCAATTCAACTTCCTGCAAGATGTGGCTGTTGAGAAAAACGGTCTTGCCTTCCTCCTTGAGCGAGTTGAGGACGTGGCGGACCTCGGATCGACCGCGGGGGTCCAGTCCATCAGTGGGCTCGTCCAGAATCAACAGCTCAGGTTCGTGCAGCAGCGCCTGCGCCAGTCCCAGGCGCTGCAACATTCCCTTCGAGTATTTCTTCACCGAGTCTTTCTCGCGGCCGGTCAGACGGACTTGTTCAAGCAGCATGTCGCGCCGGTCACGAACGTGTTGCATCGACAAGCCGCTGAGCCGTCCGTAGTACTCCAAAGCGGTGTACGCGTTGAGGTGCCGGGGGATGCGCAGATTCTCGGGCAAATAGCCAACCCTGGCGCGACCCACGCGGTCTCCGGCGGCCCGGCCCAACAGTGAAGCGTGTCCTCCCGATTTGCGAACGATGCCCAGCAGGACTTTGATGAGCGTCGTTTTGCCCGCTCCGTTGGGACCCAGCAGGCCGAACACTTCGCCCCGCTGGACGGAGAACGTGACTCCCTTGAGCGCTTCAAACCGCCTGCGCAAGATGCCGTCGAAGTAGGTCTTGCTCAGGTCTTCGATTTCGATCGCAACGTCTTTCATGGCGCGGACGCGAGTTCAATGAGAGAAAACTTGGGGTGGAGAGGCTTCTGCCAGTCGAAAGTCACTAGAGGCTGTTTCAAAACCTTGTACGATGGCCTTCCAAGGCCGTCGAATTTGGAAATCCTGGGGAAACGACGGCCTTGGAAGGCCATCGTACGGCAAGACATCGGTTTTGAAATGCGCACTACCAATGTTCGCCCGTCGCCGCGGTCTCTTGGCAAACCTTCAGTCTAGCTGGCCCATCGACCGCGGGGCACCCGTCGGCGGCCACCGCCCATGCCCAGACTGCGGCGTGGCGCTGCCCGTTCTGCGTAGTCCGCTGTCTGGTTGCTCGCCGCAGTCCGGTGAGTTACACATGCGGTCCCTTCCTTTTTGATGAGCCGCCCAGCAATGGACCACCGAATTCTGATCATCGGCGTCGGTTCGATTGGTAAACGACATACTCGATGTTTCTTGGAAACGGGACGAGCGCGAGTTGCGATTTGCGAAATGAACTCGCCGCTCCGGGATGCGGTTGGCGGCGAATACGACATCGACGAACGGTTCGGCGATCTCGACGCGGCCCTCAGCGCGGCTCCTTTCGACGGGGCCGTCATTTGCACTCCGGCTCATTTGCATATCGCAATGGCTCGCCGACTCGTCGACAGCGGCGCGCACGTGTTGATCGAGAAGCCGCTCAGCACTTCGCCTGACGGAATCGACGCATTGCGGAGCGCAGCGGCGGCGGCCAGTCGCACCGTCAGCGTCGCTTACGTGTCGCGCCTGCACCCTTCGCTCAACGCGATGAAAGCAGCCATCGACAGCGGCCGGTTCGGCGCGCCTGTACAGGTTGTTTACCACGGCGGGCAGCACTTCCCCACGTATCGCCCCGCCTATCGCGAGATCTACTACACGAAGCACGAAACGGGAGGCGGAGCGATTCAGGACGCGATCACCCACGTGATGAACACCAGCGAGTGGCTGGTCGGCCCGATCGACCGACTCGTCGCCGACGCCGATCACAAAGTGCTCGAAGGGGTCGATGTCGAGGACACCGTGCATATCTTGACCCGTCATCGCAACGGCGTCATGGGGTCGTTCACGTTGAACCAACATCAGTCTCCCAACGAAGGAACACTCACTGTCGTCTGCGAACGCGGCGTCGCTCGCTTTGAAGCGCACCGCGCGCGCTGGCGCTGGCATACCGAACCGGAATCGCCGTGGCGCGACGAACCCGCCGGCGATACCCCACGCGACGCGCTGTTTGTTTCACAAGCCCACGCGTTTTTGGACGCGATCGAAGGGAAGGGCGAGCCGAGTTGCTCGTTGGACGACGGCGAACAAACGCTCCGCGTCAACCTGGCCGCACTCGCCTCCTGGCGCAGCCGCGCCTGGGAAGAGGTTTAAATCGCGAACATCGACACAACGACACAACGACACATCGACGCCGAGCCGCGGCGGTTCGGCTAGAGGAGCATTGCATGACAATCGCCGAACGTCCCGTTCGTGAACTATTCGACTTGAGTGACCGCGTCGTCTTGCTGACGGGGGCCAGCGGCTACCTCGGTTCCGCTTTCTCGCGAGCCCTCGCTGAGGCCGGGGCGACCGTCGTTTGCGGAAGCCGCGATCGACAGCGGGCGAACGATGCGGCCGCCGCGCTCGAGCTGCACTGCGGCGGCGCACACCACGGCGTTCAACTCGACCACATCGACGAGTCGTCGGTCGAGCGAGGTTTCCAGGAAACGCTGGACGTGGCCGGGCGAGTCGACATCCTCATCAACAACGGCAACGAACCGGTTGGCAACGATTGGACGGATGTGAACGCCGAACAGTTTAATCGGCAGCTAGCCAACGCCACGGGTTACTTCCTGCTGGCGCGTCTGGTGCGCGACGACGCCGTTCGCCGCGAGGCGGCCGCCAACGTGGTCATGATCGGCTCGATGTACGGAATCGTAGGGTCGTATCCCGCGGCGTACGACGGCGTCTGCAACGCCAGTCCGGTCGGCTACCACACACTCAAAGGCGGCGTCATTCATATGACGCGGCACCTCGCCGTCTATTGGGCGAACGACCGAGTTCGAGTCAATTGCCTCAGCCCCGGCGCCTTCCCCAATCCCGAGTCCGTTCCGGATGGCTTGGTCGATCGACTCATCCCCCGCTGCCCGATGAAACGGATGGGCGTCAACCACGAACTCAAAGGCGCGCTGATCTATCTGGCGAGCGACGCCAGCAGCTACATGACGGGACAGAACCTCGTCGTCGATGGTGGATGGACCGCTTGGTAGACGCCGTCGGTCAGCCGTCGAACTACTCCAACGGCTCGGCGTATTGGCGGTGGTAGCCTTGAGCGTTGAGACGAATCCGGTACAGACTTGTGTCCACCGTGATGTACAACACGCTGCCTTCACGACCCAAACCAAACTCGACATTGCTCGGCAAGCCCACCGGCGGATTCTTCGCGTCGGTCTTCTGCTTTTGCGGGCCGGTGGGGATGTGAGCGATCTCTTTCCCGCCCGGATCGAGCACCAACACGCCGGGACGCTGCGGCGAGCGGACGGTCAGGTACACGTTGCCTTGCCGATCGACCGTCATGCCGTCGCATCCCTTTTCGCTCCCAAAGTCGTACAACGTTTTGCGCTCACCGGCGACCAGTCCTTTGCTGAGCGGAAAGGCGTAGATTTTCATGTCACCGGGCGTAGGAGCCGGAGCGTCGGGGTCGATGTTGTCGGTGCCGTTGTCGTGGTCGGCGACATAGAGCCAGTCTTCTCTCGGACTGAGGGCGACGCCGTTCGGCTTGGAGACTTGGTGAGTCACCTCGACCACGTCCCCCTTGCGATTCGTGCGGTAGACGGCTCGGTGTTTCAACTCGCGCGGCTCGTGCCCGACGTACCGCGGATCGGTGAAGTACAGTCGCCCCTTACTGTCGATGCAGATGTCGTTGGGCGAGTTGAACCGCTTGCCGCCGATCCCGTCGACGACGGTCGTCTTCTCTTTCGTGCGCACATTCCACCGCGCCACGCGGCGGCCGCCGTATCCGGCTCCTTCACAGGCGTAGAGGAAGCCCCGATCGTCAAAGATCAGACCGTTTGACTTACCGCTGTTGTTGCTGAATACGGACGTCTTCTTGGTGATCGGGTCGAAACGATGAATCATCCCCGGTGTTTCGCCGCGCGTGATATCGGAAAAATAGATCGAACCGTCGCGGGCCACCGCAGCTCCTTCCGTCAAGCCACCGACCGCCTTGATCTGTCGCGTGAACAGCAGTTCAAGTTTGGCGTCCGGCGACACGATCTTCTTACTTCCCGTCGGCCGCGGGATATCGGCGGCGTCCATCGACGTCGCGCAAGATGCGATCGCGGTAAGGAAGACGGCGAAGCGAAGCGCAGGAGGAATCGGGCGAGCCATCGGTTCATCTCCACATGAGGCGTTGAGGATGCGGGGCTTCCCTGGTTGGATTCCAGCGACCAACGGGAGCGGCCGAACAACTACCGAGCGGCAGCTCGCTTTGTGTGTGGCACTGCCACTTGGGCGACCGGTCGAGGCGAGGTTAAGCCAAGTTGGCGACATAGTCGAGCGATTCCGACAGGGAAACGACGTCCGCGAATCTCGCCTGAATATCGTAGAGCGTGAAGACGTGCGCCGCGGCGGACCGATCGCCCACGCAATCGCCCACAATGATCGGGCGGAATCGATAACTCTTACAATCGGTCGCCGTCGCGCGGATGCAGGCGCTGGTCGAACAGCCCGTAATCAGCAACGTGTCGCACCGCGACTCGACCAGGAACGACGCCAAGTGCGTGCCGAAGAACGCGCTGGCGTTCTCCTTCTTGATCACGAGATCGCCGGCGAGCGGAGCCACGCGTTCGTCGATTTGGCACGCTCGTTCGTCCCAATCACGGTACTGGGGCGAGTAGTCGGCCGCCGACTTAAACGGTTGGTCGGGCGATTCGGGGCGATAGGGGCTGGTCGTATAGACGATCGGCAGCGACTTGGCTCGAGCGGCCTCGAGCAATTCGGCCGTTCGCGCAACCGGCTCGTCCAGCCTGTTCGTACCGCCCGCGTAAGCTTCGTCCGTCCACCCGTAGGCGAAATCGACGACCACCACCGCCGGGCGATCGCCGAATCCAAATCGATCCTGAAAAACTCCACGCTGACTGTAATAGTCGCCGATCGATTTGAGCGCATCCGCCAGCGCCGCTGCGGCCGCTTCGTTCGTGTTTTCCATTGATCTCCCTTTCGCCTGTCACCAAGCCCAGCCGGTGCGAATGTCGTCGTTGACGACCGCCCCCTCGGGCCAACGGCCCTGGTGGAGATCGACGATGCACTGAGCCGCCTCGACTCCCATCCCCTCCAGCGACATCTCGTCTGTGCCGGCCAAGTGGGGACTGATGACGACGTTGTCCAATGCAAAAAGTGGGTTGTCCGCAGCCGGCGGCTCCTGGCGCAACACATCCAGTCCGGCGCCGCGCAACTGCCCGCTCTGTAGAGCTTCGACGAGATCTTCTTCGACGACCAGCTTTCCGCGAGCCGTGTTGATCAGCACGCTGCCGCGTTTCATCTTGGCGAACACGTCGCGGTTGAACAGATTTTCGGTCTCCGGCGTGTGCGGGCAATGCACGCTGACGAAGTCGCTGCGAGCCAACAGGTCGTCGAACTCCACCAACTCGATCTTCTGCTCCGCCAAAAAATCGTGCGG
The DNA here is from genome assembly GCA_030748485.1 of Pirellulaceae bacterium. Taxonomy (GTDB): domain Bacteria; phylum Planctomycetota; class Planctomycetia; order Pirellulales; family Pirellulaceae; genus JASMLW01. The sequence goes on from JASMLW010000138.1 coordinate 11,943, forward strand.
CGGATAGGCGTCCGTGGCGATCACGTCCATCCCGAGCGCTTTGGCGCGAATTGCCGTGCTGCGCCCGATTCTGCCCAAGCCGAGTATGCCGAACGTACGCTGCCGGATCGGCATCAGCAATTGACGAGGCCAGTGACCGGCGCGAACTTGGCGATCGTGAAAAACGAGTGACTTGGTCACCGCGAACAACAACGACAACGCCAGTTCGGCGACCGCCTCGTGGTTTGTGGTCGGCGTGATTGTCACGGGAACGCGATGCTCGGTGGCGGCCGGGATATCCACCTGGTCGTAGCCGACGCCAGCCCGCGCGACGACTCGCAACTGCGGGAGCGCCTGGAACACGTCTGGAGTGTAAGGCTCTCCGCCGGCGATCACCGCATCGACGCCGGCAAGCTCTTCGATAACCTCCGCGGAGCCGTTGAGGCCTCGAGCCAATTGGACATTCTGGGGGTAGCGGATCTCGAATCCGGCTTCGCGAAACAGGGGCACGTAGGCGTGCTCGGAAACTTCCCGCATCGCTTCGGGAACAATCAATGCTGTGGGCATGAGAATCGGCGCTGGGTTGTGGGTGGGGAATGTGGCCGCTCGACCTCGGGCTCGCCTAGTCGTCGCGGACGGTGGGTCGCAAACCACGAGTTTTAGGCGTTCATTGCGACGAATTCAATCAGAGGCCGCGGCGCGACTCGAATTGCGGCCACCGCCGCGGCACTCGTCGCCGTCTCCCGACTGGCCCACACTTGGCGAGCAACCGTTCGGTATACTCAGACGCTCCGCAGCGGGCGGCGACTCCTAACGCTCAACTCTCATCACATCGCATGCCATGGATCCTCAATACAAAATCAACGATACGTCGCAGATCATCTCACCCGCCGTCGTCGTTTTCGAATCGATCGTCGATCGAAACCTGGCCACGATGGTGGAGATGGCCGGTGACGTACGACGACTGCGCCCGCATTGCAAAACTCACAAGATGCGGCAAGTGATCGAGAAGCAGATTCAGCTGGGCGTCACCAAACACAAGTGCGCGACGTTCGCGGAAGCGGAAATGGTCGCGGACGCCGGCGGCGCGGACATCTGTCTGGCCTACAACCTTGTCGGCCCCAACATCGACCGCGCGATCGCCTTTCGGAAGAAGTATCCGCACGTCGAGTTTTCGGCGACCGCCGACCACATTGAGCCTGTGCGGCGGCTGTCTGCGGCGGCCGCTGCTGCCGGCGTCGAGGTCGACGTCCTGCTCGACATCGATTCCGGGCAACACCGCACGGGACTGCCGGCTGGCGAAGCCGGTTTTTCCCTGTACCGCGAGATCGACCGGGCTCCGGGATTGCGAGCCGGCGGCATCCATCTTTACGACGGACAAAATCACCAGACGCCGATCGACGAAAGAACGGCCGCCGTCCGCGCCTGCTGGGAGCCGGTCGCCAAGATGCGCGACGAGTTGGTCGACGCCGGATCGCCCGTGCCGCGAATCATCGCCGGCGGGACGGGATCATTTCCCGTCTACGCGCAGCTGGACGATCCAACCATCGAACTCAGCCCGGGGACACTCGTCTTCTTTGACATCGGTTACGGCGAGTTGTTCCCCGACCTCGACTTCACGCCCGCATCGCTGCTGTTGACGCGAGTCGTCAGTCGCCCGACGCCCGATCGCCTGACCGTCGACCTCGGCTACAAGGCCGTCGCCTCCGACCCACCGATGGGGAAACGCGTGCACTTCCCCGATCTGCCCGACGCCGAACAGGTGCTGCAAAACGAAGAGCACCTGGTGCTCAGCTCGACTGAGGCCGAACGGTTTCAGCCGGGCGACGAGTTGTTGGCCATTCCCCGTCACGCCTGCCCAACCTCCGCCCTGCACAAGCAGGTCTACGTCGTTAAGGACGGAGAATTGGTCGACCGCTGGGACGTCGCGTCGCGGGACCGTTGGTTGACGATCTAGGCACAATCGCAACGTCGGCGCGAAGGCAAGCGCAACGTTCGGGAGCAATGCAAATGCCGAAACAAATCACGGTTGGCCTGCTGACCAGCGCGACGGGCGCTCACGTCAGCGCGTACTTGTCGGCGCTGCGCGATGCGACTGGGTGCGGCGACGTCGTTTTAGTCGATCCCGATTCGCGCTACGACGAAGCGGCCCAGCAAACGCTCGGGGACAAGTTGACTCGCATCGAACGCAATCACGAACGATATCTCCGTCGCACTCCACCGGGGATGGCGCTGGTGACGATGGAAGCCAAGGCGGCTCCACCCATCATCGGAGCCGCCTTGGAGGCGGGAGTCCACGTGTTCGCCGAGAAGCCCGCCTGCGTTCGCGTAGCCGACTTTCAGCCGCTCAAAGACAAGGCGGACGCCAAACATCGATACCTGATGCTCGCCTTGGCCAACCGTCTGAATCCCGAAATCACCGCGGCCAGACGCCTCCTGGAATCGGGATCCCTGGGCGAACCGTACGGTCTCGAAATGCATCTCGTCGCCGATCAGACGCGGCTGACTCGGGCGAGTTACCAGCGTGAGTGGTTTGCTCAGAAAGCGCGGGCTGGGGGCGGGCATTTGATTTGGCTGGGTATTCATTGGCTCGATCTGGCGATGTTTGTCACGGGCTCATCGATTTCGCAGACGGCCGGGTTCATCGCCAATGTTGGCGGACAACCGATCGACGTCGAAGATTCGGCCGCCGCCGCATTGCGTTTCGACAACGGCACACTGGGGACGATCACGTCCGGCTACTATCTCAACCGCGGCTACCACTCGCACATCAAAGTGTGGTGTTCAAAAGGTTGGCTGTTGATCGAGTCGATGAAAGATCGACCACTCAGTTGGATGCAGTTCGCCGGCGACAAGGCGAATCAGCTGCAGCTTTTTGACGGCGACAAGAACCCGCGCGGCTACACGCCGTTCGTCACGGCGGCGGTTAAGTCGTGCGCCGAAATGATCGATCCACCGATCTCAGCCGCCGATAGCCTGCGCGCGTTGCGGACAGTGTTCGCCGTCTACGATTCGGCCGCGCACGGCAAGGCGGTCACGGTCTCGAATGAAGGCGGTTCGCCAACTTAGAGATTGGCGACCCACTCTTCGAGCAGTTGGAATTGGCGAGCAAAATCGTGTTCGCCAATACCGATCGGGCTCTTAAAGAAACTGGCGAGGAATGTCATCAGTCCCACGTCGCCGTTGCGGGCGGCCCGGTCGGCGAAGCGAATCAGGTCCAGCACCAGCGGAGCCGCCAGCAGCGAATCGCAGCCCTGCCAAATGAACTGCAGCACCATCGGCGTACCCAAGAACCCGCGAAAGTGAATGTGATCCCAGGCTGTCTTCCAGTCTCCCAGACTCTCGATGTACTCGATGCTCACGTGCGTCTGCGGGTCGTAGCCGAGGATCTGCCCGAGCAGCCGATCCTTGCTCACCACCTTCGTCTCTTTGTTGCTCGGGTCGTCGAGCACCTTGCCGTCCATGTTGCCGAAGATGTTGTGCCCCACCCAGCTCATCACTTCCAAGTTGCGGTAAGCCAACATGGGTGCGAGTACGCTCTTCATCAATGTCTCGCCCGTCTTGCCGTCGTGGCCCATGTGGCAGACCGACCGCTCCAAGGCCAGCTCCTGAATCGCCGCCGGAGCGGAACCCAACGACGGAGTGAAATTGACATAGGGACACTCGAGATCCAAGGCGGCGATCGCGTAAAGCGAACTGGCCGCCAGCGGGCAACGCCGCGGCTTGTCGAGCAGTTTATTGAGATCGCGCCATTTGTGCGGGACGTCGCCGGTCACAGGAGGCTCGGTCGAAGCCAGATTGACGACGATAACTCGATCTAACTTGTTGCGTTTGCGGAACGAGGCGAGGTCATCTTGAACTCGCTCGATCGCCTGCCGCGGTGTTTCCTTGCGGCGCCGATTGTGGGAGCTGGCCAAACCCGTGATCGTCTCGCCCACGTTGAACAACACGCCGGGTTTGACCTCCTTGTCGATTTTGTTGAGATCGTTCTTGCACTTGGAAACAAGCCGCTCGTCAATTGCGCGGCTCTCGTTCGCCAACTTGAGCGCCTCCTCGTGAAGCGTTGTCTTGCGAATCTCATGACCGCCAACAACGAAGTTCTTCCAATTCGCCAGACCGATGTCGGCGAACTGAGGCAGTTGAGTGACGAGGCCTTGGTCGCCCACCAAACCGCGTCGAAGAGCTGTCAATCCAAGGATGGTGGTCGTGGCGACGCCCCCGTGCGCACCAATCAACCAAATACCGATTCGAGAACGTGCCATAGTTTTCTAAGGAGTGAGTCGCGGTGGTAGGAATGGATGGCGGAGCACTGTCGGCTGGTGGGATCCCACACCAAAGGTGTGGCGGCGGCGGATTCGTCCAGCAGCGGGACGAAACAGCAGCCAGGGCCATCCTTGAGAGGTCGTCGGACGGGTCACCGAGTCCAAATGACCAGGGCTTCCGGGCTTGTAACCCGAAAGTTACCATGGGCTGATTGTCGCACGGGGTGTTGGCCTCCGTCAACCGCGACGGTTCAAGTCGAACCTCCGTCTCACGCCTCAGCTCCATTCCCTGGTCCATACTTCCGACACCATCTTCACCGGCCGCCGGCATGCTCGAATCCCTTCAGCTTGCACCACCCGATCCGATCCTTGGACTAGCCGAGGCGTATCGAGCTGACCCGAACCCGAACAAGATCAGCCTCAGCGTCGGCGTTTACAAAGACGCTGACGGCAAGACGCCGATTCTCGACTGCGTCAAAGAGGCGGAACGCCGTCTGCTGGCTGACGAACCCAACAAGGCGTATCTGGCCATCGACGGTCTGAGCGAGTACGCCACGCTGACTCGCGATTTGTTGCTCGCCAAGTGTGTTGAGGAAAGTTGCGCCGCGACCGTTCAAACACCGGGCGGGACGGGTGCGTTGCGCGTGGCTGCTGACTTCTTACAACGCTGCGTGGGCACGTCGCGGATTTGGGTCAGCGCGCCGACGTGGGCGAATCACGGGAGCGTCTTTGGCGCCGCCGGCTTGGCGGTCGACTCCTATCCGTACATGGATGACTCGAGCAAGGGTCTCAATCTGGACGCGATGGTGGCGAGTTTGTCGAGCATCCCGGCCGGCGACGCCGTCTTGTTGCACGCCTGCTGCCACAATCCAACCGGCATCGACCCGGCCGCCGACCAATGGGGACGCATCGCGAACGTGATCCGCGAACGCGACTTGATGCCCGTGATCGACTGCGCGTACCAAGGGTTTGGCGACGGCCTCGAGGAAGACGCGGCGGGCCTGAGACGAATCGCCGGCGACGGCGAGGCGATTGTCTGCAGCTCGTTCTCGAAGAATTTCGGTCTGTACGCCGAACGCATCGGCGCCCTGACGGTCGTCGGCGGCGGTCCCGACGCCACCGCCGCCGCTCTTAGCCAAGTCAAGGCCTGCGTGCGAGCCAACTACTCCAACCCGCCGAAACACGGTGGCGCCATCGTCTCGATCGTCCTGGCGGACCGTGACCTGCGGTCGAGATGGGAGCGGGAAGTGGCCGATATGAGAACCCGCATCCGCGACATGCGCTCGCTGTTCGTCGAGGCGATGAAGGCTCAAGGCGTCGACCGCGACTTCGCGTTCATCTTAAACCAGAAGGGGATGTTCAGCTTCTCGGGGCTGACTCGCTTGCAGGTTGATCAGCTGCGCAACGACCACTCGATATACATCGTGGGGAGCGGGCGGATCAACGTCGCTGGGATCACGCCCGCCAATGTCGACCAGTTGGCCGCCGCCATCGCGGCCGTTCTCTGACCGCGAGATCTGGCTAGAGGCTGTTTCAAAACTTTGTACGATGGCCTTGGAAGCCATCGTACGGCAAGACATCGGTTTGAAATGCGCTCTACTCTTTCGGTTTGACCAGGAAGCTCAGTCGCAGCCCGACGCTGAACGTGACTTCGCTGAACGAGGACGAACTGTGCTTGGGCAGTTGAGTCTGGTAGGGGTTGGACTGGACCATCGTCGGCACTGATGTTTCATCAACAGAACGAATCCGAACGATTTCGACGTTCGCCAGTTCGGCCAGCTCGCTCGCCTTTTCCTTGCCGTTCTTGATCGCCGCCTGGTAAGCCAGCTTGTTGTACTTCTTCGTGTCGCTAACGCGAAACGTCACGAAGGGAGGAATCGTCGAAGGACGATAGGGTGATGGAGGCGTGACGAATCGAACGCCCGCTTCTTTCCCGCCGTCGACGACTTTCATCACTGTCGTCAGCAACTCGCTCGTCTTGTTCGCTTCAAAGCCCTTCAACTGGATGATCAGCGTTTCGCTGACATTCACCTTGCGGATGTTGGGGACTTGGTTGGGAATGAAAACCTGTTGCGGGCTGACGCCGGCTCCCCCAATTTGCACGCCGGTTCCTTTCACGGAGAGCCCGGGGAGCTTGAGCTCCTTCAGTGATTCCTCCGCGGACTGACGAGCCGCCAAGTATTTGGTGACGGCGTCGCTGGTCTCCTCGCCCGTGCCGAAAACGACTCCCCGGACTTCGACCATGTCCGGCGTCGCCTGAACCGTGCCGACGGCGTTTACATTCAAATAACTGTCCGCCGATTGAGCTCGCGAGATGCTCGGCGCGAAGATGGCGGCGAACACAAGAGCGGCGAACTGGAAAACTGAATCAGCGCGCATTGTTTATCTCCCCGTGGCTTGCCCAATAACAGCACCAGCATAGTCGGGCCGCGAACACCCTGGCAATCGTCGCGCTGAGCTCACCGGCGATTTAGAACGAAATCGTCGACAAACTAGGGCGCTGGAACTCAATGACGATTCTATAATCGCGGGAATGAGCCCCACATCACCGAGGATGGATACGGCGCCGGAAGCTCTTGCCGTGCAGCTGGAATGCCTCCGCAAGATGACCCCCCAGCAGCGCGTGCGACAGATGTGCGCCATGTCTCGCCGTATCAAGCGGATGGCCTTCGCAGCGATCAGACGCCGGCATCCCGATTTCACCGAAGCTGAAGTGCAACTGCGGTTCATCGAGTTGGCCTACGGGAAATCGTTGTCGGATGAAGTCCGCCGTTGGAAACAGGAGCGGGACGGTTGAGCGAAACGGACGACATGGTCGACGCCCTGGCTCCCGTAATCACCGCCTTCCAAACGCTCGGCGTGGGGCATTACGTTGGCGGAAGCGTGGCCAGTTCCTTTCACGGCGCCGCTCGGTCAACTATGGACGTCGATGTGGTCTGTAATCTGAAAGAGGAACACGTCTCACCCTTTGTCGAGTCGTTCGATAGTAACTTCTATATCGCTATCGCCACGGTTCTCGACGCCGTTCGGCGAAAGTCCTGCTTCAATCTGATTCATCTCCCGACATCCTTCAAGATTGACATCTTCATCAGCCGTCAACGGCCTGTCGATGTCGAAGCGATGCGTCGGGCGCAAATGCAGGTGTTGGGTGATGATCCTTCACTCAACGTCGCAATCGCATCGGTCGAAGACTCCATCGTCAGCAAACTGGAATGGTACCGGCTTGCCGACGAGACATCGGATCGACAGTGGGATGATGTTACCCGATTGGTTCAATTGCACGGCGACGCGTTGGATGTGGATTACCTCGAAAACGCTTCGCAGTCCGTTGGCGTCGCCGACTTGCTGACGCGACTGTTGGCACCGTGAGAAGTACCGCCGCGATCAAATAGAAGTAGGTGCTCACAACAACCAGTTTTTCACCGATATGCTGATTGGCGATAGAGCGCAGGTCGTATTCCATCGGGCGCGCGAGCAGGCCATGCGGAGCTTTGGGCTGTCGGCGAGAGGTCGGCGTCTCCCGACAAGTCGCGGTCACTGGGCCTCCTTTAGAGTTTCCGCGATGGTCTGACTGTCTGCGCCGCTTGCTCGCTTTTGCTGAGCTCCTCTTGCGCTTCGGCGCGATGCAATTGCGCCAAGACGAAGTTGGCGTTGGTGGCAATGGCGGAGGAATAGTCGAAGATGGCCCGGTGCGAATCACCTTTGCTTCGCCAGAGATCACCACGGCAAAACCATGCCAGAGCCAATTCGTCATCTAGCTCAATGGCCCGCGTGTAGTCCTTGATTGCCGCGTCTAATCGATCCCATCCCGCCAAGACAAATCCGCGATTGAAGAACGCCGGCGCAAAACGGGGTTGCAGCTCGATGGCCCTATTGAAATCCCCAATCGCCGATTCAAAATCACCTAACGCTGTTCGTGATATTCCTCGATTACTAAACGCGGGAGCAAGTCTCGGATTCCAATCGATCGCTTTGGAAAAATCGCCTAACGCGCGCCGGTAGTCGCCGATCTCATGCAAGACCATTCCGCGGTTGTTATAGGCTGTGGAGAACTCGGGCTTGAGTTCGATAGCTCGGTCGAAATCGGCCAGAGCGTCCTCGACAAGGTGTTGGGCCGCCTTGGCGAGCGCGCGGTTGTTCAACGCTTCGGGATAGGTCGCGTGCAGTTCCAACGCTTCATTGAATTTGGCGATAGCCAAGTCGTACTGCTTCTTCCCAGCGGCATCGTAGCCTCGGTTGTTCGCCGCCACCGCGCGCTGGATGTTTGTTGATTCAGTGGTGAGCAACTCATCGCCATCTGCGAGAGCCATGTCGACGAGAGATTCCCACGTTGCGATTCTCATGTTCGTCCTCACATCTGCGGGTTACGGCAGAGTCCCTCAATCGCGGCATCAGTATCGAAGGATCGATCCCGACTTGCTCTTGGGGGGTTAGTCGATGTCGACGCGGGATTCGGCTCGGTGGCCGTGAGAACGAATGTCGCGAGCGCGGTCCCTAACGTTGGAACCATCGAAGTTGTAGAAAAAGAGATCGCGATCACCCTCGCCCCGCAGTTCGTCCTTTTCGTTGTCGTCATGCACGGTTGTGTCGTTCAGCAGGACGCCCAGCCCCACCAAACTGCCTCCACTCGTCCCGATGTTGGCGACGCGCGACGCGTAGCTCCCGGATCCGGACCACTCCGCCATCAGAGCTTGTAGCGCGGTAACATTGCCGTCGTAATTCGTAAAGCCGGCGATCAGAATGTCCTCGCCTCGCCCGCCGCGCAAGCGGTCGCGACCGCCCCCGCCAATCAGCAAATCGCGGCCGCGATCGCCTTCGATCCGGTCGTGCCCTTCGCCGCCAACGAGCACATCGTCTCCCGCACCGCCGTCGACGTGATCATCGCCGTCGCCCGCGAGAATGATGTCGTCGCCGCCGCGTCCGTAAACCCGATCATCGCCGTCACCAGCATGGATCACATCGTCGCCGCGGCCGGTGTGAATATGGTCGTCGCCGCCGCCTCCAAAGATCATCGTGGGGATGGAAGTGTCCAATTCTCCATCGCTACCTCCGTTGTAGTGATCGTTGCCGCCATACAGATGGCTTACGATTCGGTCTACCGAAGACAACGTGAAGGTTTGCTTGATTCTGTCACCGCCTCCGTCTGAACCGCCGTCACTGCCACCGTCGGAACCTCCATCGCTGGCTCCCTGATTCAGCTTGATGTCGATCTTCAACTGGTCCTTCTTCTCATTGGACTTCAGTTTGACGTGGTCGCGGCCATCGGTCCCAATGATGTAAAGCGTGCCATCGATGAGGCCGACGCCTTGGACCACAGCAGTTGTGGTTTCGGTGACGCCGCCGCCGTTGTTGTCGTCGACCGTTGCCGAAACCTCATAGACGCCGCCATTGGCGTAGGCGTGGCTCCCGGCGAGCGTATCGGCAAGCTGGTTGACCGTCAGTGACTCGACGGGTGAACCGTCGCCCCAATCAACCATGGCAGCATGTGTATCAGAAAGATCGATGTCGGCGAATGAACCACCGATTGTCACCAAGCCATCAGCGGCGCTCTCGAGCGGTTCGTCGTGGTCCGAGAACAACTCCGTGATGGTCGGTGCGTCGTTGAGGCCACCGACTGTAATCCGCAGCGTCGAGGAAGACGGAGCACCTTCATCGTCACTCATTGAGTAGCTGACGGTCACGGTTGCCGACTCGCCCGTCGCCAACTCGTCGAAGTCCGCGCCTGGATCGAAGAAGACCTGATCGCCGACAATACTGACCGAGCCGCTGACCAGATTCGGATCGATCGTCAGACCGCTGACAACGGCGCTATCGATCGAGTCGAGTGAAAAGTTCGACGCATCGTCGTCGCCATCAACGTCCGTGTCATTGGCCAGCACATCGACGGGGAGCGAGGCGTTCTCTGTCGTATTCGCTTCGTCCAGGCGAGCCACCGGCGCGTCGTTCTGGCCGAGGATGGTAATCTCGACTCTCGCGGTCGCGGTTCCGCCATCTCCGTCAGCGATCGAGTATGTAAACGTATCGGTGGCCGTGTCGCCGGAGTCGAGCGACTCGAACTGACCGTTGGGATCGTAGATCACATTGCCGGCCGTGAACGAAACCGAACCGATGGTTCCAGCCGCGTCGACACTTGTGATGGCCAGTGGATCGAGCGCGCCGGCCGGATCCGAGTCGTTTTGCAGGACGGCGATCGTTGTTCCCGCTCCATCTTCACTCACTGCGACCGAATCTACGTTCGCCGTCGGAGCCACATTGTCAACCGTGATCGCCAACGATCCCGCATCGACGTGTGTGCCGTCTTCGTCTTTCAAGTCGACAGTGATTGTGCGGACGGCCGGACCATCCGCGTACGTATGTGTGACGTCGCCTGCGGCCGGGTATGTATCCGTCGTTCCGTCGCCCCAATTGACGATGTACTCGGTCACCGTGTCTTGGCCCGGATCGGAAACTGGGCCTAGCGCTAGAGTATATTGCGAGCCTTCGTTGACGCTTAAGGGACCGCTGAGCGCGAGTGTGGGTGCGACGTTGTTAACTGTGAGGCTTGTCGATCCCGATTCCTCACTAATTCCATCGCTCACGCTGACAGCGATGTCAAACACACTTGCTGTTGTGCCATCTGTGTTGTCAGTGTAATGATGCGATTGGCTGAAGGAGCGATCGCCGATAGGCAATGTGAAGGGCTCTGTGATTCCATCACCCCAATTCACGGTTACGAAGTGCGAGTCAGCATTTCCAGGGTCGGAAAACGAAACGGAAAGGACAGAATGGGAGCCCTCGCTGACCGTGACGGGATCGACGTCCACGCTCGTGATCAGTGGCGGTACATTCACGATCGAAATATTGTGAACGGCGAAAGTCGTTGGTTCGCCGCTCATGCTGACGGCGACCGCTCGCGTACTAAACGATCCGATGTCTGCGAAGACGTGGCTGACTCCAAGCGAGTTTCCGGCAACATGCGTTTCTTCGATCGATCCGTCGCCGTCCCAGTCCACGTAGTATGTAAACTGTTGTTCCCCGTCGTCGATAACGTCAAACCGGAAGTTGACGGGAACGCCGCGAACGCCTTGTGGCGGTGCAGTCACGTCAAGCGCAAATGCTGAATCTACATTACCGATAATGACTGCGCCGTCGGAATAGTCTAGCCCTGGCAAATTATTCCCATCATCGATCATCGCGTATACGTAATACCTCCCTGCTGCCAGATTCGTAGTGTCCCAAAAATGGATCCCAGACCCATCCGTTTCGACAAGCTGATCAGTGATCAGAACTCCGTCGTATCCCTGCTCGTCTGTGTCGTAGAACAGGCTCACCTGTGCATCGGAGTCTGCATCAAACGCGTTGTAATGAATGGAAACAGACGACTCGATGATATCAGTGTCCGGTGCCAGAATCTCGATGGCGGGAGTTGCGGTGTCACGCAAGGCAAAGTACTCAACGTCTTCTAATCCTCCAGTTGCGGAAAGGATGATCGCCCAACGGCCGGGTATGGGGTCGAGAATTCCCACCGTCTTAGACGTTGCTTCCAACAACTCATTCACCACGTCCATCTTGACGTTTGCGGCAATGTCGGACTCCTCGAATACTGTGCCGTCTGGCGCTTGGATCGACATTGACACCGGTCCAATGTCGTCTTGCCACTCGGCGGTCAACATCAATCGTACGGTGCCGGCGGGAACATCGAAACTTGGCGAATTGTGCGGAATTGGCACGGCATTCGTGCAGGTCGAATAGTCGCCATTGAAGCCAATCTGATGGCAAACTGACCACCCGCCGAAGAAATCTCCTCGCGCGTGACCGCGCACAAAATCATTCGTGGAGTCGTTGTCGTCTCGGTACTGCAAGTAGCCGACGCCATTGGCGATTGACCGCCCGGCGAACTGGCGCACGAACGCCCCCGCAAGACCATCGAAGGGGAGGTTCTCGGGAACTTGGATCGACGCCTCGCCGACCATCGTGACATCGTAGTTGGCGTCGGTTTGAAAGCTCCCGTCCATAGTGATGAACCCTGAGAGAATATCGAAATCGGCACTGGCAACGAAGAAACCCTTGTCCCAATTGAGTTCCGCTCGCCCCTGTCCCGTTGCTACTCCGTTCAAAACATCGACCGTCCCCATCCCGGCTAGGTGGTTCACGTCAAGCTTAGCCGAGACATCAACGTTTACGAGAGATGCTGAGAAGGATCCTCCGATCCAATCGGGCAACTCGACATCGACTTGGGGACCAACCGTCGCCTCAACTCTTCCCGTGAGAAGTACGGGAATCGGGTCGAATGGCGCAAAGTGGTCGATCGATCCTTCAACTTTCTGAAGGAACGCGCCTGTCGTTCCGATTGCGATCGGTGGCCCGCCGTAAGCCAGCGCTACGGAATTCAAGTGACCGCTTTTGAATCCCAATTCTCCACCGACTTCGATCCCTGGCGGCACGAGCATCGTCGCGCCGCCAGTGAGCTCGTTCGTGCTCGTGTCGATGCCAACGAAAGCCCGCCTGATTTCCCACAGCCCAGGCGCAATCACGATATCCTTGACAGAAACCTCGCCGCGCAATTCTAGGCCTGCGTCGGTGATTTCGATGTAGTTCTCGCCGGCGAAGTCGGCAGTTGCGTTGAATACTTGCGGAAGCGAGACAGTGCCTTGGAGTCGCAGACTCTCCGTCGGCGTGATCTGATATTGCGCGGATAGATCGGAAGCGTCAATTCGTAGTGGCCCGATCCGAATAGAAGTGTTCGGAACAGATGCCGATGCAGACGTCGCGTCCACATCGAGGCCGAACAGCGCGGCGAGTTCGTCTAGTTCCTCACCGATCGTCTGCCGAAGTTCCTCTGTTGTGCTTCGGAACAGCAGAGCTGGTGGAATTCTTTTCAGTGGATGGGGCACCCCTGGTTCGGGATCTGGAAGATCAGCGAGGAATGCCGTCGCCACTGCCAACCATTTGAAGTACTCGCCGTCGAGGTACGCAAAGTAAGGGCTGTTGAGCCAGTCAACCGACTCATTCTGAGTGATCGTCACATCGCCCGGGCGCTGTCTCTCTCCGTCGTGGGTCGACCCGACCAACACGGGTGCCAGATGCCTGTCTAAGAAGAACGTCACGGGATTAGGCGTGTTGCTTTCAAAAGTGGCCAGGCTATACGCTCCTGCAATAAACGCATCGCCCGCCATGCTAACTAGGTCACCGCTGGTCACATAGTGAGTGACTCCTGTTGCAAGCTGCGGGTTGAATGCATCAGCACTCACAACTTCGCTCAGCTCCGCCACTTCATCGTCGGGAACCGGCGGGCAACTGACGTTGCAGATGCCGGGCGAATTGAACGTGACGACTTCGCCAATAAGTGCCCCGCTCGTCTGATCTGCATAATCAGCGGCAATCCACTGTGCAAGTGCTCCGCCGAGGCTGTGCCCCGTCAGAGTCACACGACTCCCCTCGTCACTCATAATATCGATCCAATCCTTGATCTCGGTGCGATGATTCTTGAACTGAAGGAAGCCGACGCCTTCTGGGTCCAGATCATTGAACACGTCGTTGATTCGGTTCGGCTGCGTACCGCGGAAAACGAGAATCGGATCGGCGGAGTCAGACGTCAGGCCGAGCGCGTAGAAACCGTCCACATTAGGGGAGAAGACGCTCGCAACCGTGTATCCCGATCCGGCAAGTTCTCCGACCACACGGTCGTCGTACACGAAGTCTTTCGCCAACAGTTCGAGCAACTCGTGACCTTGAAGTGTTGGCTGTTCAAGATCCCTCGCCACATCCGAAACACGTATTGCCGATATCAGCCCATTGAATTGATTAAACACGGCTCCGTGCAGCGGGTGCCGCCCAATCTCGATGACCTCGCCGCCTTGACCAATGGAAGCATTCCCCAGTCGGTTGTCGAAGACCGCGTCAACCACGCCGTCGACGACGATCGTGTCTCTGTCGGCGGCGTCATCGTGAACTACAGCGACCGAATGCCATTGCCCTAAACTGAGCGGCGTGTTTCCCCAGACCGTATTGAGAGGGGTGCCGTAGGAAAAACCGACTTCGCCGGTCCCCTTCTTGACCATCAAGATCCAATCGATATGTCCACCGTCACCGCTGGTGATGATCGTCGCGTCTGCGAACGGATCGTTTTCATCGCCGTGTGCATTGACGAGCACCTGAGCTTCAATCGTAAAACTCGATGGCAAGTCGTGTTTGCTCGTGCGAAGGAACGCGCCGTTGGCGCCGAAGTCGTACGATCCATTCGCGGAGCCATCGGACTCAGCACCGCTAACTGCTCCCGAGACCACTGCAATGTCCAACTGGGCGTCGCCTTGAGCATTGTCGTTTTTCTGTGGCGTTCCCAACGCACCGTCGAAGTTCCAAAGTGCTACCGTTGCACCGTCGAGAACGAAGCAGCCATCCTGCTGGCTGAGAGGTCCGAGCCGAGCGATCCACCCTTCGGTGTTCCCGGCAGGGTTTGTCCCGTAGCCGACAATCGTGGAATTGTCGTCGGAGATTCCGAACGCCTCCGTCAGTGTCCAGCCCGCCAGGGCCGAATCGGAGCCATGGTGACTCGTCAGCACTTCCTTCAAATCCCGCATACCGTGAGCCGCGTGCCAGATGAACGCAACTGTTCCAGAGGGCGATTCGTCTCGCCCCAACACGATGGCGCCGTCTGCGGAAACTGCAATGGCCCGGCTAAACGTGCTGTTCTCTTCCAGGTGGCCGAGGCCAACCATGCTGTCGTCTTGAGTCCAGCGGAAAGCCTCTGTCCCTTTGTCGGAATTGCTCATCCCCACAATCACGTTGCCGTCCGGCGAGATGTCGAAGGCGACACTGTAGAAGCTGCCGCCCGGCAGGTCGTCCAGTCCCTGCATCACTCCCGCGCCCGTAGCCGGATCGGTAAGCGTCCACCGAAACGCCTCCGTACCCGATGCTGACGCCCCTTGCCCGACAACCACGGCGCCATCGTCTGAGACAGCGTTAGCAATACTGAAGAAACTGCCCCCCGGCAAATCATCAAGACCTTGCATTCCTAGCGCCGACGTCCAACGAAACGCCTCCTCGCCAGAAGAGGAAACGCCTTTGCCTACGACCACCGAACCATCAGCCGATGCGTCCGCAGCCAAACTCACTGAACTTCCACCGGGAAGATCTCCAAGGCCCACTTTTCCGGTGTCGGCCGTCCAACGGTACGCCTCGTTGTTGTTTCGTCGCCCGACGATTACGTTTCCGTTCGATGAAATCCCATTCCCGGATGACGGGGCGCCGAGACTGTTCATTCCCGCGTCACGAGTCCAGCGGAATGCTTCGAGCCCCGAGCCGCCTTGCGATTGGCCGGCAACAACCGAGCCATCACTCGAGATTGCTAGACCTAGACTCGACACACTGCCTCCCGGCAAGTCGCCCAAGCCGGTGAAGTAATGAGACGCATCAGCTTCAAACCGCATGACCAACGTGTCCGACGGCGAAGTCTGCGCCGAGAATCCAGCCAGCAGGATCTTGTCGTCGTCTTGAATGACCAGGTCCATGATCCGCTCGTCCAGATCAGCGATGACGAATCCCTGCTCACCAAACGACGAGTCCAATTGCCCGGTAGGGGTATACCTAGCCATCGAAAACCGGTCGTTTGGACCATCGCCCGCGACGATGACCGACCCGTCAGACTGTATCCCGACGCTCATGCCGATGTCCTGGCCGGACGTCACAGCTGTATTCACGATGCCGCCGTTGCCAAAACCGGCGTCGAGAGCGCCATTCGGTAATAACTGCGCGAGTGCGAAGTCATATCCTGTCGCCCCAGTGAACGTGTATCCTGACACCACGATTTCACCACTAGGCCGGATGGCAACGTCGAAAGCCGCGTCGTCACTGGGGCCGATCTCCAACACTTTCTTGCCGTCATCATCGAACGTCGGATCCAGGTCACTATCATCTTCGTACCGGGCAAAGGAGAAATGAGCTCCCGACGACGCCCCGCCGAAGCCGATCGCAACAATGCGACCGTCGGATTGGATCGCCAGATTCTGTACGACGTCGTTACTAGGCGAAATGTCCGTTTGCACGATGCCGTCGTTTCCAAACCCAGTGTCTGCATAACCGGCAGAGTCAAATCGAGCGATGGCGAAGGTCTGGGATGTGTGGCGTTCTCCCGTATACCCGCCAGCGACAATCGAGCCGTCAGCCGTGATTGCGACGGCATTGGCGCGAGAGAAGGAGCCAGGCAAATCTGCGACTGATTCGCCGCCCGCTCCGAAGCTGGAATCAGGGTCACCGTTGATGTCGAGACGCGCCAAAGCGAACCTACTACTCATTCCGTCTAACGCCGCCGTCTCGCCGGCCACCACGATCATTCCATCCGCCTGAATGGCTACATCGTAGGCAGTGTCATTCCCGCCGCCGAAGTCGACGGTGACAATGCCGTCGACTCCAAATGTCGGATCAGGATTGCCGCTCACGTCGTATCGGATGATCGAGAAATCTGAATTGCCGCCAGCATCTGCGGTTCCAACAGCGACTGCCTTGCCATCGCTCTGCAACGCGATCCCTTCAGCATGATCAGCAAGGACAGACACAGGTGTCTCAACCCGGCCAGCATCCCCGTACCCGAGATCCAAGCCCACCACCGCCAACAGTCTGCGGTGTTCCAGATGTTCGAAAGCAAGTCGACTGTTCGTTCTACGTGAGCGGTGCTTTTTCTGGCGCCGGATTGTCCTTGACATGTGCGTCCTCGCTGATCTTTGGCTCGCGTGGCGGTGATTTGATCCAGCCATTACCACAGGGCGACAGCCTATCCAAACCGGCCTCCATCTCCAGCACCTAAGATGTTGTTACGTCCAGAATTGCGTTAAACGCAAATGCGGTTTGGCTGTTCTTTGGCGGCGGTTTCGTTAGGCTTGAATCTGCTCGTCAGCTTCTTCGTCGTCGTCTGCTTGGCTTGATTCTTCCAGAGGACAACCGACATGACCCATGGGTCGACGGACAGTGCGTCGGACCGCTCGCCCACGGATGTGGGCAGCCGACAACGTTCGTCGCGGCGATTGGTCCGGCCAAGTTATCCGGCCGTTTTTCAGCCGGCGATACGCGGGCTCAGTCGCAGCCTGGGAGCGTCGTTTGTCCGCGATCTGCGCAAGGCGTATCGGCAAGGAGTCCAACGCGTTTGCGGCCCGACAATGATCGCCGGCCTGAAAGACGCAATCGAGCGACGAGCAGGCGCTTCGATCAGCGACAAGGATCTGGCGAAGCTCTTGGTTCTTGACCCAAGTTCGATTTCTCGCTGGCAAGACGGCGGCTCAACTAGCTTGGCCGCAGTGCTGACGGCGCTAACGGAGGTCGATGGACAATGGTCTGCGTTCGGGCGGTTGGTCACCTGGCCTGACCGATCCATTGCGGCGCTGACCGAGGCCGTCGGTTTCAGCAGGCACCGCCTGCAACGGCATCGCAAAGAAGAGACAATCTCTCGCAATAGTCGCGACTATGAGTTGCCAACACGGTCCGAATTCGAAGGCTTGCTTTGGCTATTCCTCAACCCAGAGTGGTTTGATCCGGAATCAACCATTGAATGCCGCGACCAACTGGCGCTGGCAATTTCCAAAAGTGCCGCGAAGCGGATTCGCAGCGATTCTGGCGGAGCCGAGGACCAAGGACTCAGGGCGGAGTTGGATCGATGCGAGCGTTTTGCCAACGTGAGCGATCTTCAACGACTACAGGCTCGCTGGGGTGAAGCTTGGATGATTGCGATTGAGAAACGCGGCTACAATTGGAGGGTTTGAACTATGGGTACTTCCGAGCAAGATCTACTGGACTGGGCGGCCGGACGTGCGACTGCGAGACAAGAAGCACGCGTCACGGAGTACTTTCGCAACACCGCTGAGGCGAGGGAATCGCTCTACCGACGCGCCCTTGAGAGCGACGCGTCACACGCGGAGGGCGAAGCAGCGGACGATCTTGATGTCGGATTGAAAGACCGAGCGAGTCGCCGACTCGTGCTCGGCATTGCATTCGCCGCGACGGCGGTGCTGGCTGTCACCGCAGGCCTGACGGCGCTGGCCTCCGCCCAGAAGACTCGGCATATTCTGCGAGTCGAACTCGACCGGCAAGCCGCCATCGCGGCGGCAAGGCGAGTTGAATCGCAACTTCGAATCGAGCGCGTGGCAAGAGAGCAGGCCGAAGCCTATCAATACCAACTCCTATTAGCAGATTCGGCCTTCGAAGACCTGCGATTCTATGATGCCAGCCAGATCCTTCAGCGAGTGCCAAAGGTGCAAACGGGCTGGGAGACTCGCCGACTGCGGTACCTGCTGTCGCAGCGGCCAGTGAACACGATCGCGATGGCCGACGGTCACTGCCAGATTGTCGACCTTGCCGTCGACTCCGCAGGGCAACGCGCTGTGTCAACTGATGCGAGCGGGCGCGTGCTGCTTTGGGACTTGAGTAGGGGTGAGCGGTTGAAAGTACTGCGCGAAGGCAGGTTCTCGAAAGACCGCCGCCGATGGTTGCACCATTATGAAGAACGAGAACTGGAAACTCGCCCAACGGAATGGGGGCCTTGTTATGTCGGACTCAGTTGGCTCGCCGGCTCTTCCCACGTCGTTGGCGCGTCATTGGATGGAACCGTCTCGGTCTTCGACACAAATACAGGAGAACATCGAGTTGTCGTCAAGGCAACCGATCCTCTCTACACGGTTGCTTCATCTGGCGACGGCTTCCGAGTCGCTATTGGAGGAGCAAATGGTCAGCTGTTCATTGGAACGTCCGATGCGCTGAAACTCGTTCCCTTTGGCGGAGCCGACCGCGCGGTCACGGACATCGTATGGCTAGCGGGCGATCATCCGACAATCGCGATCGGTTCTGAAGACGGCCACGTCAAGATCCTCCGCGCGGATACGCTGGAGATTGTCGATAAAGTCGTGCTGCCTGGACCAATCTGGAGCTTGGACGCAACGCGGGTGGCGAATGATCGATTCCTTGCCGTGGGTTGTGGAATGCCTCAGATCCAGATGTTCCAAATCGATGAAAGCAACCAAGGCGTCAGGCTGAACCCGAGATATGTCAAGCCGTTGAGTGATGCCGACGCCGTGCATTACGTTCGTTTCGCGCCTGGAGGCATGCTCTACGCATTCGACGATGCGGGCAGGACCATCGCAATCGATCATGTTCGAAACGACGTTCTCTGGGGATTCAACGCAATCTCGCAGTCGGAGCGCAAGGCCTCGTCCCGCGCTCTTCGCGATTTAGGCCAACCCAAATTGGCGTTTCCACTCAGGCGAAAAGGGTCGCACATTCACGTCCTTTACAATGACGGCGCTCGTGTCGTGACAACGGGTCGTGACGCGACGATCAAGGTGTGGTCGACTGGCAGATCACCGCGCAGCAACACGACTCGGATTTCCGAGCGAGTTGGTGCGGATCCCCGGATCCATTTCGACCGCTCACGTCCGGAAGTTCTCTGGGCGCTCAGTGCCGAGGGTAAGCTCTCCGCGATCGACAGCAGACAAAACAGACTAATTGCTCAACGCTCAGCGCATGCTGGCGGCGCCGCTGACATCGCTCAAGGAAAGAACGGCGATGTTGTAACCGCAGGCGGAGACAACAACCTTGGCCAATGGGCGCTTGATGCAGATGGGATTCAAAGAATGGGCGTGTTTGGCCATACACGGCCTTTGATTAGCGCTGCGGTGAGTCCTGACGGCGAACTCGTTGTTGCCGTTGACGATGCCGGCACTCTTGTCCGATGGGACTACGATACGAAGAGACATCTGGGAACCATAAAACTCAACGATCAATCGGACGCTCGCCCGTTGACTGGACGTCTGGCATTTAGCAGCGATGGTCGCATGCTTGCCGTCTTCGGTTCGGGCCAAGCGTGCCGTGTTTTCGAAACCGCTTCCTTCAAGCCGATCAAGGATCAACCCTTGGTGGCCGGAAACGGCGGTTCCGCCATGGTCTGGTCGCTCCGCAACAACGATCTATTGCTCATCGCTGATGACTGGCCGAGGTACGTCGCCAGACACCAAGCTGATGAAATGCTCAGCAAGAGCACGCATGAACTTCGCCCCGAATCCACGTGCGTTGCCATGATCAACACTCCGGACGAAAGCCGAATTGTCGTGTTGGAGGAGGAGGGCCGAATCCAGCTTCTCGACCCAACGTCATTGATGAAGCTCTACGAATTCCATGTCGATTTACGGCGCGGCAGTGATATCGCCATCGACGCGCCAGGACGTCGCCTGGCCGTGGCCGCGACAGATGGTGCCATCGAGGTTTTTGAGACTGCCGCGACAGATGATGTCGTCGGTCAACAACAAACGGTAAAGCCGGTTGACGAAACGGACCTCTGGCGGGCGATCGAGTTGGTCCGGGAGTCACCCGACGCGCTGCGTGTGGTAGAGCACGGTCTGGATGTCGATAGAAAAGGACGAATCGGCGTGCTTGCCGTACGGTCAAAGCCGAGCGATCTGCGCGACGAGGGCGCGTTGACGCTGATCACCGTCACAGGCGAGGAAGTTGCACACGAGGCAATTGAGGTCGATGGCACTTATCTCGACCGACGCGTCTCTCCGTTGTCCGCGTGCCTCGTCATGCGCGACGACGGACAGTACGTCGTATTCCGCCGGCGACTAGCTAAGCGAGACCCGTACGACGGCGACGTTTATTATTCGGAACGCACGGAAGGCGGCGCCTGGCGCATTGAGACGATCGCCAGCAACGTAAACGACGGACACTTTCCGACGATTCAGTTCGACCAGGCAGGCAAGCTCGCTACGATCCGCCATTTTAGTTTTGGCGAACACGCCATTGTATCCAGCCGCCGCGACAAGAATAGCATGACCTGGATTCACGATCGCCAAGGCCTTCAGGGAGACGGCTATCGCCTCAACTCGAGAACCGACGCCCAAGGAGCAGAACATTTGCTCTTCAAACCCAACAGATTCAACAACGATTCGGCCAAGCATGTCTACTTGTATCAGCCGCCAGATGCGAGAGCTCCGACAGTTCGGCAGACCATCACCGCCGCCGGAAACGTGGTGGCGCACCTCGAGTTCTTGCCCGATGGATCCCCCATCGTCATGGTCCGTCCAATTGCGGGACCGGGCGACAGATCCAGGCCCTTCTTTTTCAGACGACGACAAGAACGATGGCAACGTCACGCGTCACTGCCCGAAACAGACTCGAAACTGTCATCAAATTTCGCCGTCGATTCTCGCGGCGACATCTTGATGGTCAGCTGGGACGCGCGTCTTCGACAAATATTGCTCTGGCGTTTTCGGGCGGATCATTGGACATCGACGACGCTCGTCAGCAATGAACAAAAAACACCGAACTGGTCAAAAGTGCTCGTGGACCAGAATGATCAGCCAATTGCTCTGTACGGCCAGGTGCACGAAGTGCCGGGATGGCTGAGAATGGTCACGATGCGCGGGCGGAGCGAGATGTGAAGTTGGCGGAATCAATTGGAAACCCGTCCTTCTTCGGAAACGTCAAACGTAAGCCGCTTCCTGGCGCGGATTTGTTGGCGTTCGTAAGTGTATTCGGAAGTTTTGGCCTCGAGCGAGTGGAACGGCCTTTGTCGCGACTTCGTCGCGAAGTCCCGCCCGGCAGGACCTACTTATGGCTCCGGCGCCGGTACGGGCGCTGAGATTGGTTGCAACTGAATCGGCGCCAGTGGCTCTGCCAGTTGTGGGCCGGGCTGTTGAGCCACCTGGGGTGAGTTGTCGTTCAGATTCATCGCCGGCAAGACTCGAACCTCGACGTCGCTGATCACACCGTCGCGGTTTGTGTCGACTCGCGCCGCCAAATCGTTGTAGTACGCGTTTTGCGAGCGAACCTGAGAGTGGCCGACCGACATCAAGAACGGAACTGCCAGTGAAAACGAACTACCCGACTCGATTCGAGCCGAGTTGTCCAGAGCGGCCGCCTGAAATGTCGACTGGGCGACCGCTGACTCAAACCTCACCCGCCGCAAGGGCTCGGAATCCCGAGTCACTCGCTGATTGGACCCCATGATCAAACATCCTGAATTGTTTGCTAGCATGCCAGCGATCAGCGCAACGTGTAGCAGACGTAACATTGGGACCTCCGTGCTCATGGTGGCGTTCTGGTAGCAATTATTCGGCTGTTGAGCCACCCCCAATTCAATCGATGTTTCCCAGAGACTAGCTTTGGTCGTCTCGGATTCTGCCCCTCCAAGAGCATCTAGCTGAGAATCCGCACTCGTCATTGACATCGTCGATTGACAAGAGGGGTTTCGCTCGTCACTAGCCTGAAGGTGTGGCCGACATGGTGAGGTGGCAACTCGTAGCGGCGGTCCAAAACCTCGGCGGCCGTCGGGGCGCATTGTGACGAGCGCGGTGGGGTGAACACGTTTTGCCCAAAAACTGCTCAATTCGCTGGTAACGAACGCTGGGACAGGCTCCATCTGTTATTTGACGGCGGACCCGCAAGACCGTTCTAACCTATGATGATGTAGATGATTACAGCGAAGCAAGGCGAGATGAACTGGGACGCCGGCATTGGGGTTCGCTCCTCAGCGACGAGGTAGTTAAAATCGGCTCTCCCTTCCACACGTTTCCCCCTCAAATCCCCCGCTCACCCCATGCTCACGTCCTACTTCCTTCGCGTCACGTTGGTGCTGTTGGTGTTCGGTTGTATTGTCGATTGGGCACAGGCGCAGTCCGCGCCGGAGTTGAACTACGCCAAACAAGTTCAGCCCCTGATCAACAAGTACTGCCTCAAATGCCACCGAGGCGAAAAGGCAATGTCTGGCGTGCAGTTGGAGAAGACTCGCTCCGAGCAGGACATCCTCAAGCAACGTAAGACCTGGGAAACCGTCTTGAAGATGGTCGACAAGGGGTTGATGCCCCCTGAAAAACAGCCGCGGATTCCGCTGGAGGAACGCCGTCGATTCGTCAGTTGGCTGGAATCGAAACTGTTCTTCTTGGATTGCGAAAAGCCGCGTGATCCGGGCCGCGTCACGATCCGCCGGTTGAATCGCGTGGAGTACAACAACACGGTCCGCGATCTGTTGGGCGTCGACCTTCAGCCGGCGGACGATTTCCCGTCGGACGACGTGGGCGAAGGTTTCGATAACATCGGCGATGTCCTGTCGTTGCCTCCGTTGCTGCTGGAAAAGTACGTCGCGGCGGCTGAGAAATTGGCGCAGGCATCGATCGCAATCGTCGATCCCGATAAGGCGCCCAGTCAGTTGCGGGAGAAAGAGCAGTTGAAGCCGTCGGGGGCGGCCAACTTGACCGACTACGGCGTCTATTCGATGTACAGCCAGGGTGGCGTTCGCGGCGGGTTTCGAGCGCCTCGCGACGGCGACTATCTGATTCGCGTCGCGGCGGGAGCCGATCAAGCGGGCCCGGAAGTGGCGAAAGTTCGCGTGACTGTCAACGGGCAGAAGTTGCGAGACATCGAAGTCAAAGCCAAGCGCGACGATTTGGACTCGTACGAAATCGCCTGGAAGGGCAAGCGCGGAGCGTTGGCGATCTCAGCCGAGTTCATCAACGACTACTACCAGCCGAAGAATCCGGATCCAAAGTTGCGCGGCGACCGCAATCTGTACGTGCGCAGCATCAACCTCGTAGGTCCGCTCAACAACCGGCCCACGGATCTGCCGGAAAGCCACAAGAGGCTGGTGATTGCGACTCCCAACGCCGGCACGACGTTGGAGCAAGCGAGCGAACGGGTCTTGCGGCCGCTGCTGCAGCGGGCGTTCCGCCGCAAAGTGACGCCCGACGAAGTCCGCGCCTACCAGCGATTCGTCAAGCTGGCGAACGAACGCGGGGCGAGCTACGAAGAGGCGCTGCGAGTCGCCCTGACAGCCGTGCTGGTCTCGCCGCACTTCTTGTTCCGCGTCGAGACAGACCCGCAGCCCGACGATCCGCAAGCTGCTCACGACCTCGCCCAATACGAGTTGGCCTCGCGGCTCTCTTATTTTCTCTGGAGCAGCATGCCCGACGATCAGCTGTTCGCTCTGGCGACCGCCGGCAAACTGAACGACGAAAACGTTCTGGAATCGCAAGTGAAGAGGATGTTGGCGGACGAAAAAGCATGGGCGTTCGTCGAGAACTTCGGCGGACAATGGCTCAACCTCCGCAACCTCGAAGAAGTGTCGCCCGACCCCAACCAGTTCAGGACATTCAACAGCGCCCTCCGCCGTGACATGGCGAAGGAAACACTGCTGTTCTTTGAGCACGTGATGCGGGAGGACCGCAGCGTGGTCGAGTTCATTGATGGCCGCTACACCTTCGTCAATCAACGCTTGGCGAGTCACTACGGGATGCCGAATGTCGTTGGCGACGAGTTTCGGCGAGTCGCATTGCAGGGCGATCGCCGGGCTGGCGTTTTGACTCACGCCAGCATCCTCACCATTACCAGCAATCCGACGCGGACATCTCCAGTGATGCGCGGCAAATGGATTCTCGAGAACATCCTCAACGATCCGCCGCCGGATCCACCCGACAATGTTCCAGAATTCCTGGCGGCGCAGAAAGCCTCGCCCAATGCGACCTTGCGCGAACAACTGGAACTGCACCGCAAGAACGCCAATTGTGCGGTTTGCCACATCAAGATGGACGCCTTGGGATTCGGGTTCGAGAACTTCGACCCCATCGGGCGGTGGCGCGATCAGGACGGCGGCAAACCGATTGATTCGTCCGGTGAACTGCCGGGAGGCGGGAAATTCTCCGGACCGAACGAACTTGTTCAAATCCTGAAGAAGAGTAAGGCGCGATTCTGCCGATCATTAACGGAAAAGACACTCACCTACGCGTTGGGACGCGGAATTGAGTATTATGACCGCTGTGCAGTCGACGACGTTGTCAGCCGCTTGGAACAAAACGACTATCGTTTTTCAGCTTTGGTGACCGGAGTGGTTTTGAGTGAACCGTTTCGCCGCCGCCGGGGAGATCGAGGAGAGAATCAATGACTCGACCGTTTTTGCCGCGACGCACCTTCCTCAAGGGACTGGGACTGACGATCGGACTGCCGGCCTTGGAGGCGATGACGCCGGCGCTCGCGCCCGCCAAAGATAACAACGCCAAAGATAACAACCCGGCGCCTGTCCGCACGGCGTATGTCTTCTTCCCCAACGGAGCCATCATGCCGGCTTGGACTCCGAAAGATGAAGGAGCGAGTTACACGCTTTCCGAAACGCTCATTCCATTGCAGAACTACACGCCGGACTTCAACGTTTACACCGGTTTGGCTCAAGACGAAGGTCGCGCAAAGGGCGACGGACCTGGTGATCACGCGCGCTGCGCTTCGACGTACTTGACCGGAGCCCATCCGTTCAAGACGGCGGGAGCCAATATCAAGGTCGGCGTCTCCGTCGATCAGGTCGCCGCTGAGCAGATCGGGGAACTGACGAAACTCCCGTCGCTTGAGTTAGGCGTCGAACGCGGTCGCAATGCCGGAAATTGCGACTCTGGGTACAGCTGCGCGTATTCGTCAAACATCTCCTGGAAGACGGCGACGACTCCGATGGCCAAGGAGACCAAGGCGAAACTCGCCTTTGAGCGGTTGTTCGGAGCCGGCGGCGAGAAAGATGAAACGCAACGGGAACGCGATTTCTTCCGCAAGTCGATTCTCGATTTTGTCGCCGCAGACGCCAAGCAATTGCAGCGCCGGCTGGGACAGACGGACCGGCGCAAGATTGAGGAGTACTTCACCAGCGTACGCGAATTGGAAACCCGGATCGCCCGCGCCGAAGCCGATGAGAAAGCAGCTCGTCCCGATTACAAAATCCCCGAAAACGCCGGTGACCGCAAACAACAGATCCGCTTGATGTACGACCTGATCGTGCTGGCGTTCCAGACCGACACGACGCGCATCGCCACCTTCATGCTGGGCAACGCGGGCAGCAATGCAAGCTATCCGATGGTTGGAGTCAACGACGGTCACCATTCCATCTCGCACCATCGCAACGAAGAGGGCAAAGTCTCCAAACTTCGCCAGATTGATCGCTTCTTCGTCGACCAATTCGCTTACTTCCTCGGCAAACTCAAAGCCGTCGAAGAGAATGGCTCGACATTGCTCGATAACTCGATGATCGTCTACGGCAGCGGCCTCGGCGATGGAAACCGTCACGATCACGCCGGTCTGCCCGTTCTGCTCGCCGGTCGCGGTGGCGGGCGCGTGAAGACCGGCAGCCATATCAAGTTGTCAAGCGAAACACCACTCAACAACCTCTTCGTGAGCATGTTGAGTATCGCCGGCGCGAAGGTCGAAAAAGTCGGCGACAGCTCCGGGAAACTCGGCTTGTCATAAGCGGCCGGGAGTGTTGAGGATTCGGGCCTCTCCCGATCGATTCCAGCAATGGGGCGGATGGACCACCATTGCGAGCATCGACCGTTTCGAGCATCGACCGTTGCGAGCATGCAGCATGCGCTCCGCGAGGGCCGCGGGGCTATAGTGCCGATCACTCTTTCGCTGTACAAATCAGGCGAAGGGTGATCGAGACCTCCCGACCAAAACTCAGGCCATTTCGGAACGTCGCATGAAGATATCCAACGTCAGCATCTACCAAGTCGACTTGCCGCTGCACGAGGGCAGCTACAACTGGTCTGGCGGAAAGTCGGTGCAGGTTTTCGACAGCACGGTCGTGCGCGTGGAAACGGACGAAGGGCTTGTCGGACACGGAGAAGTTTGCCCACTTGGTCCCGTCTATTTGCCGGCTTACGCCGAAGGGGCGCGAGCGGGTCTGGCCGTATTGGCTCCCCAATTGGTCGGCGATGATCCTCGTCAACTGATGCGGCTGCAGCGGAAGATGAACCAAGCTCTCAAGGGTCATCCCTACGTGAAAAGCGCGATCGATATCGCCTGCTGGGACATCGTAGGGCAAGCCGCGGGGCTTCCCGTCTGCATGCTGCTCGGCGGCCGCTACGGAGACAGCTTTCCGCTCTATCGAGCCATCTCCCAACAGTCGCCTGCTGAGATGGCCTCTTTTGTCGGCAAGTATCGCGACGAAGGGTATCGAAAGTTTCAACTCAAAGTCGGCGGCGACCCGGACACGGATATCGCCCGCATCCGCTGTGCGGCTGCGGAACTGCAAGAGGGAGACGTGCTGATCGCGGACGCCAACACCGGCTGGTTGATGCACGAAGCGATGCGAGTCGCCGATGCGGTGCGCGACGTGAATGTTTACATCGAGCAGCCCTGTCTGTCCTATGAAGAGTGCTTATCGATCCGCCGCCATACGAATCGACCCTTCGTATTGGACGAGTCGATCGATGGGATGAGTGTTTTGCTGCGAGCGAATCGCGATCAGGCGATGGACGTCGTGAACATCAAGATCAGCAAGTTCGGTGGTCTCACTCCCGCCCGATTGGCTCGCGATCTGTGCGTCGAATTGGGAATCGCCATGACGATAGAAGATAGCTGGGGAGGAGACATCACGACGGCGGCAATCTCCCATTTGGCCCATAGCACCCCTCCGGAATACCTGTTCACATCGACAGACTTTAACAGCTACGTGACGGTCAGCATCGCGGACGGCGCACCGCAGCGAGACGGTGGGAAACTGGCCGCCTCCACGGATCCCGGCCTCGGGGTCACGCCCAAGTTGGAGAACCTCACGGCCTGGGCGCCTTGACGGAGGATTAGCTAGCGGTTTGAACCGCCCTGGCCCCCCCTCAAGAGCCCTTGACAGGGCAAATCGCCCTGCATAAGTTGGACGGCGACCCTCACGGTTCCCTCCTACCTCGCCTTCCTTTGAAGTCCCGCCTTTTTATTGCTTGTACCCATGCAGGCGACACTAATCCCCCTGGACACATCCCTTGGGATGCCTGACGTCCAGTTGAACGAATTCCCCCTCGTCGTCGGCCGAACCGACGACGCCGATCTCACCATCAGTGATCGATGGGTGAGCCGCCGACATTGCGTCTTTAATTGGACTGACGGCTCGTTGCATGTCCGTGACTTGGATTCGAAACACGGCACCTATGTCAACAACCAACCGATTGACGACGTGCAACTGAAGGCCGGGGATCGAGTGGCGATCGGCATGTCCACCTTCGTCGTCTCGTACGAAGCTGTCATGGCCGAACAAGGCTAGCGTTCACGGTTCGCCGTCGGGATCGACAGCTACTCGCCGCCCGTGTTGTCGGCTGTCTGCGACAACGGGATTACACCGCCGGCCCAAACGACGCGTTCCTGTCCGCCACGATAGCCGGGGATTTTCTCTTTGGGAGTTTCGACAATCACTCCCACGACGACGAGCGGCGCGCCAATTTCCACTAAGCGCACCGGGTCCGTCCAGCTGAGGACAGGGATAATCTGTCCACCGCCGAGCGGCTCAAATTGCATCTCGTAGACGGCCCCCTGTTCTACGACCTCGCGCAATGCGCCGACCAAGACGACGCCTTGGCTGGGGAGATCGCTGTCACCGTATGAGCTGAGCCCAATTGCGCCGATCAACTCACGAGACGTTGACTGTTCGTTGATCTTAACGATGTTGTCGACAATCTGGTCGACCTGTCCGGACGCCGCCGCGTCGACGAACGTCGCAACCTCGGCGACGCGGGCTAGCTGGCCTGTCAGCGCCTTAGAACGTTCGCGCCGCATGGCTGTGTCCAATTGGCTGTCCGGCGCGACGAGTTCGTTGACTCGGTCGGAGAGCGACTCCGAAATTGCTAGAGCTTGTGCCATGTCGCTCGCGCCCAATTCCGTCGCCGGCGGCCAAACCGGCGAGTTCGCGACGGTCGGATTCTCGGCAAGCGAAAGAACAAAC
This sequence comes from Pirellulaceae bacterium, assembly GCA_030748485.1. Taxonomy (GTDB): domain Bacteria; phylum Planctomycetota; class Planctomycetia; order Pirellulales; family Pirellulaceae; genus JASMLW01. The sequence continues at coordinate 40,875 of JASMLW010000138.1, forward strand.
GGGTCCGTGTTGGCTCCGTTTTCGGTCGCCGCCTCGCGCTGCACGCGAAAGGGGCTGCGAGCCTGCGAGTCGATGGGAGGCTTGTTCTCGGCCGCGGGAACGGGCGGCGTGATCGTTTCGCCGCCGCCACCGGCGACCGATGGCGAAGCGGGTTCGTCCGAGCCGGTGATTCCAAAAGGATCGACACCTAAGACAAGCAACAAGACGATGGCGATGCAGAGACCGCCAATCGACCCCGCGGCGATCTTGATCGCGCCGATCGCCGAGCCGGACGACGCGGCGGCTTGATTGCGCTGTCGAGTTGTGGCGGCTCCCGTTTCGTCATCCGACTCAATTGCGGGAGCAGTCGCCGAGGCTGCCGGTGTATCCGTGACGATCACCGGCGCTGCGTTGGGCGCTGCGTTGGGCGCTGCGTTGGTGGGATCGCTACTTGGGGCACTAGTCGCGGGTGCGGGGGGCGGTTGTTCGGCGGCGGCGGCTTGACTTGTCTGCTCTTGAGCTCGCCTTGTCTGTTCAATGTGAGCTCGCATTTTCGCGTCAAACTGACTCTTGCGGTCGGAATCCAACAGCAGCAGCCGAGCGCCCGATACCTCGTTGAGAATCCGCTGGCACGCCTCGGCGTGTTGGCCACCCTGAAAGGTTCGCAGATGAGCCATCTGCCGATCGGCCGCGTTCTGAATCGCATCCGCATCCTGCTCAAACAACTCCAACCCCAGCAAACGGTACGGATTGGGAGGTTGTTGGTGGAGTGGAATCCCCAGCCACTTTTGGTACGGATTGAACTCGTCGGACATTGGTTTGATTGTCTGCCGCGGCGCTGCAGTCGACCAGCTGCATCACCTGTGTTGAAAATCGTTGGTTGGAATGGTTGAGAATCGGGTGGGCGACATTCGAATAGACGAATTGCCGCTTGAGTTCGTTTTCTCACTTGCTCGGATGAAGTGACGGGTGGGGAAACTCCCCAGCACTCTGCCGTCGATGGCACAGGATCCCTGGCGAGATAGTTTACCGCGCAGGGGAATCGATGGCGCGAAACAAGAGCTCGGCGTCCGCTCTGGCTGGTCGCTGGAATCGATCGAGAGTAGCCTCCTCAACGCCGCCCGGGTGAAAACAGTAACCCGTATGTAACAGCTTTCTTGACCGAGTCCCGCTTCAGCGTAGATAATTGACAAATTGTGAAATCGTGACGCCTTCTTCAGTCGTCAGTTGAGTGGGCTCGCCCTCCTCCCACGTCAGCGGATCACCCATGTATCGTCAAGCACTCTTGATTCTTCTTTTTTCACTCTGCGCATGTTCGGTCGAAGCCAGGACATGGAAGAGCGGCGAGGGCGATTTCGAGGTCGACGCCGAGCTCGTCAAGCTGGATGCCGCGCGAGCCGTCTTGAAGCGAGCCGACGGTATCTTGTTGACGGTCGAAATCTCCAAGCTGAGCACAGCCGACCAGCGGTACATTGACGAGCGACGGCAAGCTTTGACGACGGCGCAGCAACACGTGACGAACGTCAAAGATCATCTCGCTCGTCGCGACATTCCGGCCGCGCGAGCAGCGCTGGCGGCGGCTCGAAAAGAGACGACCGCGCCGCACATCACGGCTCAGTTGACCGCCATTGAAAACATCGTTGAGCGGCACGAGTTATTTTGGCGCGGGTTCGCGATTGGGGCGAGCAACATGTCCGACGGCGATCGGTTGACCGTCGGCAAGCGCCATTTGATTTGCAAAGCGAATGACGGTGACGTTCTGCTGTTGCAGGGCGCCGGCGGGCACTTTCGCTTCTCGATCGCCGACATCGGGCGACTGCCGAACGCGTTGGTTCATGCACTGGCCCGTCGCGGCATTGATGAACCGCGGGAGGCGAGTGAGGCGTCGGTGGCCGTTCTGAGTCTGCGAAAGCAGAGTGGCGGCAGTTCGGATGACAGCCGATTCTTGAACGCTCGCGTTTCGGGTCGCACACTCGCCAATCTGCTGTCGCAGAATGGTTCGAATCCGCGCACAGAAACCGGTCAACCTTCACTTGGTCCTCGGCCCGGTGAACAGCCGGCTGAACCGCCCCCCGCTTTGCCCGTTCCCGCGATTGAAGATATCCGTTCGACCGTGACGGAGATCCGCGACTTGTTTTCCGATCAATACGCGGCGGCGAAGACGGGTCTGCCACGACGAGCTGAGCTGGTGAAGACATTGGTGGACCAATCGAAGAACCACGAAAAGGACGAGCCAACCGTCTTCTTTGTGATGCGGTTTGAAGCGGCGGCGCTTACGGCTGAGATGGGAGATTTGGGTGGCGCTCTGACGATCGCCCAACCGGTGCTCGGCAAGTTCCAAGCGGAAGGTCTGGTGACTCATAAGGCGAATCTCGTCAAGCGGGCCGCCGAAGCGATCAAAGTCACTCGCTCCGCGGCTCAGGCGCGCACGCTCGTCGACACGGCGATCATGCTCTCCGAGGAGGCGTTGCAAAACGAATCGCTGACGACCGCCGCCGACCTCATCGACTCAGCTCTGGTGGCCGGCCGGATGTTGCGGGAAAAGGCGGTCATGGCTCGCATCAACGCGGCCAAGGCGAAGGTCAAACGCATCGAAACAGCTCGTCGCGACGCCGAAGCGGCGGAGACGAAACTCGCCGACATGCCGATGGATCCAGCCGCGAATCTGAAAGTGGGCGTCTATCGGTGTTTCATTCGCGACGACTGGAAGACGGGACTCCCCCATTTGGCTCAATCGAGCGGCGCGGAGCTGGTGGCTGCGGCCGAGAGCGACTTGGCGAATCCGACAGAGCCCGAGGCTCAACGCAAAGCGGGCGACGCTTGGTGGACGCTCGCCGATTCGACACGACACAAAGACTACCGAGGTGAGATCCGCACGCGCGCCGGCTACTGGTACGAGCAGTCGGTCGACAAACTGACGGGGCTCTCGAAGACCGCGGTCGAAAAGCGATTGAAACAGCTGGCTGCCGGAGATGACGGTGATGATAACGTGCACCGCGTCTATCTGTCGGAGACGCGGCCGATTGGCGCGGTGGGTGTCGAGATCGATCCGGGCGACCCGCCAATCCATCGCGAAGTGACAATCAACGGGCGGAAGTTCCGCAAGTCGATTTGGGGACAGCCGGACGAGTACGAAGGTGCGGCCAAGGTCTCCTACTTCCTCGACAAGCAGTACGAGACGCTCAGTGGTGTGGTGGGTTTCGACCCCGGGTACTACACTCGCTTGCCAACCTCCAGCCCGGTCGTGTTTCGCATTGAGGGTGACGGCAAGATTCTCTGGATCTCACCGCCGTTGACGCCCAACAACGTGGCGTCCTTCCGCATCAAAGTCGGTCGAGTGCAAGCGCTGACTCTGATCACCGCGTGCGGCGGATCGAGTTACTACGCGCGTGCTGCTTGGGGCGATCCAATTCTGACGAAGAAGGCGGGCCGACGAAACTGAGTCGCTGGAGTTCGGTGGCCGCGCTGATCGAACGGCGTGAAATGCTCGGGGCGCAGTATGATCCGCGCAGTTATCGACCGCAGCCTCTTCCGGACGTTTGGCGACGCCCGCGACGAACTCCGCGACGGCGCGATGGGACTCGACCGGCAGCGGAAAGTTATGGCGATGGTTCTCGAGCCGCACGAACTTCTTTGGGTGGCTGGCCGCGTTGAACAGACGGAGTCCCAGGTCAATCGGCACGGTCCGATCTTCATCGCCGTGGAATTGCAACAGCGGGCCGTGGTAGTTGGGGACTTTGTTGATTGAGTCGAATCGATTCCGCATCATCCTGCGAGCCGGGAAGATGGGGTAGTGAACTGCTGCGACGTCCGGCAATGACGTGAACGTGTTCTCGAGAATCAGTCCCCGCGCGCCGTCGCGGCTGGCGAGTTCAACCATCACGGCGCCGCCGAGCGATTCACCGTACAGAATAATCTCGCCTTCCGGCACGCCTGCTCGTTCCGCCAGCCAGCGCCGCGCGGCTCGGGCGTCGGCGTAGAGACCGACTTCATTGGGTTGCACGTCCGCGCTGCGGATACCCCCGATAGTCGAAGATCATCACGGCAACCTCAGCGCGCTCATGCAGGAGTCGAATCTTGTGGCGCCAATGTGTCATGTGGTCCGATTGGGGGTCCGATTGGGATGGGGGTCCGATTGGGGACACGGGTCCGATTGGTCCTGGTCCGATTGGGGACAGGTCCGATTGGGGACACACACCTCAGGGCGGTCCGATTGGGGACACACACCTCGCAGTTGCGGGGAGTCCGATTGGGGACACACACCTCGCAGTTGCTACCCCGCGATTGGGGAGACAGGTCCGATTGGGGACACACACCTCGCAGTTGCTACCCCGCGATTGGGGACACACACCTCGCAGTTGCGGCGCGGCCGGACTCGGTGGCTGTGGAAGAAGGGGAGGATGCGGGCGCAGCGCGATGGAGGCGGACCGAATGGTTGATTTTGGCCACCGCGCGGTTTGAAGAGTTGTCGACGTTCGCCGCCGCGCTAGCCTTCTTGAGCCAGCGCGACCGCCTTGACGCCGCGCAGCCAGCGCTGGCCTGTTTTGGCGGCGAGTTTGGCGAGACTGTCGGCCGTGCCGACCGCCGTG